>JANXYQ010000070.1 GCA_025355995.1 Spirochaetaceae bacterium | reverse complement strand
CGAGCATGTTGCAGAGCAGCACCGTGTAGCCGCGCTCGGTGGCGGCCTTCTCGCACTCCACGGCGAGCGTCGCGTAATAGGGGTTGCGGATATCGGCGGTCATCAGGCCGAGGAGGCGCGTCGAGGTGCTCAAGCCCCGGGCGACGGCGTTCGGCCTGAAGTCGTGCTTGCGGATGACTTCCTCGACCCGAGCTCGCTTGTTCTCGCTGACCCGGGCGTTGTTGGTGAGGACCCTCGAAACCGTGGCGGGAGATACACCGGCTTCCTTCGCGATGTCGTAAATGGTGACTTCCTGCTCCGCCATAGTGCCTCATGATAAGCACGGTTTGGAGGATTCTGCAAGTCTCAACTTGAAATCGGTTTCATTTTGCTTGACAGGAAATTGCAGGCGCCTATAGCATCCATCCATGGAGGGTCTATGAAAACCGTCTACTTGCGAGAGTGGAAATTCGCCCTGGAAGGGCGAAACGGCCTCGGGAGCCGCGAGGACCTCTCCGCGGACCCCTGGGTTCCTTCCTTCGACGACGGCGGCTGGAAGGACGTGATCGTCCCCCACGACTGGGCCGTGACCCTGCCCTTCTCCGAGGTGAATTCCAGCGGCACCGGCTACCTCCCCGGCGGCACGGGCTGGTACCGCGCCGCGTTCGACTCTTCGGTCTTCGGTGGCGCCGATGGCGACGGGATCCGGGCTTCCATAACCTTTGAGGGCGCCTACAAGAACGCCCAGGTCTGGGTCAACGGGTCCTACCTCGGGAAGAGGCCCAACGGCTACATCGGATTCAAGTACGACATCACGCATTGCCTGAGGAAGGGACGCAATCTCGTCGCCGTGAAGCTCGCCCACGAGGATCTGGCGGACTCCCGCTGGTACACGGGCTCGGGCCTCTACCGAAGGGTATTCATAGACCTGCACGATCCGGTTTTCATCGAAAGCGACAGCCTCGTCGTTCGAACCGAGGTTTCCGGCGGCGGGGCCGAGGTCGCGATCTCGGGCCTGGCCGTCAACGCGGGAGCCCATGGGGCGGAGGGCGCCATCGTCCGCGCCGTGCTGGACGGAGAGGAGGGCGAGCGCCTCGTCGCGGTTTCGCCGCCGATGGCGATCGCGGCCGGGAGCTCCGTCTCCTTCGAGCTCAGCATCCCGGTGCCGGCCCCGCGGCTATGGTCGGCGGATTCGCCTAACCTCTACCGCCTCGCGACGGAGCTTCGAAGCCGCGCCGGCGGCAGGGACTCCTCCTTCGCCTCCAAGCCGGTCAGCGTCGGGCTACGCTCGATTCGCTTCGACCCGGATGAGGGATTCTTCGTCAACGGCCGTGGCGAGAAGCTCAAGGGCGTCTGCTTCCACCACGATTCGGGCGCCCTCGGCGCCGCCTTCTGGCCCGAGGTCTGGCGGCGGCGCCTCTCGAAGCTCAAGGCGGCCGGCTGCAACGCGGTGCGCTGCAGCCACAACCCCCAGGCGCCGGAGCTCTACGACCTCTGCGACGAGCTGGGCTTCTACGTGATGGACGAGGCCTTCGACGAATGGGAGGGCTGCAAGAACAAGTGGTACCGGGGGCACAACGTCTATCCGCCGGTGCACCAAGGCTACTACGAGGATTTCCCGCAATGGCACGAGCGGGACCTGGCCGACCTCGTCGTCCGCGACCGGAACCACCCCTCGGTGATCCTGTGGAGCATAGGCAACGAGATCGACTATCCCAACGATCCCTACGTCTATCCCCTCTTCGAGGAAATGACCGGCAACAACGACGCGAACAAGCCTGAGGAGGAGAAGCGGTACGATCCCGACAAGCCCGGGATGGAGCGCCTCGCAGGCCTAGCGGCCCAGCTCGTCCGCATCGTCAAGGAGCGCGACGCGACGAGGCCCGTGCTCGCCGCCGCGGCCTTCCCCGAATTGTCCTCTATCCTCGGCTTCCTCGATTCCCTGGACGTCGCGGGCTATAATTACAAGGAACAGCTCTACGAGGAGGACCACGCGCGCTTCCCCCGCCTCCCCATCCTCGGCAGCGAGAACAGCCATCGCCTCGACGCATGGGAGGCCGTCAGGGACAACCGATACATCAGCGGCCAGTTCCTGTGGACCGGCATCGACTTCCTCGGCGAGGCGCGGGGCTGGCCCGTGCGCTGCTCAGGCGCCGGCATCCTCGATACCGCGGGCAACGAGAAGCCCGGGTACTATCGCCGGAAGATACTGTGGGACGATGCGCCGGCGCTCTACCTCGCGACCTGCCTGACGCCGGAGGCTTCGGGCGGTCGGCGGCGCGAGATCGAGCCCTGGGAAGCGGCCCGATCCTGGAACTACGACAGAGGGGCCGAGACCTCCGTCCTCTGCTATACCAACCTCGATTCCGCTGAGCTCTTCCTGAACGGCGCGAGCCTCGGCGCGAAGAGGCGCGAAGCCTCGGTCGAGTACGTCGCCTGGGAAGTCCCCTTCGAGAGGGGGCGTCTCGAGGCCAGGGGAAGGGCGGGGACGGAAGCCGTCTCGGACGCCATCGAATCCACGCTGCCGATGGCGCGGCTGGGGCTGAGCCGATGGGAGGCGCCGTCCTCCGCGGAGGCCGCGGGCGGCCCTCGGACGGGCGATCGCGGCGCCTTCAGGCTCGCGCAGGTGGAGCTCGAGGTCGTGGACGAGGATGGCCGGCTCTGCCCTACCGGGAGTCCCCTGGTGCGGGTCGCGGTTTCGGAAGGGATCAAGCTCCTGGGCCTGGAGAACGGCGACGTCTCCGACTGCTCGGAGTATTCGGCGCCGCGCCGGCGGGCTTACAAGGGCAGGCTTATCGCCTACGCCCTCGTCCCGGCCGACCACGCCGGTCCTGCCTGGTTGGAGGCCTCCGCGGAGGGGCTGCCGACTGCCAGGGCGGAGCTTCGGCCTTGAACGGACCGCGAAAAGCCATGCCGGCGAAGATAGCCCGCCTTGCATTCTGCACCCTGGCCCTGTCCATCGCGTGCTCCTGCTCGCCCAAGCCCAGCCCCGCGAGCCTGCTCATAGGAACCTGGGAATTCCAGCTGGCCGGCATGAATTGGGAATGGAGCTTCGCCGCCGACTCCTCCCTGAAGTGGTCCATACTCGGCCAGACGGATATGGGCGGGAGACGCATCGACATAAGCGGATCCGGAAGCTATAGACTGGAAGGGGCCGTCCTCGCGCTGGGGTTCGAAAAATTCGCCGGCGTTCCCGGAATCCTGCGCCCCTCGGACGCCGCGCCGGGCTTCGACCCCGGCACGAAAGTCGCGCTTCGCTTCGCTGGCAAGGACGCGATGGCCTGGTCCTTCTCCACCCGAACCTACGGGGCGGAGGAGATCGAAGCCGTGCGGAGGAAGTAGACCGCCGAAGGAGCCTGATCGTGAAAGCCGCCGCGTTCCCCCATCTCCTGTCCCCCGGGTCGATCGCCGGCATGAGGCTCCGCAACAGGATCGTCATGCCCGCCATGGGAGTGAACATGGCGGAGGGCGGCTTCGTCAACGACGCGATCGTGAATCACTACGCCGAGCGCGCCAAGGGCGGGGTCGGACTCATCGTCGTCGAGGTCACCTGCGTCGACGCCCCGCTGGGGCTTAACACCTCGCGCATGCTCGCGATCGACGACGACAAATACATTCCCGGCTTCCGGAGGCTCGTCGACGCCATCCACTCTCACGGCGCCAAGTGCGTCCTCGAGATCAGCCACACGGGCCGGGGAGCCAAGAGGAAGAACGTCGGCGAGCAGCCGGTCGGCCCTTCCGCCGTCAAGAAGCCCTACGACTTCATCGTCGGCTTCGAGGGGGAGGAGCCGCGAGCCCTTTCGCGGGCCGAGATCCGCGCCATCGAGGACAAGTACGCGGAGGCGGCCCTGCGGGCGCAGAGAGCGGGCTTCGACGGGGTGGAGGTGCACGCGACGGGTTACTACCTCGTCGAGCAGTTCCTCTCCAAGACGGCGAACGTCCGCACCGACGAATACGGCGGCGACGCGGCCAACCGCGCGCGCTTCGCCCTCAACATAGCCCGGAAGATCCGCGGGAAAACCGGGCCCTCCTTCCCCCTGCTGTACAAGCTCAGCGTGCTGGAGATCGGCGAGTTCGGCGGGATATCCCTGAAGGACGGGCTCCTCGCCTGCCGGCTCCTGCAGGAAGCGGGCGTCGACGCCATCGAGGTCCTGGCTGGCGCCTGGAGCACGAACCCGGGCAGGCGCGACGTGCCCGACAGCGGCCAGGCGAAGGGTCTCACCTTTCCCATCGTGCGCCTGATGAAGCTGGCCCGCATCGCCCGCGGGGGCAAGCGGCCCGGCTTCTTCCTCGGGGAGAAGGCGCTCACCCTCCCCCTCATCGCGGGCGGAAGGACCTTCGACCCCGCCCTCGCGGAGAGGGCCCTCGCGCGCGGCAGGGCGGAGTTCATCTTCATGGGACGCGCCCTGCTCGCGCAACCGGACCTTCCGCGCATGATCGCCGACGGGACCTACGAGGACGCGCGTCCCTGCATCGGCTGCGGGAAATGTACGGACGGCCAGCTGCAGCGCGACGAGCGCATCGCCTGCTCGGGCAACGCCGTGCTGGGCAAGGGGGACAACGACTACGCCCTCCCTCCGGCCGGACGAAAGAAGACGGTGCTCGTCGCCGGAGGAGGGCCCGCCGGAGTGGAGGCGGCACGGATCGCCGCCCTGCGTGGGCACGAGGTCACGCTCTACGAGAGGGAGGAGGCCCTGGGCGGGCTGCTGCGCGTCGCGATCGTCCCTCCCGACAAGGGCAATCTCGCGCCGCTCATCGGCTATCTGGGAAGACAGGCGCGGCGCGCGGGCGTGAAGGTCGTCCTCGGCTCGGAATTGACCGCGGAGATGGCGCTCGCGGCCCGGGCCGACGCGGTCGTCTGCGCCACCGGCGCATCGCCCGCGCGCCTGCCCATCCCAGGCTTCGACGCGCCGATCGTCTTGAACGCGAAGGTCGCCCTGGAGGGAGCCCGCGTCGGCAGGAGGGTCGTCATCGTCGGCGGGGGCGCGGTCGGCTGCGAGGCCGCGCAGTTCCTCGCCGGGAAGGGCAAGCGCGTGACCATAGTCGAGATGCTCGATTCGCTTGCCGTCGGCATGGTGGCGACGAGCAGGACGATCCTGCTCGGCCACATCGAGAGATTGAGGGTCGCGGCCCTGACCTCGCGGCGCTGCGTGGAAATTAGGAGGCGCAGCGTCGTCGTCGAGTCGGCCGACGGCGCTCGCGAGGAGCTTCCCGCCGATACGGTGCTCATCGCCGTCGGCGACGGGCCGAACCGGGCCCTCGCCTCCCGGCTCGCGGGCAAGGTCGCCGAGGTCTACGAGATCGGCGACGGCCGGCTGCCCGGCAGCGTCATGGAGGCTGTCGCCTCGGGCTACGCCATCGGGAAAGCGCTGTAGCTATCGACCAGCCGCCGGACGATCTTTTTCTTGCGTTTTATCCGGCGATGGCATACTGTAAGCCGCGATGAAGATTCGTTCCCCAGCGCGATTCCCTTCGGCCAAGCGGAGTTTCAAATATCGCCTGATAGTCTCGTTCTGCCTGCTTTCGATCATACCGGTGATCCTGATACAGATTTTTTCCTACTATAATATCGCCGGGAAGCTGCAGAAGAAGATCGACGCCCTGGAAAACATCAATCTCGTGCAGACCCGCAAGATCATCCGGACGAACCTGGATTTCTACGAGGACCTCCTTTCGCAGATGTATACGGACGATCACCTCATAGGATTGGTCGACGAGCTGAACGGCGGGGAGAACGCGGAATTCATCTCGGGCCAGCTCCGCCGATCCCTGCATGCCTATATGTACGCCATGCCCTACGTGCAATCGATAACGGTCCTCACCAGCAGCGGGAGGATGGTATTCGACGATCTCCTGACGGGCTACAACACGATGACCTCCTGGCTGGACATCGCGGGAGGCCAGCCGGCCGCGCTCTTCCGGGAAGTGATCTCCGGGAACGCGACTCGCGTGTTTCCCTCGCAACTCGCTTCCTATTACACGGCGAAGAAGCATTACCTCTTTCACCTGGGGCACCGGTTCATCGATTACAAGAATATCTGGAGGAAGAACGGAGTGATCATCCTCTCGATCGACGAGAGGATGCTCGGGGAGATCTGCGACGAGCGGCTGGATAAAGGCTCGGGCGGCACCACTGAGGACTCGACCTTCATCGTCGCGGGCGACGGCACAATCGTATCCTACCCCGACAAGTCGTTCGTCGGGAAGAAGGTGGACCTTCCCTCCGATCCCGCCGGGCGACGCGAGGGAATCAAGAGGATGATCTGGGGAGCAGGCGCCCTCGACGCGAAAAAAAACTCGATCTACGAATTGAGCGAGGAAAAATCAGGCTGGAGCATAATCGCGGCGCGCAACCAGAGCGTCATGTACCAGGAGATATCCGCTCAAGCGAGGGCCTCGATCCTCGTGATCCTGGCGTCGGTCGTCGTCCTGTTCGCCATCATCTTCCTGATCACGGGGCGGCTCACGCGTTCGATCGGCGCGGTCGTGGCCGCCATGAACGCGGCCGCGGGAGGGGAGCTGACCGCCAGGATTGAGAGCGACGAGGCGATGCCGCTCGAAATCGAGGAGATCGCGGCGAATTTCAATACCATGATCGAGAAGATAGCGGGATTGATCCGCGAGGTGCAGGCCGCCTCGACGAAGCAAAGGGACGCGGAGATCGCGGCGCTCGAGGCGCAGGTCAATCCGCATTTCCTCTACAATACCCTGGATACGATCAACTGGATGGCGATCGACAGGGAGGAATTCGAGATCAGCGGCGCGATCGGCGCACTCGCGGACATCCTGCGATACGGCATCGACGACAGCAACGGGCTCGTCGATATCCGCCGGGAAGTCGAATGGCTCAAGAAATACGTGTCGTTGCAGCGGACCAGGCTGAAGGACGCCTTCGGGTTCGTCCTGGGCGTCGATCCGGCGGCCCTCGGCTGCGATGCCCACAAGCTGCTCTTCCAGCCTTTCGTCGAGAATTCGATCGTTCACGGCTTCAGGGGAGTCGACGCGAGGCATGAATTGGCCGTCTCGATCCGCAAGGAAGGATCCAGGATCCGGATCGAGATCGCGGACAACGGCAGGGGCATCGACGAGGGCAGCCTCCGAGAGATCCTGGGGGGCGGCCTCCCGGACAAGGGCAGGAAGGGCCATATCGGAATTCGCAACGCGATCGCGCGGATCAGGATGTACTACGGTTCCGAGGCCTCGATCGCCATCGAGAGCGCGCCCGGAGAGGGAACTCGCGTACTGATAGCGTATCCGGCCTCGTGATGCCTTCGGAGTAGCGGGATGAGGATAGCGATAGTCGAGGACGAGCCGCGGATCCGCGAGGGATTGGCCAGACTCATCCGCAAGATAGACCCGGGATACGAGATCGTCGGCGAGGCCGCTGACGGCCTCGCGGGCCTCCGGACGATCGCCGAAAGCAGGCCCGATCTCGTGATCACGGACGTGCGAATGCCCGACCTCGACGGCCTCGAGATGCTCCGGCGGCTGCAGGAAGGCTCGGTGAAGGTGAAGGCGATCATCCTGAGCGCATATTCCGAATTCTCGTATGCCTGCCAAGCCATCGGGCTCGGGGTGAGCGAGTACCTCCTCAAGCCGATCAACGTGGGCGACCTGACGCGGTCCTTGAGGAAGGTCGAGGCGGAGATAAGGGCCGAGGATGCGCCGAGGGAGCGGGATGACGGGCTCTCCCTGGAAGGCGCCCTGTATTCGATAGCCCTCGGCGGCGCGGCCGTGGACGGGGAGCTGCGCTCCTTCCTCGAGCGTAACTGCCGCGTCGACGCGTCGGGCCGCTTCGCCCTCGTCGCGATCTACCTCGGGGCGGGCTACGGCGCGCTCCGGCAGGCTACCCTGGGGCGGGCGGAGGCCCTGTTGGCGAAGCGGCCCGCCTTCGAGTACCGGATCCTGGAATCGCCCCGCAGCGTCAGGCTCTTCCTCGTTGCGTTCAACATCGAGGACGAGGAATCGACGCGCGCCTGGTTCGAAGGCCGCTTCGCGCCGCGGCTCAAGGAAGGGGGGCGGGGCGCGCTCTGCGTGGGATGGGGGGCCTTCAGCGGCCTCGACGGCCTCCGCGACGGCGCGAAGCGGGTCGACTCCTGCCTCGATTGGAATATCGTCCTCGGGAACGCGGCGATGATCGCATGGCCGGAGGCCGATCGGACGCCGGTCGTCCCGCTGCCCTACCCCATCGCGATCGAGGGCTCGGTCCGCTCCGCCCTCTGCTCGATGGACCGCGGCAAATTCGAATCCGGGATACTCGGATTCCTGGGTTACCTGCGCGCCGACCGGGCGTACTCTCCGAAGGACATCAAGAATTCCCTGGTGCGCTTCTATTGGAGCGCGCTCGGCACCGCCCGGGAAATCGAGTACGAGAGGTACTCGGGCCTGGCACAGCAGGATATCCTGGAGCGCATAACCTTCGCGGTGACCTGGCCCGAGCTGGAAGGCGCCGCGCTGACGCTGCTGGAGCTCCTCCCCCGGACGGCCGAGGCCGCCGCCGGGGCGGACGGACCCGCGCCGGGCGGCGGCTCGGTCGTCCGCCGCGCGCGGAGCGTCGTCCGCGAATCCTACTCGCAAGGGATATCGCTGAGCGAGGTGGCGCGAAGGGTCGGCGTCAGCTCGGAGTACCTGAGCGCCCAGTTCCACCGCGAGACCGGCATGACCTTCAGCGCATACCTACGGGACCACCGGGTCCGGAAGGCTAAGGAGCTGCTGCTGGGCACGAGCCTGAGGCTCTACGCCATCGGGGAGCGGGTCGGCTACCGGGACTCGAAGTACTTCTGCCGGGTCTTCAAGGAAGTCACTGGCCGGAGCCCCTCCGATTACCGGAAGGAGAATCGATGAGAAGGCATGGCCCACAGTAAAGTTGTCCACCTATATTAATATATTTCGCGTTGTGCCCTTGGAATTTACGCATCAACATGGGGCCCGAACGAATGGGCGGCCGCCAAGCGGTCCTCCCAAAACGTAAGAACCAAGGAGGCGGTGTATGAAGAAATGGTTAGCGATCGCGATCGTGACGCTCGCTGCATGCGCGGTGTTCACGGGCGGCGCGTTCGCCCAGTCCAAGAAGACGGTCACGATCTGGAATTACTGGGAAACGCCGAAGCACCAGGAAACCCTGGCCAGGATCTGCAAGGATTTCAACGCTTCTCAGGGTAAGGTCGAAGTCGTCACGAAGTACATCCCCTTCGCCGACTTCAAGAAGCAGCTCTCCATCGGCGCCGCCGCCTCCGAGCTCCCCGATATCGTGATCATCGACAATCCCGACCACGCTTCCTACGCCGGGATGGGCATCTTCGCCGACATCACCGACAAGCTGGCTTCCTGGCCCGACCTCAAGCAGTACTTCGCGGGGCCGCTCAATTCCTGCAAGCTGGACGGGAGGCTCTACGGCATTCCCTTCGGCAGCAACTGCCTCTCCCTGTACTACAACGAGGACATGCTGAAGGCCGCGGGCGTCAAGCCCCCCAAGACCTGGGACGAGCTCAAGAGCGTCGCCCTCAAGACGACCAAGGGCAACGTGCACGGCTTCGGCATCAGCGCGGTCCAGAACGAGGAAGGCACCTTCGGCTTCCTGTGCTGGCTCTGGGGCTCCGGGAACACCTCGTTCCAGATCAACAACCCCAACGGGATCAGGGCCCTGGCCCTGATGCGCGACCTCGTCAAGAGCGGCGCGATGCCCAAGGAAGTCATCAACTGGACCCAGGGCGACACCATGAACCAGTTCATCTCCGGGAACCTCGCGATGATGGTCAACGGTCCCTGGCAGGTCCCCACCATGCGCGCCCAGGCGCCCAACCTGAAGTGGAACGTCGTGACGCTCCCCGTCGGCGCCAAGGCCGCCTCCGACCTCGGCGGCGAGAACTTCGGAGTCGTCAAGGGCGACAAGGTGGACGAGGCCGTCGCCTTCCTCAAGTTCGCCGCGAGTCCCGCCGAGATGAAGACCTACATCAACGATTTCGGCTACATCGCGTCCCGCAAGGACGTGGCCGACGGTCAGTTCGCCAATGACGCCGTCATGAAGGTTTTCTCCGCGCAGATGGCCTCCGCCCAGCCCCGCGGCCCGCATCCCCGCTGGCCCGAGATCTCCGACGCCCTATCCCTCGCGATGAACGAGAGTCTCACGGGCATCGCCACCCCCGAGGCCGCCGCCGCGAAGGCGCAGAAGACCATCGACGCGATAGTCAAGTAAATCGCCGATTAAGAACGGTTACGCAATGCGACGGGAACGAAGGGCCTCGACGCGCCCTTCGTTCCCGTCGGGCCATAAGTCTCCTGGCGCGTAGGGAAAGCAATGAATCGCATCAAGCGCTTTTTCGGGCAAGGCAACATCGGATACCTCTTCGTCCTCCCGGCGGCGATATACATGCTGCTCCTCGTCGGGTACCCCATCATCAGCAACTTCATCCTCAGCTTCCAGGACGTCACGGTGATGACGCTCAACAAGCCCCATAAGCCTTTCATCGGCATCCGGAACTACCGGACGCTCCTCGGCGACGGCGTGCTGCTGCCCTCGCTCGTCAATACCTTCGTGTTCACCGTTTGCTGCATCGCCCTGCAGTTCATCATCGGATTCGCGCTCGCTCTCTTCCTCGGGCGGGACTTCTCTATCGCGAGGCCGATCCGGGGTCTCCTCATGATACCCTGGATGATCCCGATGACGGTCACGGCCTTGATGTTCAAGTTCATGTTCAGCTCGAACGTGGGCATCCTGAACCAGTTCCTGCAAGCCTGCGGCCTCATAGGCCAGCCGATAGAGTGGCTGCTCCAGCCCCGCCTGGCCATGCTCTCCCTGATCGTCGCCAACACCTGGATCGGGATCCCCTTCAATATGATCCTCATCTCGACCGGACTGACCACGATCCCGCCCGAGCTCCTCGAGGCGGCGTCGATCGACGGCGCGAACAGGCGGCAGTCCTTCTTCCATATCACCCTGCCAATGCTCAAGAGCGTCATCGAATCGGTGCTGATCCTGGGCTTCATCTACACATTCAAGGTCTTCGACCTGGTCTTCGTCATGACGAACGGCGGTCCGGTGAACTCCACGCACCTCTTGTCCACCTATTCGTACAAGCTGTCGTTCACGCTGTTCAAATACAGCCAGGGCGCCGCGACCGCCAATATCCTCTTCCTGATCCTGTTCGTCGTGAGCATCGCGTACCTGAAATTCGTCTACGACGACAAGGAGACCGATTGATGCCCGAGAGAAAGGCCTCCGACAGGATCAGGAACCTCTCCCTGTGCGTCCTGGCGCTGCTCGCGTTCGCCCTGCTGATGTTCCCGCTCTATTGGATGGTCGTCACCTCGCTCAAGACCGAGATCGAGATATTCAAGGTCCCGCCGACCCTCGTCCCCCAGGTCCTGAATACCGACTCCTACTTCGCGCAGCTGAAGCACGGCGACTTCAACATGTTCCAATCGTTCAAGAACAGCTTCGCGATCTCGTCTTGCGTGATGCTCATCTGCCTGGTCCTGGCCATCCCGGCCTCGTACGGCATCGCGCGCTTCCGCTTCAAGGGCAAGCGGCTGTTCATCCTGAGCTTCCTGGTGACGCAGATGCTGCCCGTCTCGGTGCTCCTCACCCCGATGTTCATCATCTTCAAGAACGCCCGACTCCTCAATACCCAGCTTTCCGCGATACTCGCGGACGCGACGATCGGCATCCCCTTCTCGGTCCTGATCCTGATAGGCTATTTCGCCTCCATACCCAAGGAGCTCGAGGACGCGTCGCGGATCGACGGCTGCAACCGCTTCTCGGCCTTCCTCCTGATCTTCCTGCCTATCGCCTCCCCGGGCGTGATCGTATGCACCGTCTTCTCCTTCCTCTACGGCTGGGGCGACCTCGCCTACGGGATGACCTTCCTCCAGGATCAGGCGATGCGTCCGATAACCGCGGGCATCTTCAATTTCATGGGTCAGTACGGCACGAAATGGAGCTACCTGACGGCCTTCGCCGTGGTGACCATAATCCCGGTCATCGCGATATTCGTCTTCATGCAGAAGTATATAATCAGCGGGCTGACGAGCGGCGCGGTCAAGGGATAGTCGAGCATAGGGGGTCGCCTCGGTGAACAGGGTAACGTTGACGGATCCGTACTACGTGAACGCCTTCGAGAAGGAGAAGGCCTACCTGAGGCGATTCGACGTCGATCGCCTCGCGGCGGGCTTCCGCAGGACGGCGGGCATCCCTACCGAGGCGAGGACATACGGCGGATGGGAGACTTCGCTCATCTCCGGCCACTTCGCTGGCCATTACCTGACGGCGGTCGCGCAGGCATACCGCGACAGCGGGGAAGGCGAATTCCTATCGATCGCGAGCTCCCTCGTCGAGGCGCTCGCCGACGCGCAGCAGGACGACGGCTTCCTCTTCGCCACGGCGGGCGGCGTGCCGGGGCGCCTGCAATTCGACAATGTCGAGGCAGGCAAGACGAATATCCTCACTCAGGCCTGGGTGCCCTGGTACACGATGCACAAGATACTCGCCGGCCTCGTCTCGGCCCACAAAATCTGCGGGATAGGCAGGGCTCTGGCCTGCGCCTCGAGGCTCGGCGACTGGGTCTACGCGCGGACCTCGCTTTGGAGCGAGGCGACCCGCGCCAGGGTGCTCGGGATCGAGTACGGGGGCATGAACGATTGCCTGTACGAGCTCTACAAGCTCACGAGGAAGAGGAAGCACGCGATCGCCGCCCACGCCTTCGACGAGCTCGCCCTGTTCGAGGCCATCCGCCGCGGCGACGACGTCCTGGACGGCAGGCACGCGAAC
Source organism: Spirochaetaceae bacterium (assembly GCA_025355995.1). Lineage (GTDB taxonomy): Bacteria > Spirochaetota > Spirochaetia > Treponematales > Rectinemataceae > UBA1306. Next base: position 34,003 of record JANXYQ010000070.1, on the reverse strand, counting down.
ACGACCATCCCGAAATTCCTCGGCGCCCTGAATCGATACCTCGCGTGGCGCGAGATAGGCGAGCGCGATTTCGAACGAGCCGGCGACGAAGGGGATATGGCGTTCTATCTCGAGTCGGCCGCGCGCTTCTGGGATATGGTAGCGCTCGACCACAGCTATATCACCGGAGGCAACAGCGACGACGAGCATTTCGGACCCGCCGGAGCCCTCGACGACGAGCGCAGCGAGGTCAATTGCGAGACCTGCAATGCCTACAACATGCTCAAGCTTACGAAGGCGCTCTATGGCCTGACCGGCGACAAGAGATACATGGACTTCTACGAGAATGCCTTCGTTAATTCGATCCTGTCCTCGCAGAATCCGGAGACGGGCATGACCACGTATTTCCAGCCCATGGCGACTGGCTATTTCAAGGTCTTCAGCTCGGCCTTCGACCATTTCTGGTGCTGCACGGGCACGGGGACGGAGAACTTCACGAGCCTCTCCGACGGCCTGTACGCCTGCGAAGGCGACTCCCTATGCGTCAATCTCTACGTGAGCTCGACCTTCGATTGGGCCGAAAAGGGCCTGAAAGTCATCCAGGAGAGCTCGATCCCGGAGGGAGCGAGCTCGGCGTTCACCGCGAAGGGCGGGGGAAAATTCGAATTGCGCCTGCGCCTCCCCGATTGGATGGCCGGGAAGCCCGAGCTTCGGCTCAACGGCGCCGGCATCGCCGCGCCGGAGCTCGGGGGCTACGCGATCGTAGACAGGGACTGGGCCGACGGCGATAGGCTCGAGGTCCTGATCCCGATGCGGATCGCCGTCAGGTCCCTGCCCGACGGCGACGGGGTCTACGCCTTCAAATATGGCCCAGTCGTCCTCAGCGCCGCCCTCGGAGACGAGGACATGACGACGACCGTGCACGGCGTCAAGGTCCTGGTGCCCGAGTCGAAGGGCGATGCCGACGAGCGCATCGTCATCGACGCCGGCCATGGCCCCAGGGACAGGTGGATAGAGAACGCCTCGGCGAATTTCGAGCGGCTCGGCGGAGGGCTCGAGTTCGCGCTGAGGAACGCGAACAGGGAGCTGCGGTTCTCGCCGCATTTCCGGCAGTACCGCCGACGTTATGGCATCTATTGGAAGATAGAGGAGAGCGATCATGGCGATAATCCATAGAATCGGCGAGGCTCTCTTGCGCGAGGAAGACCACGAGATCCTGCGGATCGAGGCCTGGGGTCCTGACGCGCTGCGCGTGCGGGCCACCAAGGGGCCGGCCATGCCGGAACAGGACTGGGCCCTCCTCCCTCGCCCGGCCCTTGGCCCGGGGGCAGTCAGGATCGAGACCGCGGACGGCGGCGCCTCGATCTCGAACGGCGCGATCCGGGCCGAGCTCGCGCGCTCGGGGAAACTCTCGTTCTTCGGCGCGCGCGGACAGCCGATACTCGAGGAGTCCCTGCGCACCCGCAGAGACATCCTGTCCGGGGACTGCTCCGCCCTCGAGCTCGAGGCCCGGGAGTTCAGGCCCATCATAGGCGGCGACTACGAGATCGCGGCCCGCTTCGAGTCCCTCGCGCCGGAAGAGCGCATCTACGGCATGGGACAATACCAGCAGCCCTACCTAGACCTGAAGGGAACCGAGCTCGAGCTCGCGCAGCGCAACTCGCAGGCGAGCGTGCCGTTCTTCCTCTCGAGCCTCGGCTACGGCTTCCTGTGGAACAACCCATCGATAGGCCGGGCTTCCTTTGCGAAAAACGGCACGACCTGGCGCGCTTCCTCGAGCGAGGCCCTGGACTACTGGGTGACCGCCGCAGACGAGCCAGCCGGGATCCTCGAGCGCTATACCGGCGCTACCGGCCACGCGCCGATGATGCCCGACTTCGCGATGGGATTCTGGCAGTGCAAGCTGCGCTACCAGACCCAGGAGGAGCTGCTCGGCGTCGCGCGCGAGTATAAGCGCCGCGGCATCCCGATCTCCGTAATCGTGGTCGACTTCTTCCATTGGCCGACCCAAGGGGATTGGCGCTTCGATCCGGCCTATTGGCCCGACCCCGAGGCCATGGTCGCGGAGCTCAAGGGCCTCGGCATCGAGCTCATGGTCTCGGTCTGGCCTACGGTGGATTACCGCAGCGAGAATTTCGCCGAGATGCGCGATCTCGGCCACCTCATCCGCACCGAACGGGGCATCCGCGTCTCCATGGACTTCCAGGGCAACTCCCTCCATTTCGACGCGACCAAGGGCGCGGCCCGCGGCTACGTCTGGGGGAAGGTCAAGCGGAACTACTACGACAAGGGCATTCGCCTATTCTGGCTCGACGAGGCCGAGCCCGAGTACACGGCCTACGACTTCGACAACTACCGCTACCATCTCGGCTCCGACCTGGCCGTCGGCAACATCTATCCCCTCATGTACGCGAGGGCCTTCTTCGAGGGCATGGAGGCTGCGGGGCAGGAGAATATCATCAACCTGATCCGTTGCGCCTGGGCGGGGAGCCAGCGCTTCGGCGCCCTCGTCTGGTCCGGAGACATCCACTCGAGCTGGAAGAGCCTGCGTTGCCAGCTCGCCGCGGGACTGAATATGGGCATCGCGGGCATTCCCTGGTGGACGACCGATATAGGCGGCTTCCACGGGGGCGATCCGAACGATCCCGAGTTCCGTGAGCTCTTCGCGCGCTGGTTTGAGTACGGAACCTTCTGCCCGGTCATGCGCCTCCACGGCGACCGCGAGCCCAGGCAGCCCCAGGTCGGCTCGAGCGGCGGCGCGGGCTGCCGCTCCGGCGCCCCCAACGAGGTGTGGAGCTACGGCGAGGAGGTGTACGGCATCTGCGTGGAGCATATCGAGCTGCGCGAAAGGCTGAAGCCGCGGATAGCCGAGGCGATGCGCGCCGCCCACGAAAGGGGCCTTCCCCCGATGCGGCCCCTCTTCTTCGACTATCCCGAGGACGCCGAGGCCTGGAGGATCGAGGACCAATTCCTGTTCTGCGATTCCTACCTGGTCGCGCCCGTCCTAGGCCCCGGGCTGCGGTCGAGGAGCGTCTACTTGCCCAAGGGCCGATGGAGAAGCATCCGCGGGGGCGCGGCGCTGGAAGGCGGGCGCCATCTCGAGTGCGAGGCCCCCCTCGGATGGATCCCGGTCTTCGAGCGGGAGTGAGCCTCGACCCGGGCTAGCAGGCGATGATCTCCTTGATGAGGAATTCCTTGCCCGACAGCAGGGTCCAGTCCTCGCCCCCGCAGCCGGGGCAGACCCCCGAATTCTCGATCGGGTTGAACACCGCCTTGCAGCTCGTGCATAGCGCGTTGCCCGGGAGCGTCTCGATCCTCAGCTTCGTTCCCTGAAGCAGGGTACCGTCGGCGGCGGCCGGGAAGCAGTCCTCGATGTACTTCGGGATCATCGACGAGAGCTCGCCGATCTGGAGGACCAGGGTATCGACCTTGGTCACCCCATTGGCCCGCGCGAAGCTCTCGACGGTCCTGACGATCTCGAATACGGCGCCCAGCTCGTGCACTTCTACTCGCTCGCCCCTGCTCCATCCCCGGGGAACAGCGACTTAATCGCGGTCTTGACCTTCTTGACGGCGATCCTCCCCTGCCGCTTGACCGCGTGCATGACGACGAGGGGCTTCATCGCGTTGAACTCCACGCCGGGGCTGTCGTACTTCCGGACCAGCGTGATCGCCTCGAACTTGCACTTGGTCGTGCACACTCCGCAGCCGACGCATTGGTAGTCGTCGACGACGACGGCGCCGCAGCCGAGGCAGCGCTCGGTCTCCCGCCGCATCTGCTCCTCCGTGAAGGTCGCTCGCGGGTCCTCGAAGGTCGACCTCGACTCGCCGCCGTCGGCGCGGAGCGGCCTCTGCCTTGGCAAGCGGTCGTAGCCGCCCAGGCTCAAGGCATCCTTGTCGAGCGCGCGGTATTCCCGCTCGCGGCCGATGGCCAGGTTGTCCCCGTGGACGTAGCGATGGATCGAGATGGCGCCCTGCTTGCCCAGGGCGATCGCGTCGATGGCGAACTTGGGACCCGTGAGCGCGTCCCCGCCGGCGAAGACGTCGAGCTCGCCCGTCTGGAAGGTGAGGGGATCCGCCACGACCGACCCAGTGGGATTCAGCTTGAGGCTGGTGCCTTCCAGCAGGCCGCCCCACTCGATGCCTTGGCCGACCGAGGTCAGGACATAGTCGGCGTCGACGGTCTTCGCGACGGTGGCGTCGAAGCTCGGGCTGAACCTTCCCTCCTCGTCGAAGACCGAGACGCACTTCTGGAATTCCACGCCGGCTACGCGCCCTCCTTCGACGAGGATCCGCCTCGGGCCCCAGGAATTGCCGAGGGAGACGCCCTCAGATAGCGCCTCGTCGATCTCCTCGCCGAGGGCGGGCATCTCCTCCCGGCTCTCCAGGCAGTACAGGTCGACGGCTGCCGCGCCGAGGCGCGTCGCCGTCCGGGCGACGTCGATGGCGACGTTGCCGCCGCCGATAACGATGACCCGGCCCTCGAGCCTCAGGTCCTCGCCGAGGTTCACCCGTCGCAGGAAATCCACGCCGGTCAGGACGCCCTGGGCGGCCTCTCCCTCGATGCGCACTTTCCTGCCGCCCTGGGCGCCGATCGCGGCATAGAAGGCCTTGTAGCCCCGCGCCCGGAGCTCCCCAAGGGAGAGATCCTTCCCGACCTCGACGCCCGCCTCGAACTCCACGCCCAATTCCCCGAGGACGTCGATCTCGGCCTGGACTATATCCTTGCCCAGTCGGAAGGAGGGTATGCCGAGGGTCAGCATGCCGCCGAGCCTCTTCTGCTTCTCGAACACCGTCACACGGTAGCCGTCGACCGCGAGGAAATAGGCGCAGCTGAGCCCTGCCGGGCCCGCGCCTATCACGGCGATCCGCTCCGGCCGGAGCGCCTTCCTCTCGGGAACGAAGCGGCGCTCGGAATTGAGATCCTGCTCGGCGATGAATTTCTTGATCTCGTCGACGGCGAGGGCCTCGTCCACGCCCGATCGCGTGCAGGCCGACTCGCAGGCCCTCGGGCAGATGCGGCCGCAGACCGCCGGGAAGGGATTCTCCCGTTTGATGAGCTCGAGCGCCTCCCGGTACCTGCCCTGCCCGGCCATCTTGATGTAGCCTTGGATGGCGATATGGGCCGGGCACTCGGTCTTGCAGGGGCTGGTGCCGCTCTCGGCGACGACGTTCCGGTGGCGGTACTCCGGGTTCCAGCGATCCTTGCCCCATGGAGTATCGTAGGGCGTATCCTTCTCCGCCGGGATCGGCTCCGGCCTCGACGAGCAGATGCTCTTCCCCAGGGTCAGGGCGTTGACCTGGCAATTCTCGGCGCACTCGCCGCAGGCGACGCACCTGTCCCTGTCCACCTTCGCGACGTAGTTGGAGCGCGAGAAGTCGGGATTCCTGTAGAAGTTGGCGTTGCGCAGGCCGAAGCAGGAGCAGCCGCAGCAGTTGCAGATCGCGAGCGCCTTGCCAGGCCCCGAGAGGTTCGGGATCTGATGCACGAGGCCGTCCCTCTCGGCCCTCTTGCAGATGTCGATCGCCTCCTCGCGGGTGACGCTCCGACCCCTGCCGGTGCGGATGTAGAACTCGGCCGCCGTCCCGAGCTGGATGCACATGTCCTCGATGGGGTGCCCGCAGCCCTCGCCGATGACATGCATGGAGGTCCTGCATGCGCAATCCGCGACGGAGAAGACCTCGTGCTTGGCGAGGAGGTCCGCGATCTCCTCGTAGGAGGCCTTCCGGGTATCGCCCTCGATGGCGCTGTCGATGGGGATGACGCGCATCACGCCCATGCCGACCGGGAGATTGCCCGCCATGAGCACGCCCAGCTTCCTCGTGTACTCCTCGAAGCACTCGGCGATCACGGGGTATTTCGCGACGTTCGCCCTGTTGGCGACCATATACTCCATCACCCCCGGGACGAAGAGCTCCAGGAAGTACTCGTTGGCGCCGTTCACGCGCTCGAACTTCACGGAGCCGTCGACCGCCATCTTGCCGAGGACCGCCTCGACCTCGTCCGCGCCTCTCTTGCAGAGGGCGGCGATCTCGTCGACGCGCTTGGGCTTGCGTATCTCCAGGTGCAGCGCGATCTCGGCCATATCGTCCGTGGTGACCGGCTCTAGGATCCTGTACTCCGGATCCTTCGCCGTCACCCGCATCAACCCGCCCGTCACCCCGCTCGCGATCTTGTTCGCCAGCGCGAGAACCTTCGGCTTTCCGGTCATGCCGACTCCCCCCTGCCCGCCATCCTCCATCATCGCGCCCCTTTCCATGCCTTGACCTCGCCGCGGATCCAATCGGCCCAGCCGCCGATCCCCTCGCCCGTCTTGGCGGAGATCGGGATGACCCTGGCCTTCGGATTCAATCGCATAACGCGAGCGGAGAAAGCCTCCAGGTCGAAATCGAAGAATCCGATCGCGTCCATCTTGTTGACCAGGACTACGTCGACCAGGGAGAACATCGGGGGATACTTCAGGGGCTTGTCGTCCCCCTCCGGCACGCTCAGGACCATCGCGTTCCCGGAGGCGCCGGTGTCGAACTCCGCCGTGCAGATCAAGTTCCCGATGTTCTCCAGGATGACGAGGTCGAGTCCCCTAGTTCCCAGCCCGGACAGGCCTTGCTTCGTCATCTCGGCATCGAGATGGCACATCCCGCCGGAATGCAATTGGATCACCCTCGCGCCCGTCCTCGCGACCGCGCGGGCATCGACGTCCGAGTCGATATCGGCTTCCATTATCCCGATTGCCATCTCGTCCCTCAGGGCCTCGATGGTCCTCACGATGGTCGTCGTCTTCCCCGAGCCCGGCGAGGACATCAGGTTCAACAGGAATATCCCGTCGTTCCGCAATTCCGCCCTGAGCGAATCGGCCCGCTCGTCGTTGCCCTCGTAGACGCTTTTCTTGATCTCGAGGACTTTGAACGCATCCATGGGGGCCTTGGTCTCCTTTTTTCGGACACTTCTGTCATTATTAATCATAAAGCGGGTTTTAACAACTGGGAAAAGAGTGCCTATCGCAAAGGACCCGAGTCGTTCAGAAAGTGATCTCCTTCGACTTCGAGAATTTCATGAAGATCAGCAAGGATACGACGGTGAGGGCCGTCAGGAGGGTCGCCAGCGCCGCCGCGTAGCCGTAGTTGCCTCGCGTCTCGAAGGTGTAGACGGCCAGGGTCAGCGTGATCGTCCTCGAATTGTACAGGATGATCGCGGTCGAGAGCTCGGTGATTATCGTCACCCAGCTGATGATGGCGCCCGAGATGATGCCGTTGGGCATCATCGGCACGGTGATCTCGAAGAAGGTCTTCATCTTCGAGGCTCCGAGGCTGATGGAGGCTTCCTCGATGGTAATCGGGATCTGCTGCAATATGGCCACCGAACGGAGCCGGGGATGATATACGGGAGCATCGACATCGTGTCGATCGTCGACGTGATTATAGTGCTCCTCCTAACCACGAGGTAGGCGATGATGATGGCGATGAGGACGACCGCGACGAGGGCGATCCCCCCTATGACGAAGGTGTTCGGAATCGCGTCGCTCATCCGTTTGAGGGCAGTCTGGTAGCTGCTCAGGGAATACCCCCGCTTGAACAGCTTCCCGGAAGTATTCTGGAACGACTGGTACACGATGTAGACCTGAGGCAGGAAGGCCAGCCCGACTACGAAATACGTGTAGAAGTGTATGAAAACCTTGAAAGGACCCTTGGCCCGCTTGCGCTCGATCGGGTGCAGGGCGTTCATCGTGAACGCGAAGCGCTTCGACAGCACCCTCTGGGCCAGGGAAAACACTGCGGTGATGACGATCGCGATGACGCTTATGGCCGCGGCGAAGCTGAAGTTCGTTCCCGTCTCGCCCAGGAACTGCGTATAGATCTCGACCGGGAAGACCCGGTAGCCCTCCCCGATGAACAGCGGCGTGCCGAAATCCGCGAAGGCGCGCACGAATACGAGGAGCGAGGCCGCAAGTATCGTGGGCATGCACAGGGGAATGACGACCTTGAAGAAGCGCTTTATCCCCGAGCAGCCGAGGTTGTCCGACGCCTCGAGGAGGGAGTTGTCGATGTTTTTCAGCGCGCCAGATACGTAGAGGAATACCAAGGGAAAGAGCTGGAGGGTCAGGGCCAGCAATATGCCGTTGAACCCGTAGATATTGGGTACGGTGATGCCCGTCGCCGACTTTATGAAGGTAGTGACGACCCCCGCGCGTCCCAATAGCTGTATCCAGGCGTAGGCGCCGATGAAGGGCGCCGACATCGAGCAGAGGAGGATCAGGACCTGGAATAGCGTCTTTCCCATGATCTCGTACATGTTGTAGAAATACGAGAGGAGGACTCCGATGACGAGGGTCAAGGCCGTGGTCCATATGGTGACGTTGAAGCTGTGGACCAGCGTCTGCGAATAGTACTTGGCGCTGAAGAACTTGACGAACCACTCGAGGCTGAAGCCCCCGTTCTCGCCGACGACCGAATTCCGCAGGATCGAGTACATCGGATAGAGCAGGAAAACGGCATAGGCCGCGAAGATCGCGACATACATCGCGGTCCAGACATCGAACGTCCTCGTGCGCGCCATCCTTAGGCCCCTTCGCTCGGCTCGTTGTCGTTGCGGACGCCTTCCAGGATATTCCTCGACCCGTCCTCCGTGAAGACGCTGATCTTCTCCGGCTTGACCGTCAGGTAGATGACGCTGTTCCCCGGAATGATCTCGTCGATCCTGGATTCCTGGATGATCTCCAGCTGCTGGGCGGAATCGCGGCGGACCAGGTAGTGCGTGTTGAGCCCGAGGAAGACGCTTCCGTCGACGACCGTCCTAAGACCCGCGTTGGGGTCCATGGAAATCACGAACTCCTCGGGGCGGATCGACGCGATCACCTCCTGGCCCCTCATGAATTCATCCTTCACGTTCGCCAGCCCGACCTCGAAGCCTTCGGAGAACCTCTGCAGGGCCTCCCCGCCGTCGACCACGAGCGTCGCCCCCAGCAAGTTGGTCCTGCCTATGAACGCGGACACGAACAAGTTGGCGGGGCGCTGGTACAGGTCCTTGGGCTTCCCGATCTGCTGGATGCTTCCGTCCCTCATCACGGCAATGCGGTCGCTTATGGCCATCGCCTCTTCCTGGTCGTGCGTGACGTAGACGGTCGTGATGCCGACCCTGTTCTGGATCTCCTTAATCGCGAAGCGCATCTCCACCCGGAGCTTGGCGTCCAGGTTGCTGAGGGGCTCGTCCATGAGGAGTACGTCCGGCTGGATTACGAGGGCGCGGGCCAGCACTACGCGCTGCTGCTGCCCGCCGGACAGCTTGCTGGGCATGCGGTCCTTGTACTCGTCGATCTTCATGAGCTCGAGGAATTTCTGAGTCTCGGACTCGATGAGGGCGCGGGGGCCTTTGCGGTTCTTGAGGCCGAAGGCCACGTTCTGCTTGACCGACAGGTGGGGGAATATCGCGTAGTTCTGGAAGACCATGCCGATGTTCCGCTTGGCCGGATCGATCATGTTGATCAGCCTGTCGTTGAAGTAGAACTCGCCTCCTTCTATCGTGTTGAATCCGGCTATCATCCGCAGCAGGGTCGTCTTGCCGCATCCGGAGGGGCCGAGCAGGGTGAAGAACTCCCCCTCCCTGATCTCGAGGGAGAGGTCGGAAATTATCGTGGCGGCGCCGTAGCTCTTCGCCGCGTTCTTGATCTTGATGCTGACGCTCATGTCCTAATCTCCCCCGCCGGGCGGGTTGCGCGCCCGGCGGGCGTTCAAGCGCGGCTTAGTTCAATTTCGCCCAGAGATCAGACCACTTTTTCTGGATATCCTTCTTGTGGGCGGAGGTATACGCGATATCCTCGAACGCCACCTTAATGGCGGAGAGGGGCTGCAGGAACTTATTGCTGTTCGCGATCTTCGTGTTCACCGGCCTATTCGTGAGGCCCGCGACGATCGCCGAGGCCGCGGGCAGCCACATCGCCCCTTCCTTCGGGTAGACGACCCGGACGTTCTTGGCCCCGTCGGCGAGCGGGGCGACCGAGGGATCCTCGTAGGTCAGGCCGACCGCGTACTCGCCCTGGTATTCGCCCTTGTAGACGGCGGACGAGCCGGAAGTCGGCTTGCCGTTCGGCTGCTTGATCAAGGATTCGACATAGGCCCAGGCCTGCGGGCTCTCGTAGCAGCCCTTGACCAGGAGGATGTTGCACAATTGCGCCCAGGCGCTGGAAGAGGAGGTAGGATCCGCCGAGGCGATCTTCCCCTTCAGCGCGGGATTCAGCAGGTCGTCGTAGTCCTCCGCCGCCAGCGGGAGGCAACTAGCATTCCATTGCGATATAGGATAGTACGAAGGCAGGAGATCGCCCGGCGAATATTGATTTCCAATCAATTGTAGCTACACTTAATCAGGATCGAATTCATGCCCTAACGATCTGGACTCATCGCGAGCGCGAGGAATTAGCCATGAGCATCGGAAAGCCAAGAACCTTACTCCTCGTGGAGGACGAAATCCTCATCGCCGAGGGCGAGAGGATGGAGCTGGAGCGATACGGATACAGGGTGATCTCGGCGCATTCGGCGAACGAAGCCGTGGAGATGGTCCACCGGCACGAAGGCATCGGCCTAGTCCTGATGGATATCGCTTTGGGAGACGGCATCGACGGTACGGAAGCGGCGGCTATGATCCTAATGAAGAGGAATCTGCCCATAGTCTTCCTCTCCAGCCATATCGAGCCCGGATTCGTAGGGAAATGCGATAGCGTCTCGCCCTACGGATACGTAGTCAAGAATTCCGGCATCGCCGTCCTCGATGCATCGATAAAGATGGCCTTCCGGCTCTTCGAGAGCGAGGCGAAATACTCCGCGGTATTCGACGACAGCCCTTTCCCCATCATGATAGTCGATACGGAGGACGGGACCTTCAGCGACGTCAACGAGGCTTTCTCGCGGGGCTCGGAGTATTCCCGGGAGGAGCTTATGGGGGCGAACGCGGTCAAGCTCGGCATCATCTCGGGCGATTCGGTAAGGGAAGCGCAAAGGCTCATCGCGGCGGACGGCGCGTTCGTCGACAGGGAAATCGAGATCAGGACGAAGACCGGCAAGGCGCGAACGGGCCTATCGAACGGGAGCATAATCGACGTCAACGAGCATAAGTACATCCTTCAATCGATACTCGACATAACCGATCGGAAGAAAATCGAGGAGCTGCTCGTTACCAGCGAATTCAAGTACCGGTCCCTGATCGAGTTCTCATCGGACATAGTCTTCACCGTGGACAGGACGGGGACCTATCAATACGCGAATGGCGCCTTCGCCGCGACCTTCGGAAAGAAGCCGGGGTATTTCGTCGGGAAGACCTTCTGGGACATCTACCCCAAGGAAAACGCCGACAAGCGCCTCGAAATCGCAAAGCGGGTATTCGAGTCCGGCGAGAGGGAATCCTTCGAGATCGAGGTGCCCTTGGGGACGAAGACCCTCTTCTTCTCCTCCACGACGAACCCCATAAGGGACGAGGCCGGGAATATCACCCTGGTGTTGACGCACGGGACCGACATCACGGATCGCAAGCTCGCGGACGAAAAGATAAAATCGCTCCTGGGAGAGAACGAGCTCATCCTTAAGGAAGTCCATCACCGGATAAAGAACAACATGAACACGATGAAAAGCCTCGTCTCCCTCCAAGGCCTTTTCCTGAAGGACGAGAACGCGAAAAACGCGCTCAAGGACGTGGAGAGTCGCTTCAACAGCATGCTGGTCCTATACGATAAGCTCAACCAATCCCCGGGCCTCACGGATATATCGGTGTCGAGCTATCTCCCAGCCTTGATCAACGAGGTGGTCCGCACCTTCCCGAATAGCGGCTCGGTGGAGGTGGTAACCCGCATCGACGACTTCGCCATCGGGGCGAAACGGCTTCAGACCCTAGGAATCATCATCAACGAACTACTGACCAATATCATGAAATACGCCTTCACCGGCCGCGCATCGGGAATCATCACCCTCGAGGCCGCGAAATCCGACGGCAGGATACGCATCAGCGTGCACGACGACGGCGCGGGACTGCCCGAGGGCATAGACTTCGAGCATTCCCCGGGCTTCGGGTTGATGCTGATCAGGGAGCTCATGAGGCAAATCGGCGGCACGATTCGGGCCGAAAGAGCGAACGGCACCAAGGTCATACTGGAATTCAATTCCTTGTGAACGCTCCTGCGGCGATGTCGTATTTGCCCAGGCCCGAGACCGTATTCCTCCTGAAATAATCCTTGATGACGGCCTCGAAGTTCGAGAAGCCCTGGCGGTCCAGGAAGCCGCGGATCGCCGGCGTCGTGGCGACGCTCTTCTCGATGAAGTCGGCGATCGCCGGGACGGAATAGGGCTTGCCGCGAGGCAGCAGGGTCAGGACATAGACCATGGCAGCGTCGTTGAACGTCGACGCGTCCTTTTTCATGATGGCCTCGAGCTGCCCCCTGATATCCTTGATCGGCTTGTATTCGGCGTAAGTCTGGATCCTCAATTGCTGCGCCTGGGCGAAGTCGTCCGCGGAGGCGAAGCCCTTCTGCGTCGCCTCGTAATACTGATCGCCGCTCGCGAAGCCCGCCGCCTTGGCGTCGGTAAAATCCTTGACCTCGAAAAAGCCGGAATAGACGGCATCCGAAAGGTCGGAGTACTCCTTGTAGGTTTTCTTGCCGTCAGCCAAGGCGAGGTAGTAGACCTGGTACTCCTTCATGCTGCCGGACTGGACGCCGAAGGAATCGGCCCTTCTCTTCTTCGGGTCCTTCAGCTTATACGTCTTGCCGTCGTTGGAATACGCGTCGGTTCGCTGGCTGATGATCCCGATGAAGGGGATCTGATCGGAGAGCACCGCCGTCTTTTCGGCGCTCAGCTCCAGCGGGAGGACCGTGTAGAACTTGACTTTGTCATTCGCGATGAAGCCGCTCGCGTAGGCGTTCTTGCAATCCTCCATCGAGGCGAAGCTGTTCCTCTTGAAGAACGTATAGAAATCGTACTGCGAGATGCCCTTTAGGTCAGCCTCGTAGAATATCGGGCCGTTCGGGAATCCGCCCTTCTGCCCCTTCTGGAAGTCGCCGACCGAGCCGAAGCCCTTCAGGTCGAAGGAGTAGTACACGGGATCGGCCTTGACCAGGAGGGTCGAGCTCGCGTTCCCGTTCTGCCAGGAAATGAAGGCGCTGGCTCCCTTGCTCTGGCGCGCGAGGTCCACTAGATCGTCGATCTTGCTGAGTTGGATCATGGGAAGGCCGGAGAAGCTCTGTATGGGAACGTACTTCGAGAAAATCTCCTGGGACGAGATCGGGAAGGTCGCGGCGAGCAACAGGACGAGCGGCAGCAAGCGTTTCATGGAGCCTCCGGGATTTCTCGGACCCTTTGGGCATAGGCTACCACAGAGCCCGATCTATGCAAGAGGAAAACGCTCGCCTTGACGGACCGGGCCTTTTTTAGTAGTTTGTTAATCTCCTTATCTATAAAGCAGCTTAACTATAAAGGACGCTTATGAAGGCTCCGAGCCTCGAGCAGACAGTCGACTCCGTCCTCGACTCCCTCCCGCCGGTCTGGGACCGCATACGCGGCAAGCTGCGCGCGGGCGCCACGGGGAGGTTCGCCATCACGCTGGAGCAATTCCATACCCTGCGCCACATACGCCGGGGCTACGATTCGGTGAAGGGCCTCGCCGAGAGGCTCCAGGTCAGCAGGCCCGCCGTCAGCCAGGCCGTCGACGCCCTGGCGGCCAAGGGCCTCGTGACGCGCGTCCAGGAGAGCGAGGACAGGCGCTGCATGCGCATCCACCTCACGCCCTACGCGAACGAGGTCATGGACGAGAATTTCGAGGAGAACCGCGCGTGGATGAAGTCCCAGATGGCTTCCCTGACGGGAAAGGAGCTCGCCGCGATCGACGCTGCCATGAGGACCCTGCGGCGGACCTTCTCCCCCGAGGATAGGAAACAATGATCGGTACCTCGAAATGAGCGATATCCGCAAGCTCTTCCATTTCCTCAGGCCTTACCGGAAATTGGCGCTCTTCGCCCTGGCCACGCTCGTGGCCATGGTCGTCTTCGACCTGGCCATCCCCCGCCTCGTCGAGCGCGTCATCGACCAGGGCGTCAGGCAGAAGGACCTCGCGGTCGTGCTCGGGACCTCGGGCCTCATGCTCGCCTGCTCCGTCCTCAGCATGGTAGCCGCGGTGCTCAACAGCAACAGCTCGATCCGGGTGGGGGAGAGCGTCGGCAGGGACCTCAGGGGCGCGATCTTCGCGAAGATCCAGGGCTTCTCCTACGGGAACCTCGACCGCTTCTCCACCGGCAAGCTGATGGTGCGCCTGACCAGCGACGCGAGCGCGGTGCAGCGGGTATTCCAGATCTCGCTCCGGATCGGCACCCGGGCGCCGCTCTCGATGGTCGGGAGCGTAGCCCTCATGTTCGTGACGAGCCCTACGCTCGCCTGGTCGATGGTGCCCCTCCTCCTCCTGACGGCGGCGATCATCGCGTTCTTCAGCGTGAGGATGGAGCCGCTCTTCAGGCGGGTCCAGCAGAAGCTCGACAGGCTGAACACGGTGCTGCAGGAGAACATAGCGGGCGCCCGCCTCGTCAAGGCCTTCGTCCGGGCCGGCCGCGAGGGGGAGCGCTTCGAGGCGGCGAACGAGGACCTGACCGAGGGGACCGTGAGGGTGATGGAGTTCATGTCCTCCATGACTCCGGCCCTCACCGTGTTCATAAACGTCGGCATGGTGCTCGTCGTCTGGCTGGGCGGGGTCCAGGCCGTCAGGGGCCGGCTCTCCCTGGGGCAGATCGTCGCCTTCACCAACTACCTCCTAGCCACGATGAATCCCCTCATCATGATGACCCAGCTCGCCAATACCTGGGCCAACGGCCTGGCTTCCGCCAAGCGGATAAACGAGGTCCTCGACTCCGAGAGCGAGGTGGCCGAGGCTCCCGTTCCCGAGGCCCTGAGCGGGAACGGGGCGAGCGCGGTGAGCTTCCGCGGCGTCTCCTTCCATTACAACGGCGATTCGGACCTCCCGGTGCTCGAGCGCATAGACCTCGACGCGGAGCCGGGCCAGACCATCGCGATCCTGGGCGCGACGGGTTCAGGGAAGACGAGCCTCGTGAACCTGATCCCGCGCTTCTACGACGCGGCGGCGGGGACGGTGAGCGTCGACGGCCTCGACGTGCGCGCGATCGGCGGGGGCTCCCTCCTCGAGCGCATCGGCGTCGTCCCGCAGGAGACCGTGCTCTTCTCGGGAACGGTGCGCGACAACATCCGCTACGGCTTCCCGGGCGCGAGCGACGAGGACGCGACCGCGGCCGCCATCGTCGCGCAGGCGCACGATTTCATCCTCCGCCTGCCCCAGGGCTACGACACGCGGGTCGAGGAGAGGGGCGTGAACCTCTCGGGGGGGCAGAAGCAGCGCATCGCCATCGCCCGCGCCATCGTCGGCCAGCCCGGCATCCTCATCCTCGACGACAGCACGAGCGCCGTGGACGTCGAGACCGAGACGCTGATACAGGCGGCCTTGGGCGGTTACTTGAAGGGCTGCACCTGCTTCGTCGTCGCTCAGCGGATAAGCACGGTGCTCAACGCCGACAAGATAGTCGTGATCGACGAGGGACGCGTAGTCGCCCGGGGAAGGCACGCGGAGCTCTTGCGCTCCAGCCCGGTCTACAGGGAGATATACGACTCGCAGCTGGGAGGCGGCCTAAAATGAGCGACATCCGCGCGAGCATGCAGCGCCGCGGCGGCGGCAGGCCGGGCAAGATCGAGAAGGCCCAGGACCCGCGCGGGGCCATGCTGCGCCTGGTCCGCTACCTGCGGCCCTACGCGGCTTCGATAAGCCTCGTCGTCGGCTTCATAGTCCTCTCCTCCGCCCTCGGCCTCTTCGGTCCCTACCTCATGGGACGCGCCATAGACCGGTACATCGCCGCCAAGGACCTCGCGGGACTCCTCAAGCTGGTCCTGCTCATGCTCGGCGCCTACCTCCTCTCCAACCTGTCGATGGTGGCCGCGAACTGGATCATGGCGCGGGTCTCGCAGATCGCCCTCAAAGCCCTGCGCAGGGACCTCTTCGGCCACCTGCAGACCCTCTCCATGGGCTTCTTCGACACGCACGCCGCGGGCGGCCTCATGAGCCGCCTGACGAACGACATCGACGCCATCAACCAGGCCGTCTCCCAGAACGTCACCGCCCTCGTCGCGAGCTCCCTCACGATGCTGGGCATATTGGCGGCCATGTTCGCCTTGAACCACTGGCTCGCCCTGGCGAGCCTCGTCGTGGTGCCGATCATGTTCGGATTCACCCGCTTCGTCGCGAAGTACACGCGCAAGGGCTTCCGGGACCTCCAGAGGAACCTGGGCGAGCTGAACGGCATCGCCGAGGAGACCATCAGCGGGCAGAGGGTCATCAAGGCCTTCAGGAGGAGCGATTCGGCCATCGAGGCCTTCCTGGCCAAGAACCAGGCCGTCTTCGAGGCCGGGGTCTACGCCAACTCCTTCGCCATGCTGCTCATGCCGCTCACGCAGGTGCTCGGCAGCTTCTTCGTCGTCGTGCTCGCGGGGCTCGGGGGCTGGCTCGCCTTGCGCGGACTCGTCAGCGTGGGGACGATCGCCGCGTTCATCAACTACGGCCAGAATTTCACCTCGCCCCTCAGGCAGCTCGCGAACCTCTATAATTCGATCCAGGCCGCGCTCGCGGGGGCCGAGCGGGTCTTCGAGATCATCGACACGCCCGGCGAGGTCGAGGATGCGGGCGCGGCCCGTCGCGTCGAACCCGTCCGCGGGGACGTGAGCCTGAGGGACGTGCGCTTCGGGTACGCGCCTGGCGCACCCGTCATCAAGGGCCTCAGCCTCGACGTGAAGGCCGGGCAGACCATCGCCCTCGTCGGCCCCACCGGCGCAGGGAAGACCACGATCATCAACCTCCTCACGCGCTTCTACGAGATCCAGGGAGGGAGCATCAGCATCGACGGGACGGACATCCGCTCGATGCGCAAGGACGAGCTTCGAAGGAGCCTCGGCTTGGTCCTCCAGGATACCTTCCTCTTCGCGGACAGCGTGATGGAGAACATACGCTACGGCCGCCTGGAGGCGACGGACGATGAATGCGTCGAGGCCGCGCGCATGGCCGACGCCGACCACTTCATCCGCCAGCTGCCGGGGGGCTACGCGACCGATCTCTCCGAGAGGGCGGGCAACCTGAGCCAGGGCCAGCGCCAGCTCCTCTCCATCAGCCGCGCCATCCTGGCCGACCCGGCCATACTGATCCTCGACGAGGCGACGAGCAGCGTCGACACGCGGACCGAGGCGCGCATCCAGAAGGCCCTCCTCCACCTCATGAAGGGCCGGACGAGCTTCGTCATCGCGCATCGACTCTCGACGATCAGGGACGCCGACCTGGTGGCGGTGATCAGCGACGGCGAGATCGTGGAACAGGGCAGCCACGAGGAGCTCATCGCCCTGGGCGGCTTCTATCGCCGCCTCTACGCGAGCCAATTCAAGGGGAAAGAGATCTAGGGAGGGCGCGCGGGAGCCCGGCTAGGTTTTGATTTTCCTCCCGAATCGATTATCCTTTACGCAAGGAGAACCGAATGAGCGGAACGCAAAGACTGCCTGTAATCTATATCCCCCACGGAGGCGGGCCCTGGAACGTCATGGAGGACAGCTTCGACGGCAGATCGGGATACGAGGGCCTCAGGGACTACCTCGCAGGCCTCGGCAAGCGCTATCGGGACAGGACCGCGGCCATCCTCTCGATCTCGGCGCACTGGGAGGAGCCCAAGCCGGCCGTCCACTTCGGGGCGAGGCCGGGCATGCTCTACGACTACGGCGGCTTCCCGGACTTCACCTACGGCATCGAATACCCGGCTCCCGGCGACCCGAAGGTCGCCGCCAGGATAGAAGGACTTCTCGCCGAGGCCGGCATAGCCTCGAAGAGGGAGACCGAGCGGGGCTTCGACCACGGGACCTTCGTCCCCCTCATGGTGGCCTTCTCCGAGGCGAGCCTTCCCGTCGCCCAGCTCTCGCTGATCGCCGGCCTCGATCCAGCCGCCCATTTCGCCCTCGGCCGGGCCCTCGAGGCCCTTCGCTCCGAGGGCGTCCTCATCATCGGCTCGGGCCTCAGCTACCACAACATGCGCGGTTTCATGTCGAGGGACCCGCGGGTAAAGGCCAGCTCGAGACTCTTCGACGACTGGCTGGCGGAGAAGGTTGCATTGGCGGATCCCGAAAAGCGGCGCTCTGCCCTCGTCGATTGGAGGAGCGCCCCCGGCGCCCTCGAATGCCATCCTCGCAGCGAGCACCTCGTGCCCCTCTTCATCGCGGCGGGAGCCGCCGGGAGCGACCTCGGCAGGAGGGATTACGGCGCCGAGCTGATGGGCGTCTCGGTCTCGAGCCATATATTCGGGGAGGAATAGGGAGCGGCGCGGTTGTCCTGAATATTCGCTACGTCTTCATTCCGAATAAATGCTCATTGATCCGACTAATTATGGGCCATATAATTATACGAAGCTTTCCATAAAAATCAGGAGAGAGGGTCACATGAGTATTATAAATAATAAAATAATACCAGTTGGCTTTTTTTGCGTATCAGTCGCCTTCATGTTTTCGAGTTGTCCAACTCCAACGACCGATGCCCCAAAGAGCACTGTAAAAGCCATCACTGCCTTCGGCTTTACGAGCCCGGCCGCGACGGGAGTCATCACCGAAGCGACGCATACGATAGCGATCACGGTGCCGTCCGGCACCGCAGTCACCGCGCTTATGCAGATAATTACGCAAACGGGGACGAGCATCAGCCCGGCCTCGGGAGCGAGCCAAGACTTTAGCCTTCCCGCGACCTACACGGTCACCGCCGAGGATGGGACGACGCAGTCCTACCAGGCCACGGTGACAGCCCCGGCGGCGCCAGCCTTGCTCGATGAGGAATTTACTACATTCGACACAAGCATATGGACCGCAGCGCCGAGTTTGACGCCGCATCCCGGCTGCGAAGGATCGAGTATTCCAGGCGAGGTAAAAGTCGAGGGCGGATTGCTGGAGCTCAGTAGATATGCATGGGAGCTCTTTGGCCAAAACGGAGCTTCAGCCGCTGGAACCACGAATCCCGTCAATTTGCCCAGCAGCTATACCGCGACTTCGCGCTTCAAAAATGAATTGATCGCATTCGGCTTCGGGAATATTGCCGTCTGCATTTACATCGGCACGATAGCCGTCGGGCATGCGGGGCTAGAGGGCGCCTATGATGGCAATTATGCTTAATCGGCGGACAATTCCAGCTTCTTTTTAGTAACTTTTATCGTGACGCCGACCGGCGTCACGATAAAAATAAAAAAAGACACCGAGACCGCAAACGAAGAAACCTTCACATATGCCGCCGATCTATCGGGGTTCGCCGGCAATTCCGCCATCGTCGTAGCAGGGGGCAGCAATACGGCATCCGTGCACTACTCCGAGATAGATTATCTGCGGATCGTTCAATGAGTTTATGGACGGACGCTCGACCCTGACGAAGGCCTAGTCCTTCGCCTCGAGCACGGCCTTCATGGCGCGGAAAGTCTCCGCGTCTATCTCGCCGCGGGCGTAGCGCTCGATGAGGATATCGATTCCGCGCCGCTTCGCGTCGGCCTTGCCCGACCTGCCCATCCGAACGATCGCGAATGCCGCGAGCGCGATTACCGCGAGAAAGAGAACGCCCATCGCGATGCCTCCCCAGGGAAAGCCGAAAGCGTGAGAGCCCATGGCCCAGGCGCCGCGACCCACTGCACGATACATAGTGACCTCCAAAAGAATGACTACAAATAATACAAGCAAACCTCATGCCAGCCCGAAATGATGCGATTCGCCGCCCATCCACGATGGCCACGGAAGCTTAAGGCAAGAATGTGGGAAAGATTTACCCATGCAACTGGCAGTTTTTACCCAGGGGACGCCAAGGCTCCGAGCCGCAGGCTCAGCCATCCGGATATATCCTCGAGGCTCTGAGTTCCGATCTCATGTCCCATCCCGTATTCGCGATACTCGAGCTCGACGGGCAGAGCGGACAGCGCCTCCTGTATCGATCTGCCGAGCCGGACGGGAAGGACTGAGTCCATCGTCCCATGGGAGACGAAGAAGGGCAGGCCCCTGAGCCGTTCGGCGGGAGCGATCAGGGGGAGGATCTCGGGAAGGAGCCGACCGCTCATGACTACGACGCCCGCCACCTTCTCCGGGCGCGTAAGGGCCACGCAAAGGCTCATGATGGCCCCCTGGCTGAAGCCCATGAGGAAGACGCGCCGCGCGTCCAGGCCATAGGCCTCGATCGACTCGTCCAGGAAACGGAGGATCCTCAGGCGGCTGGCTTCCGCCTCTCCGGCCTCGATCAGGGTGCCCTCGCTCGTGAATCGCACGTGGAACCAGGCGTTTGCGCCGGCATCGAGGGCGTAGGGCGCGCGGACGCTTATGCAGAAGAAGCGGCCGTCGAGCTTTTTCGCCAGGCCGACGAGGTCTCCCTCGTCGCTGCCGAGGCCGTGTAACAGCACTAGCAGGGGCGGAGGCCCTTCGGACGGGAGGGAGGGCCGCAAGATCAGGTGCGCCAAGGAAAGTACTTCATTCATCGTCCTTTAATATATGTAGGATCCATCGCCCGGTAAAGCGTCGCCCGGCGCGAGCGCGGAGTTTATGTTATTTTCTTTTTACTTACAGCGCATTTACCTTGTCGAAGCCCGTTGCCTATATTCGAGCCTGGGACGATCACGGACGAAGAGAGGAGAGATATATGCAGAAAGAATTCCGCGCGGTCAGGTTCCACGAGTACGGGCCCTCGGAAAAGCTCGTCCTCGAGACCCTGCCGATGCCCGCGTTGGGGGCTGACGAAGTCAGCTTGTGGAGGTGCTCTATGCCGGAGTCAATCCAATCGATTGGAAAATCCGCATGGGCTACCCGAAGGATTTCATGTCCGTCGCCTCGGAGGGAAACGCCGCCTTCGCGAAATACCTCGGAGCCGACAGCGTCGTGGATTGCCGGAAGGGTCCCTTGGGAGAGAGCGTCGCGAACGCCGACGTGGTTCTCGACTTCGTCGGGGACGAGGCCTTGGAAAAGGCCTACGGCCTGCTCTAGAAGGGCGGAGTCCTCGTCACGGTCGCGGGACGGTCTCGGAGGAGAAGGCGAGGGAGATGGGCGTGAAGGCGCTTAGCTCCGGCAGGGGTCCGGCCGCGCTGCTCGAGCCTATCGCCGGGCTGCTCGCGAGCGGGCGCGTCCTCTCCGAGGTCGGGGAGGTATTCCCCCTAGCGCAGGCGAGCGCCGCCCAGGATTTCAGCCAAGTCGGCCACGGCAGGGGGCACGCGGTGAACAAGGTTCGCTGATGGCGCACAAGCCGCGCCTAGATCGCGAATTCCAGGATTATCCTCGTACCCTCGCCGCGCTCGATTCCTAAGCTGGCGTTGAGCTGCTTGGCCTGCATGCCCTCGCCGTCGTCCTGGACGGTCACGCGCAGCCGGCCGCCGCGCGACGAGGCCTCGAGGCGTATCAGCCCCTCGCTACCGTCCCGGAACGCGTACTCCACGGACTCGGGGCCGAGTGCGTGGCCGAAGGGCGCCTCGATTATCTCCTCAGGCGCATAGCCGCGCAGCCCGGCGACCGAGGGGCTGACATAGAGGAAGCGCAGGGACTCGGCGTCCATGACCCAGACCACGTCCTTGATGCTTTCGGTCAGCAGCCGGCACTTCCTCTCGCTCTGGCGCAGGGCGGCCTCGGCGCGCTTGCGCTCGGTGATGTCCATGTGTACGCCGAACATGCGCAGGGGACGGCCCGCCTCGTCCCGCTCGACCACCTTCCCCGCCGCCATTTTTTATCCTCTTGCAAACAATAAACAGCTCGCGCCGCGCCGGCGTCTATCTTTACTACCGATTCTCGCCTATCCCTCGCCCTTGTCAATCGGCCGGCGCGGCTCAGGAGCCGAAAAATCTCTCCTCGAGCATGGCGCAGAGGGCGTGATACAGGGGCAGCTGCCCCTCCTGGATCTCGGCGGTCGAGCCTCCGGGCGCCTCGATCCTCGCCTCCGCGAGGCGATCGAGGAGGCAGTCGCCCTTGCCGGTGAGAGCGACTACCTTGAGCCCGGAGGCGATCGCGGCGATCGCGGCGTTCACGACGTTGCGGGAGTTCCCGGAGGTGCTGATGGCGAGGAGGACGTCCCCGGGCGAGCCGAGGCCCAGGACCTGCTGCGCGAAGACGGTCTCCGCCGCGACGTCGTTGGCGAAGGCGGTCGCGAGCGGGCCCTGCCCGGTCAGGGAGATGGCCGGCAGGGCGCCCTGGAGCAGGGCCGAGGGATCGAGGCCGACGATCGCGCCCGCGCCCCGAATCGCCGCCGCGAGGGCGGGCCGAAGCGGCCGCTTTAATAAGAAGCCCTTCATCAGCTCGCCGACTACGTGGTCCGAGTCTGCCGCGCTGCCGCCGTTGCCGCAGACGAGGAGCTTTCCGCCCCGCTCGTAGGCTGCCGCGATAGTCCGGTAGGCCGCCTCGACGCCCCCGCGCGCGGCCGCGAGCTCGGGCCGACGGGCGGCGAGCTCGTCCAAGTGCCGCGAGGGCAAGCCTGAGGGCGCCGCACCGGAGCCTGCGTCGAGGCTGAGACCGGCGCCGTGGGCCGCGACCATGAGAGCCGCCAGGTCTCCTATGGACTCGCCCGTCTGCGCCGCCACGACCCGGCACGACTCGCGGGCGAGGGGCAGGGCCTCGGCCTCGATCGCCGCCTCCATCGAAGGGCG
This sequence comes from Spirochaetaceae bacterium, assembly GCA_025355995.1. Lineage (GTDB taxonomy): Bacteria > Spirochaetota > Spirochaetia > Treponematales > Rectinemataceae > UBA1306. The sequence continues at coordinate 11,334 of JANXYQ010000070.1, read as the reverse complement.
GAGGAATCCCTCGGCCCTGGCGAAGACGCTCCCTATCACGATGCGCTCGGGGTTCAGGATGTCCATGAGGATGGCGAGACCGGCGCCGAGGGCGCGGCCCGCCTCGGCCAATATCCCGGCCGCCTCCCGGTCGCCGCCTCGGGCGGCCTCGACGACGGCCCGCGCGTCAATGCCCTCGAGCTCGGCCTCGGCGCGGCAGAAGGCGGCCGGGGCGCCGGCGGCCAGGAGCTCCCGCGCGCGCTCACGCGCTGCCCGCGCGATGCCGCCGCCCGAGCAGAAGCCCTCGAAGGAGCCGGCCTTCCCGTAGCCCGAGGGGCCGTCCGCCGCCAGGCGCAGGTGGCCGACCTCGCCGGCGAGGTCGCGGGCCCCGAGAAGCAGCCGGCCCCCGGAGATAATTCCGGCTCCCAGGCCCGTGCCCATCGTGAGGAACACGAGGTCGGAGGCCCCTCGGCCCGCGCCCAGGCGCCATTCGACGAGGGCGGAGGCGTTGGCGTCGTTCATCAGGAAGACGGGAAGGGAGAGCCTCTCGCCCAGGAGGCGGACTATCGGGAAAGAGTCCCAGCCCGGCAGGTTGGGCGGGGAGAGGATGAGACCCGCCGCGGAATCGAGGGGTCCCCCGCAGCTCACGCCGACGGCGGAAGGACGCCCGATCCCCTTGTTCCGGGCGAGGAGCTCCTCGATCGCGGCGAAGATCCGCTCCAAGACCGGCCCGGGCCCGCGGCTCGAATCGGTGGGGAAGTAGATCCTGTCTAGGACGCGGAGGCCCTCGCCCGCCTCGCCCAGGACGACCGCGCATTTGGTGCCGCCGATGTCCACGCCTATCAATCCGTCCATTGGGGCCCCCGTCGTCGCGATGGGACCAGAGTATTCCGGGATATCGGGAATATCAATGGCGCCTCCGGCCCCGCTGGCGCAATCCCGGGGCTTCATACGACTATTGACAACAAGACCAGCGGATTTGACATAGCGCGAAGGGAGAGGCCTTGAGTATCCTACGCGTGAAGGAGACAAGGATGGCGCTGATGGAACGCGAATTCCTGGACCTCTCGGAGGACCTCGACGTAGAGGCCTTCTGGGAGGAGAATGCGGCCTGCGAGCGCTCGGGGGCCGGCAAGCCGCGTTGCGCGATGTCGTTTTCGCCCGACGACCATTGGCTCTTCGGCTTCCTGGAAGCGGGTTCCACTCTCCGCTACTACTCGGACAAGCCCTACCGCGACGCGCTGCATCGAGAGGCCAACCTCGTCACGAGGGAGTACTTGGGCAAGGCCTTCTTCGACGAGGACAGCTGGGAGAGCTCGCCGAAGCGCATCGAGAACCTGTTCGGGTCCGAATTCGCCTATACGGAGGGCGGCACGCCCTGGCTCAGCCCCGTCACCGACGACGCGGCCGAATTCGCGCGGATACTCGATAGGGCGGAGGGCCTGGACCTGCGATCCTGGTGCCTCCCCGAGGCCTTCCTCCGGGAATGGGAGGAGCGCCGCGCCTCGGGCAAGGAGCTGCCTAGGCTCGGGACGGGCAGCCGGGGGCCGGCGACGATCATGACCTCGGTCCTGAGGCCCGAGACCGTCATCTATTGGATGTTCGACCACCCCGAGCTCATGCGCCGCTTCCGCGACCTCCTGGCGAGCAAGATGGTGGAGCTCAACGAGGTCCTGCGGGATTTCAGCGGGAACTCCGAGCCGGGGTGGTGGATCACGGACGACAACTGCGCCCTCATGAACGTCGAGCTCTACCGCGAGTACTGCGCTCCCGTGCTCCGCGAGGTGCTGGGCGCGATGGCGCCGGCCGGGTCCCGGCGTTACCAGCATTCGGACAGCTCGATGGGGCACCTCCTGGAGGAGCAAGCCGCCCTGGGCATCAACAGCGTCAACTACGGCCCCGAGGTGGACCCCGGCCTCATCCGCGAGAAGCTGCCGGAGGCGGAGATCAACGGCCACATGCCGCCCTTCCTGCTCCGCGACGGCTCCCCGGAGCAGATCAGGCGGCGCACGATCTCCGACTTCGAGAAGGCGGGGGCCTCGCGCCGCCTGGTCGTCACGACGGCCGGCTCCCTGCCGTCGGGCACCGGCGTCGGCCGCATGAGGTACCAGATGAAGCTCGTCGACGAGATATGCAGATACGCGGAGGTCCGGCATGGATAGGAAGGACGGGATGAATTACGCGCCGAGGGGAAAGCCTAAGGCCGCCTGCGAGGCGGGCGAATTCGCCTTCGCCGCCGCGGCCCTCGACCACGGCCACATCTACGGCATGTGCAACGGCCTCGTCGAGGCGGGCGGCACGCTGAAGTATGTCTACGACCCCGATCCGGCTCGCGCCGAGAAATTCCGCGCGGCCTATCCCCAGGCGCGGGTCGTGCCCGACCTGGACGTCATCCTGGGCGATCCCGAGCTGCGCCTCGTGGCAGGCGCGGCCGTGCCCTCGGAGCGCTGCGCCCTCGGGCTCAAGGTCATGGGCGCGGGCAAGGATTACTTCACCGACAAGGCGCCCATGACCTCGCTCGAGCAGCTCGCCCTCGCCCGGGCGCGGGTCGCGGAGACGGGGAGGAAGTACGCCGTGTACTACAGCGAGCGCCTCCACGTCGAGAGCGCTGTCTTCGCGGGGCAGCTGATCGAGGAGGGCGCGATAGGCCGCGTGCTGCACGTCATCGGGATCGGCCCCCACAGGCTGGCCGCCGAGACCAGGCCGGCCTGGTTCTTCGAGAAGGCCAAGTACGGCGGGATACTCTGCGACATCGGCAGCCACCAGATCGAGCAGTTCCTGTCCTACTCCGGGGCGAGCGACGCCAAGGTCGTCTCCGCCAGGGTCGCCAACTACGCCCACGGGCGGTACCCCGAGCTCGAGGATTTCGGCGACGCCGCGCTGACGGCGGACAACGGGGCGACGGGCTATTTCCGGGTCGATTGGTTCACCCCCGAGGGCCTGGGAACCTGGGGAGACGGGCGCACCATCATCCTTGGCGCGAAGGGCTACATCGAGCTGCGCAAGTACCTCGACGTCGCGCGGGATCCCGCTCCCGACCAGGTCTACCTCGTCGACGGCGAGGGAGAGCGGCATTTCGCCGTGGCCGGCCAGGTGGGCTTTCCCTTCTTCGGCGCGCTGATCCGGGATTGCCTCGACCGCACCGAGACCGCGATGACGCAGGAGCACGCCTTCAAGGCGGCCGAGCTCTGCCTGCTAGCCCAGGCCCAGGCGACGGTCGTCGAGGATAAGTTTTGACAACAAGTGCATATTCCCTGACATATCGCGTTCCCGGTTTCCGTTTCTATACTTCGCGAAAGCACTAAAGGAGGCCCATAGTGAAACGCATCGTCCTCGCTTTCGCGACCCTCGCCCTCGCAGCGTCCATCGCCGGCGCGCAGGCGAAAACCACGATCAAGTACGCGTTCTGGGGCAATCCCGACGCCATCGGCGTCGAGAAGGACATCATCGAGGAATTCGAGGCCCTGAACCCAGGCATCGCGGTCGAGCCCGTAGTCTCCGCCTACGGGGACTACCACACCAAGCTCCTCACCATGATCGCGGGCGGCGCGGCCCCCGACGTCATGCGCGTCGACTCCTACTACTTCAACGACTTCATGAAGGTCGGCGCCCTCAGGGGCATCGCCGAGCTCGTCGCCAAGGACAAGCTCGACCTCTCCTCCTACTACCAGCAGGGCATCCAGGAGTGCACCTACAACGGGACCCTCTACGGGCTCCCCTGGGGAACCGCCCCCCTGTACATGTTCGTCAACCTCGACGTCCTGGACAAGGCGGGGATCAAGCTGCCCTCCAACGACTGGGGCTGGGACGATTTCTTCGCCATCTGCAAGGCGGTCAGCAAGGGCGAGGGCGCCGACCGGACCTACGGCTTCGCCTTCGACCCGGGCACCATCAGCGGCATCCTCCCCTGGGTCTGGGCCAACGGAGGGGACCTCTTCAACGCCGACAAGACCAAGTTCACGCTCGACAAGCCGGAATCGGTACAGGCCGTCCAGCGCCTTGCGGACATGCTCAAGGCCGGCTACATGCCGCCCGAGACGGTGTCCGCCACGGCCGACATCAACACACGCCTCTTCGTGAACGGCAAGATAGCCATGCGTATGGGCTCGGCCGCCGAGATCCTCTCGACCCAGAAGGTCGAGGGCGTCCGCTTCGAAGTCCTCCCGATGCCCAACGGCAAGGTCAAAAGCACCTCGGTGGTCAAGAGCAACATCATCGGCATCTCCGCGGGCAGCAAGAAGCAGGACGCGGCCTGGGCCTTCGTGAAGTACCTGCGCGGCCCCGAGGGCAAGGGCGAGACACTGTACATGAAGGCGAAGCGCATGCCCCCGACGATGGATAGCTCCATGTATTGGGCGCTCTACGCCGACGCGACGAAATACCCCAAGCTCGTCGAGGCCAACTCCAAGGCCATCTCGAAGACCTACGGGCACAAGCTCCCCCTCAGGGCGGGCTGGCTCGAGATCGAGCAGCTCGTGAAGCCGGCGATCCAACTCGTCTTCATCGGGGACAAGACCGCCGAGGCGGCGCTCAAGGAAGTCGCCTCCAAGGCCCAGGCCGTGATGGACCGTACGTCTAAATAGCCCCGGCCGGGCAGAACACGACAGGAGGCCGCGAGATGCGCTTACCGCCCACTCGGACGCAGAAGAAAGAGCGTTTCGCGGCCTTTGTTTTCCTATTGCCCAATCTCCTGGGCTTCCTCCTCCTCACCGCCTTTCCCGTCGTCGCGTCCTTCGGCCTGAGCTTCTTCGACTGGAAGCTGCTCGACAGGCCCTCCTTCGCCGGCCTCGCCAATTTCAGGGAGCTCCTCTCCGACTCCCTGTTCTGGAAATCGACCCTGAACACCGCCGTCTTCGTCTTCGCCAAGGTGCCGCTCACCATCGTCATCGCCCTCTTCCTCGCCCTGGTCCTCAACAGGAAGCTGATCGGGCGCAACCTGTTCAGGACGATCGTGTTCCTGCCGGTGATCTGCTCGGCGGTGTCCGTGGCCCTGATCTGGCAGCCCCTCTTCGACCAGTCCTCCGGCCTCCTCAACGCCATCGTCAGGTACTTCGGCGGCAAGGCCGTCCCCTGGCTCTCGTCCACGAAGTGGGCCATGGCCAGCGTCATCGGCGTCGCCGTATGGAAGGAGATCGGATACGCGATGGTGATCTTCCTCGCGGGGCTGCAGGGCATCTCCAGGACGTATTACGAAGCCGCCGAGGTCGACGGGGCCAACGTCCTCCAGGAATTCCTCCACATCACGGTGCCGCTCATCTCGCCGACCACCTTCTTCGTGCTCGTGACCTCGGTGATCGCGGCCTTCCAGGTCTTCGACCTCACGACGGTGCTGACCCAGGGCGGGCCCGGCAACGCGACCAACACCCTCGTCATGTACATCTTCCAGTCGGCCTTCAGGAACTTCCGCATGGGCTACGCCTCGGCCCTGTCCCTCGCGCTCTTCCTGATCGTACTGGCCCTCACCCTCGCGCAGAACCGCTCCTCGAAGGGCTGGGTGCAGGAATGAGAGATCAATATCGCATAACGGGCGCCCTGGCGGTCGGCCTCGCCATCGTCCTGGTCTCGGCCGTGATCCTCGTGCCCCTGGCCTGGGCCGGGGGCCTCTCGCTCAAGTCCTACGCCGAGGTCATCAAGGACGTCTCCAACCCCTTCCCCAAGGTCCCGCGCTTCCAGAACTACGCGGACGTGTTCAAGGCCATCCCCTTCTTCTCCTATTTCCTCAACACCGTCTACATCGCCGCGGCCTGCTGCGCGGGAACCCTGCTCACCTCCTCAATGGCGGCCTACGCCTTCGCCCGCCTCAAATTCCCGGGGCGCGACGCGCTGTTCCTGGTCTACCTCGCCACGCTGATGGTCCCGCGCCAGGTCACCCTCATCCCCAACTTCATCCTGTTCCGGATGACGGGGCTGATCGACACCCGGCTCTCGCTCGTGCTCACGGGCGTATTCACCGCCTACGGGACCTTCCTGCTGCGGCAATTCTTCCTCGGGATTCCCAAGGAGCTCGAGGAGGCGGCGATCGTCGACGGCTACGGCTACTCCCGCCGCTTCGCCAGCATCATCCTCCCGCTCGCGAAGCCGGCGCTGACGACGCTCTTCATAATCACCCTGCTCGCAATCTGGAACGAGTACCTCTACGCCCTGGTCTTCATCAACTCCGACAGGCTCCGGACCCTCACACTCGGGCTGGCGATAATGCGCGGCGACTTCGACGTGCAGTGGAACCTCGTCATGGCCGCCACGGTCCTCGCCATCCTGCCCCTCCTGGCGGTCTACGTCTTCCTCCAGCGTTTCTTCATCGAAGGAATTGCCCTCTCGGGCATCAAGGGATAGACTGCAGGTCCCATGATCAAGACCATCGTCGTCGACGACGAGCCCGCCGCCCTCGAGCGCTACTCCGCCTACGTGGGGGACCACGGCCGGGGCTTCTCGGTCGTGGCCTCCTGCCGACGCGCCTCCGAGGCCTTCGCCGCGGCCCTGGAAGCCAAGCCCGCCCTCCTCCTCTCGGACATTCGGATGCCGGGAGAGGACGGGCTCTCCCTCCTCTCCCGCCTCCGGGACTCGGGCTGGAAGGGACTCGCCGTGATCATCTCGGGCTACGACGATTTCACCTACGCCCAGCAGGCCATCAGACTCGGCGTCTTCGACTTCCTCCTCAAGCCGGTCTTCCCCGAGGACATGGGCGCCCTCCTCGCGAAGGTCGAGCGCGAGCTCGGTCCATGCGCGGCGCTCCCCCCCGGACCGGGCGCCTGCGGAGGCATGAGCGAGAGCGTGAGGAAGACGGTCAGCTTCATCGAGTCGCACTACGACTCTCGCTTCTCGCTGGCCGACGCGGCCTCAGCGGCCGGCGTATCGGCGGCGTGGCTCAGCTCGAGCTTCCGCCGGGCCTACGGCTGCTCCCTCATGGAATACGCGCGGATCTATCGGATGGGAAAGGCGCGCGAGCTCCTGTCCGATACCGACCTCCCCCTCAAGGAGATCGCCGACCGCCTCGCCTTCCCGGACCTGCCCACCTTCGCCAAGCTCTTCCGCAAGATCGCCGGTACCAGCCCCGGAAGCTTCAGGAAAACCTCGCGGACGGCCGGCGAGTGAAGGCTCAGCCGCGGGGCTCGGGCGAGCGATCGGTCGAGCTCCTGTCGCTCGCCGTCGTCCTCGTGCTCTTCGCGGGAATGGCGGCCACGACGGCCATCGTGTTCACGCGCCTCGCCGACACCCTCGTCTCAGACACCGAGGAGGCGCTGGCGGGCCGCGTCGCCTCGGTGAGCTCCTCGATAACCGCTGTGTTCTCCCTCGCCGCCGACGAGTCGATGAACATGATGGACTCCTACGGCGCGAAGGGCATCGCCGACGTCCGCGCGGCCCGCGAGCGGCTCGGCAAGATCCAGTCGGGGCTCATCGGCTGCGTCGGGGCCTGGATCGTGCCCAGGGGCGAGGCGCCCATCGTCTCCACCCTCACGCCCCTCGCCTCGCCCGACCTCAGGGACTGGTGGCGCGCCTACCTGGACCCGCCCCCGTCGGGGCGCCCCGGGGCCTTCGGCAACCTCGGCATCCGAAGGAACATCGGTTTCATCGCCAAGCCCTTCCGCGGGAGCACGGGGATAGGGACGATCCTGCCCCTCGTCGTGTCGTATTACGCCGGGACGACGCCGGCCATGACCGCCTTCTTCGAGATCGACATGACCGTCATCCTCGACGACCTCATGAACAACCTCGGCGGCGGGCCGGGGCTCGGGGGCTACCCGATGGAGATGTCGTTCTACGACGAGGACGGCGCCCTCGTCGAGACGACGCGAAACATCCCCCTCGTGCGCTTCGCACCCTTCTCGGCCGCCGCGGACGGCCCTCCGAGGATGGGAAGCGGCCTGGGCGACTACCTCTTCCCCGGAGCCAGGACGATCGAGGCTAGGCGCAGGGACGACAGGATCAACCTCGCCTGTGTCGGCCGCGTGCCCGCGGGCGCCGTGATGAGGGGAGTGCGGAGGATAGCGACCAACGTGCTCGCCGTCGGCGCGGCCGCACTCGGGGCCGTGCTCGTCCTCGGCCTCATGCTGCTGCAGGCCTTCAGACGGGCGCGCAGCTTCGAGCGGCAGCAGCTCGTCGCGCGGCTCGAGGCGCTCCAGGCCAAGGTCAACCCGCATTTCCTCTTCAACACCCTCGACGGCATCATCGGCGTGGCGGAAGCGCGGGACTACGAGAGGCTCATGAAAGCGCTCAGGGCCCTGTCCTCCATGCTCCACGCGACGGCGAGGCGCAACGGCGACATAGTCACGGTGGCCGAGGAGCTCGACTACGTCCGGAGCTATATCGCCATCCAGGAAATCCGCTACGGCGGCGCCTTCTCCTGGGGCATCGAGGCCGACGCCGCGGTTTCCAACGCGCGGGTCTGCCGCTTCGGCATCCAGCCCCTCGTCGAGAATTGCTTCACCCACGGCGTGTGCGAGGGCCGCGACGGCATGCGCGTCTCCGTCGACGCGCGGCTCGAGGGCGAGACGGTCTCCGTGGAGGTGACGGACGATGGTCCCGGCTGCGCGATCGAGACGAGGGAGGCCCTCCGCCGGAGCTTCGCGGGCGTCCGGAACCGACTCGGCCGCGAGGGCGGCCTCTTCAACGTGCACGACAGGATAAGGATGACCTTCGGCTACCCCTTCGGGCTCGAGCTCCTGGAGGTCGAGCGGGGATTCGGGATAAGGCTGACCGTGCCGCGCTCCTAGCGCGCGTACGCGAGGAGAGGCTATGCGGGACAAGGCGAGGATCGCCGTGATAGGGATAGGCTCCATGGGAGGCAAGCACCTCCTCGACCTCTCGGAGATGGACGGCGTCGAGCTCGTCGCCGCCTGCGACGCCGACGGGGCGAAGGCCGACGCGGCCGCGGCGAGGCACGGGATCAGGGCCTTCAGCGACTCGACCGCCCTCCTCGACTCCGGCATCGCGGACGGCGTCGTGATCGCGACGCCCCACTACGCCCATACGACGATCGCGATCGAGGCCTTCCGCCGCGGGACGCACGTCCTCAGCGAGAAGCCGATAGCCGTCACGGCGGCGGACGCGAGGGCGATGATCGCGGCCTACGGCGAGGCCAAGAAGGCCGAGCCGGAGCTCGTGTTCGCGGCCATGTTCCAGCAGCGCACCCAGGGCAACTGGACGAAGTCGAAGGAGCTCGTCGAGTCGGGCGCCCTCGGCAGGATAGTCCGCGCCACCTGGATCATAACCGACTGGTTCCGCACCCAAGCCTATTACGATTCGGGAGGATGGCGCGCGACCTGGGGCGGAGAGGGCGGCGGAGTGCTCATGAACCAATGCCCGCACAACCTCGACCTCTTCCAATGGCTCGTCGGCATGCCCAGGCGGGTGACCGCCTTCGCCTCGCTGGGGAAGTACCACGACATCGAGGTCGAGGACGAGGTGACGGCCTACTTCGAGCTCGAGGGCGGCGGCGTCGGGCACTTCATCACGACGACGGGGGAGTCCCCCGGCACGAACCGCCTCGAGATAGTCGGCGAGATGGGCAAGCTCGTCTGCGAGGGCGGCGCCCTCTCCCTCGCCATGAACTCCAAGTCGATGCTCGCCCACCTGCGCGAGGCGAAGGAGGCCTGGGAGGCCCTGCCCTTCTCGGTGTCCGAGCCGACGATCGAGGGGCCCATGGCCGGCAATCACCGCATCGTCCTCGAGGACTTCGGGGCCGCCATCCGGGAGGGCAGGCCGCCGAGGATCGACGGCCGCGAGGGCCTCAACATGGTGCTCCTGGACAACGCGATCATGCTCTCAGCGCTGGAGGGCAGGACGGTGGAGCTGCCGCCTCCCGAGGGCGCCTTCGAGGCGAGGCTGAGCGCCCTGGCCGCGAGTTCGCGCGCGGGCTCGCGATCCGCCAAGGAGCCTCGCGCATGAACGGCGAGCTGCGGGCCGCCGTAGTCGGCTACGGCAACATAGGCCCGGTCCACGCGCGCGCGATCGCTTCCCTATCGGGCGCGCGCCTCGCGGCCGTCTGCGACATCGATCCGAAGCGCCTGGAGGCGGCCGCCGCCGACCTGGCCGCGTCTCCCGGCGGCCTCGGGGACGTCGCGCTCAGCGCCGACTTCTCGGGCCTTCTCGCCAGCGGCGTCGACGTCGTCCACCTCTGCACGCCCCACTACCTCCACGCCCCGATGGCGGCGCAGGCGCTGCGCGCCGGCTGCCACGTCCTCCTCGAGAAGCCCCTCGCCCTCGACCTCGAGGAGGCGGAGGAGCTGGAGTCCGTATGGAAGGCGAGCGGGAAGGCGCTCGGGCTCTGCTTCCAGAACCGATATCGGCCATCGGTGATCGAGGCCAAGCGGATCCTGGACGGCGGAGAGTACGGCGGGCTGCTCGGCATCCGCGCCGTCGTGGCGTGGAATCGGGACGCCGCATACTATTCGCGGGGCGGGGCCTGGAAGGGCCGATGGGCGACGGAGGGAGGCGGAGTGCTGATCAACCAGGCCATCCACAGCATCGACCTCGTCCAGTGGCTGGGCGGAGGCTGCTCCTCGGCGGCGGGAATAGGCGGCAACCTCGGCCTGGCCGGGGCGATCGAGGTCGAGGACACCGCCGTCGTGGCGATGCGGCTATCCGGCGGCGCGAGGGGCATTCTCTTCGCGACGAACGGCTACATCGAGGACGCGCCCGTCGAGATAGAGCTCGTCTGCGAGGGGGCCCGCCTCAGACTCGCGGAGGGCCTGCGGGTCGAAGAGAGGGGCGGCTCCGGGCGCGCGGCGGCCCTCGCGTTCCTGGACGACCTCGCCCCCGTCGACGCCGCGAGGGCTTATTGGGGCGGCGGCCATCTCGCGCTGATAGCCGATTTCTACGGCTGCGTCCGCGACGGCCGTCCCTTCGCCCTGGACCCGACCGAAGGCAAGAAGACCATAGCCATACTCGACGCCGTCTACGCGGCGATCGGTAGACCGAAGCGGAGGAAGCCGTGATCGACCGAGAAGGATACGCGAAGAGGACCGAGGAGATCATCCTCAGGATGATAGACCCGCCGAAGCCCGATTTCGTCGAGCCCCATCCCGTCAGCAACCTCGATTTCTCGAAATGGGAATGGCCCCAGGGCGTCGGGCTCTACGGCCTGTGCAAGCTCTACCTGCGCTCGGGAGAGGCCCGCTACCTGGGAATCCTGGATTCCTGGTTCGAGGCGCGGATCGCGGAGGGCTTGCCCGAGAAGAACGTGAATACGATGGCGCCCATGCTCGCCTACGCCCACCTCTTCGAGCTCGACCGCCGCCCGGACAGGTTGAGGCTCTGCCTGGAGTGGGCGGAGTGGGCGATGCGCGAGATGCCGCGCACGAAGGACGACGGGCTCCAGCACATCGTGATCGGGAGCAGGAACGACGGCCAGCTTTG
>JANXYQ010000051.1 GCA_025355995.1 Spirochaetaceae bacterium | reverse complement strand
CACCTCCTTCGGCCTGTTCGCCCTCGGGGCCCTGCTCCCCGTCCTGCCCTACGTCTTCCTCTCGGGGACCGCGGGCATACTCGCCAGCTCGGCCGCGAGCGTCGTCGGCCTCTTCGCGATCGGCGCCATCACCACGGTCATGACAGGCAAGAACCCGCTGCTCTTCGGGCTGCGGCACGTCCTCATAGGGCTCGTGGCGGCAGCGGTCACCTTCGGCATCGGCAGGCTGATCGGCGTGAACGTGGCCGGCTGATTCCGCATTGTTACTATTGACAGTAACAATATTCGAGTATAGATTCCTTGGACCCTCCCGTACGCGGGCAATCCAAGGAGCATCGACATGAACGATTTTTGCAAGCAATACCCGGACGCCCAAGGCAACTTCGGACCCTACGGCGGGAGCCTCATCCCTCCCGGCCTCCAGGTCGAGATGGACAAGATCACGGACGCCTACTATTCGATCAGCAAGTCCCACCAGTTCATCGCCGAGCTGCGCAATATCCGGACGCACTTCCAGGGACGCCCGACGCCCGTCTATTTCGCCAAGACCCTTTCCGACCAATGCGGCGGGCGCATCTACCTGAAGCGCGAGGACCTCAACCACACCGGCGCGCATAAGCTCAACCACTGCATGGGCGAGGGGCTGCTGGCCAAGTACATGGGCAAGAAGAAACTGATCGCCGAGACGGGCGCGGGCCAGCACGGCGTGGCCCTGGCGACGGCGGCCGCCTATTTCGGCCTCGAGTGCGAGATCCACATGGGCGAGGTCGACATCGCGAAGCAGCACCCCAACGTCATCCGCATGAAGATCCTGGGCGCCACCGTCGTGCCGGTGAGCCACGGCCTCAAGACCCTGAAGGAGGCGGTGGACTCGGCCTTCGAGGCCTATCTCAAGGACCCGGTCACCTCCATCTACTGCATAGGATCGGTCGTCGGCCCCCACCCCTTCCCCATGATGGTGCGCGATTTCCAGCGCGTGGTCGGCGTGGAGGCCCGGGAGCAGTTCGTCGAAATGACGGGCGAGACCCCGGACAACGTCGTGGCCTGCGTCGGCGGCGGGTCCAATGCGATGGGCATATTCTCGTCCTTCATCGACGAGCCGGGCTGCTCGCTCTACGGAGTGGAGCCGATGGGCCGCGGGACCAAGACCGGCGACCACGCCGCCACCATCACCTACGGCAAGCCGGGCGCGATCCACGGCTTCAAGTGCTACCTCCTCCAGGACGAGAAGGGCGAGCCCTCGCCCGTCTACTCGATCGCCTCCGGCCTGGATTACCCCGGCGTCGGCCCCGAGCACTCGCTCCTCCACGACCTGAAGAAGGTGAACTACGTCTCCTGCTCCGACGAGGAGTGCATCGACGCCTTCTACGAGCTCAGTAAGAAGGAGGGCATCATTCCCGCCCTCGAGAGCGCCCACGCCCTGGCTTACGCCATAAAGCTGGCCAAGGAGAAGAAGCGCGAGTCCATCCTCGTGAACCTCTCGGGACGCGGCGACAAGGACATAGACTTCGTCTACGAGAAGTACGGGGCGAGGTAGGGCTATATCCTCTCGTACCGCACTTCGACGAGGCTGAGCCCGAAGGGGCCGAGGGCGCCGGGGGCGGCGGCTCGGTCCCTGCCGGCGAGGATGGCCGGCACCCGCTCGGGACCGACGACGCCCTTCCCCGCCTCGAGGAGGAGGGCGGCCATTACCCGCACCTGATTGTAGATGAAGCCCGGGCCGACGAAGACTAGGTCGACGAAGCGGCCGCCCGAGGCGCCGGGCGCGGCCGAGGACTCGACCCTTACTTCGTCCAGCCGGCGCCTGGTGTCCTCGCCCTTCGCGTTCGAGAGGGCTCGGAAATCCCTCTCCCCAAGGAGGGCGGCGCCTGCCCGGCGCATCGCCTCGAGGTCCAGGGGCTCCGGAACGAAGAGGCTCGTGCGGCGAAGCGAGGGATCCGCCTCCTTCGATATCAGGAGGCGATAGCGGTAGGTCTTTGAGACCGCGTGCAAGCGGGCGTGGAAGCGGGCGTCGACCTCTACGCAGCCGCGGCACTCGAGGTCGGGGGGCAGGGCGGCGTTGAGCGCGGCCACGATCTCCTCGCAACTTAGGGGCGTGAAGGCGTGGAAGCTCGCGGCCTGGCCCTCCGCGTGCACGCCGGCGTCCGTTCGGCCGGCTCCGACTATCTCGATGCGGGCGCCGCCGAGCGCGGCGGAGAGCGCGGCCTCGACCTCGCCCTGCACGCTCCGCCCCGCCCCGGGCAATCGTTGCCAACCCAGGAAGTCGGTGCCGTCGTACGCGAGCCGAACGAGGAAATTGCGGCGTGCCATGGGCGATGATGGCAGGCGGGGCCGAAGAAGGTCAAGGCGAGCCAAAAGCCGAACTTTTCCGGAGCGTTTTGCGGAGTTAATGCCGATATTCATGTATACAATCGCGAGTCCTCGGGCGAAGCCAGCGAAACGGGGTCTACGAACGGAGTTGTGCCCATCGTGAAAGACATAGACGGAGAGCCCGTGTCCGCCCTCGCCGACGGCGATATCTCGCATCTGCGCAACGAGAACTCTCGATTGATCAACCGCGTGGCCCAGCTCGAGCGCATGCTCTCATTGCAGCCGCAAACCGGATTACCTACCCACTTCCGGCTCGAGCTCGAGCTCGAGGAGACGATCGACGAATTCCGGCGGACCGGCGACAGGGGGGGCTTCAGCCTCCTCATCGTGCAGCTCGGGGACAACTACGCCTCCGTGCGCAAGACCCTGAAGTCGAGCATCAGCGAATGGATCCTCTACGAGACCGGCTGCCGGATACAGAGTCTCCTCGAGCCCGGAGACAAGATCTTCCATACGCACGAGAACGAATTCGTCCTCATCCTCCCCAGGCGCAAGGGCAAGGCCCTCGAGGAATTCCTTCGGCGGCTCATAGCCCAGCTCGACGAGCCGCACATATTCTCGGGCTTCAACATCGCGATCAAGGCGGCGACGGGCGCCTCGTACTGGCCGGAGCACGGCGAGGAGAGGTCCGCCATCCTGCACCGCGCCGACATCGCCGCGGGGGCTGCCGTGGAGGAGCGCAAGAGCTTCGTGCTCTTCAAGCCGGAGCTCCTCCGGCGCGCGGTGGAGAAGGTGGAGCTCCAGAATTCGATCGTGAAGGCGCTGGAGTCCGCCGGCATCGAGAACCTCGGGGACCAGTTCACCCTCTATTACCAGCCGAAGGTCTTCCTCTCGTCCGTGGGAGAGGGCTTCATCGGCGTCGAGCGGATCGAGGCGGAGGCCCTGATCCGGTGGATGCATCCCCAGAAGGGCTTCCTCGGCCCCGATACCTTCATCCCTCTCGCCGAGGAGACGGGGCTCATCCTCCCCCTCGGCAAGTGGCTGATCTACCAGTGCGCCCGGCGCCTGGCCGCCTGGGACGCCGAGGGCAGGACCAGCATGGGCATCTCGCTCAACCTCTCCGTCAACCTCTCGGCCAGGCAGTTCAGGTCTCAGGACGCGGCCGACATCATAGCCTCGGCCCTGGCCTCGACCGGCCTCGCGGGGAACCGCCTCACCGTCGAGCTGACCGAGACGAGCCTCTTCGAGGATCCCGAGGCCACGAAGCTGACGCTCGAGCGCTTCTCGGCCCTCGGCGTGAAGATCTCGGTGGACGATTTCGGCACGGGCTACTCGTCCTTGAGCCACCTACACCGCTTCCCCCTCGACGAGATCAAGATCGACCGGTTGTTCATCGAGAACCTCGACTCCAACCACCAGGACAAGATAATCGTGAGCTCCCTCGTCTCGATAGCCAAGGGGCTGGGCCTGACCCTCGTTGCCGAGGGAGTGGAGAAGCCGGAGGCCATCAAGATCCTCTGGGACATGGGATGCAGGGGCTTCCAGGGTTTCCTGATCTCCAAGCCCCTCCCGGCGGAGGGCTTCATGGCCTTCTGCGACAAGGTGAAGGCTGACGGCATGCGGATCAGGATCGAGTGAGGCCGGGATGAAGAGGATAGGCATCGACGAGGGCAGGGTAATCAAGGACGACTCGGGAGTCCTCGCGAGGGCGATTTACTCCGCCCCCGAGGCGATGATCGTCCATATCGCGGTGCAGCCGGGAGGCTTCGTGAAGCCCCACGTCACTCCAGTCGACATGGAGTTCTTCGTCCTAGAGGGAAGGGGAACCTTCCTGCTGGGCGAGGAGTCTACCGAGGCCGGCCCCGGCATCCTCCTGCCGAGCCCCCGGGGCGTGCCCCACGGCATGAAGAACGCCGGTCCGGGCGTCCTCCGCGTCCTCGCCGTCAAGAACCCTCGGCCCGAAGGCGAATAATTCGCGCGGGCCGGCCCGACGGGAATAAGCCCCTAGAACAAGTCGAACGAGCTCAGGAAGAACTGGACCATCACGGGGTCGAAGTGGCTGCCCGCGCCGTTCGCTATGAAGGCCAGCGACTCGGCCTCGCCCATCGCCTTGCGATACGGCCTGTCGTGGGTGAGCGCGTCCCACACGTCGACGACGGCGAACACGCGCGCGGCCAGCGGTATCTGGACTCCCGAGAGCCCCCTCGGGTAGCCGGTGCCATCCCAGCGCTCGTGATGGCACCAGGGAACGTCTATCGCCTCCCTCAGGAAGGGTACGTCCTCGAAGAGCTCCCGAGCGATGGCCGGGTGGCGCATCATTATCGAGCGCTCCTCCGGGTCCAAGGGGCCGGGCTTGAGCAGGATCGCGTCGGGTATGCCAATCTTGCCGATGTCGTGGAGGAGGGCGCCGCGGCGCATCAGGGCGACCGCCGCGTCGTCCATGCCGAATACGCGGGCCAGGGCGGTGGACATGCCGGCCACGCGCAGGGAATGTCCCTCCGTCTCGTGGTCGCGCAGGTCGAGGGTCTTGGAGAGAATCTCTATGCTCGTCTCGTAGGAGGCGAGGAGCTCGGCGTCCGCGTGCCGCAGGCCCTCGAAGAGGGACGCGTTGCGCAGGGCCGCGGCGGCCTGGCCCGCGAAGGCCTCGGCCTCGCGGACCTCCTCCTCGTCGAAGGCGCGGCCGCCCTCGCGGACAATAATGGCCTCGCCCAGCGTGCCGTCGGGCCCGCGCAGCGGCAGGTAGAGCAGGCTCAGGCCCGCCCGCTCCTCGACGAGGGTCCTGCCCCCCGCCTTCCGGGCGAGGGCCGCGGCCTCGATCGCGAGGGGCGGCCGGGAACCCGCGCGCCACTCGCGGGAGGCGCGCGCCTCGAGCGGGGAAGCGTCGCCCGTGAGGAAGACCTGGGCGGCGTCGTAGGCGACGATCCAGTTGAGGTAGTCGAGCAGCTCCTCGAGGAGGGCGTTGGAATCCGGGCTGCGGCTGAGCGCCAGGCTGGCCGCGCGGAACGAGGCCGCGGCTTGGCGGGCGCGCCTCTCCCCCGCCGCGAGCTCGCGGGCCCGCACCTCCAGGACCGCCATCGCAGAGGGGAGATCCCGGGCGTCGCCCAGCGCATCCGCGCCCAGGCCCAGGGCCTCGGCGAGCGAGGCTAGGGCGGCGCCGGGGTTCAGTCCTCCGTCCATACCGCTTCGCCTTTCAGTATCCTGCATAGGAGCTCCGAGAAACGACGGCCGTCGATCGGCTTGCCTATGAAGCCGTCGAAGCCCGCCTCTCGGCAGCGCTCGACCTCGCGCCTGCTGACGTTGGCGGTGAGGGCGACGACCCTCGTCGCCGCGCGCCTCGAGTCGGCGCGGATGTCCGCCAGCACCTCGTAGCCGTCCTTCTTCGGCAGCTGCAGGTCGAGGAACACGAGGTCGAAGTCTTCGCCGCTGCGGCCGAGGTACTCGCCGGCGTCCCCTTCGATGGCTATGAAGGAATTGGGGGCGACTCCCGCCATCCGCAGCAGCCGCGTTATCACTATCCTGTTGTCCGGGTCGTCCTCGACGACGAGGATCCTCGCGCCGGAGGGATGGAGGGCGCTCACGGCCGCGGCTCCGCGACCGCGTCCGCGCGCACGAGGGTGAAGCGGAAGACCGAGCCGACGCCCTTGCGCGACTCGGCCCAGAGCCTGCCTCCCTGGAGCTCGACGAGGTGGCGCGCGAGGGGCAGGCCCAGGCCCGAGCCCCCCGCCATCCTGTCCATGTCGTCGTCGAGCTGGACGAATTCCGCGAAGGCCTTGGGCAGGTCGGCCTGGTCCATGCCGATGCCCGTGTCCTCGACCTCGACGAGGAGCTCGCGATCCGAGGCGGAGGCGCGCAGCGCGACGTGGCCGAGCGATGTGAATTTGACCGCGTTCGCGAGGAGGTTGAAGAGGACCTGCCTCAGCCTGGTCCGGTCCGCGAGCACGGGCGGCAGCCCGTCGGGCATCTCGTCGAGGAGCTCCACCCCCGGCGCGCGCTCGAGGCCCGACGCGGCAGAGAGGACTGCCCGGGCTATGGCCCGGAAGTCCGACTCCTCGAGCCTGACGTCCATCCGTCCCGCCTCGATCTTGGCCATGTCGAGGACGTCGTTGATCAGGCCGAGCAGGTGGCGGCCGGCGACCTCGATCCGCGAGGCCTCCTCGCGGATGCCCGGCGGCGCCGCCTCCTCGGCTCCCTCCTGGATGAGGTAGGCGAGGTTGATTATCGAATTGAGGGGAGTGCGCAGCTCGTGGGTCATGTTCGCGAGGAAGCGGGACTTGAGCCTGTTGGCCTCCTCCGCCTCGGCGCGGGCCGCGCTCGCCGACTCGTAGAGGGCCGCCGCCCGGCGCGCCTCGTCGGTCGCCTTCCTGTGCAGGCGCGAGTTCTCGATGGCTACCGCGGCCTGCCTGGCGAGGGCGCAGAGGAAGACCAGGTCGTCCGGCATGAAGGCTGGCTCCGGCTCGCCGCGCCATACGGCCATCACGCCGGTCACGCGGCCGGCCACGGCCAGGGGCGCCGCGATCAGCTTCTCGCCCGGCTCGTCGGGCGTGCCGGGGACGCCCACGGCCTCGGGGTCGTTGTGCGCGTCGTTCACGATGATGCCCTCGCCCGAGGACACCACCCGCCCGACTATCCCGGCGCCCGCCGGGATGCGGAAACCCTGGAGCTCCTCGGCCTGCCGCCCGACGGCCACGACGGCTCGCAACGAGCCGTCGCCCTCGAGGAGGAAGAGCGCGGCGCTGTCGCGCGACAGGAGGGAGTTGGCGCGCATGGCGATCCGGCGCAGCACCACGTCGGGGTCGAGGCTCTCGCTGATCTCTCGCCCGGCGTCGGCGAGGGCGGAGGCCTCGTCGGCCTTGCGCCGCGCCTCCTCGTAGAGGCGGGCGTTTCGGATGCCCGCGCCGACCGTCGACGCGATGGTCGCGAGGAGCCGCACCTCATCCTCGGAGAAGGCATTCTCGCGATCGTAGGATTGCACGCACAGGACGCCGAGGGCGCGGCGGCCCGAGAAGATCGGCACCCCGAGCCAGCTCAGCGCGTCCCTGCCCGGCAGCGCTCGGCCGCCCATGGCTTGCGCCCGGGAGGCCAGGTCCTGGCCGATATTGAGCGGCTCGCGGCTGCACAGCACTTGGGAGGTCAACCCCACGCCGAAATCGAAGGGGGCGAAGCTCTCGCGCTTGCCGTCGTGGGAATAGAAGGGAAGACGGACAAGGCCGGCCTCCTCCTCCCATATGGCCACGTAGACCACGCCGACGCTGAATATCTCGACGAGATTCTCGCCTACGACCTCGCAGAGCCTGTCCACCTCGAGCCGCGAGGCGACCGCGGCGCCGATCCGCTTGACGGCGTCGAGCTCCTCGATCTTGCGCCGCGCCGTGGAGAAGAGCCGCGCGTTGCGGACCGCCGCGGCCGCGAGGTCGGCGAAGGCGTCCGCCACCTGGCACTCCTCCTCGGTGTATGCGCCCGCCGTCCGGGAGTCGATGGCCAGCATGCCGATGACCTCGCCGGAGGCGCGCAGGGGGATGCCCATCCACGCCCGTATCGCCTGCCCCTCTGCGCGCGGAGTCCAACGGGGGTCCATGCTCACGTCGTCGATCACCATCGGCGTGCCGTTCTCGACGACAAACCGGTTTAGCGGGTAGCTGTCGAGGTCCATGCGCAGCCCGAGGACGGCCGGGAGGTCGTCGAAGCCGATGGCCGCGCGGACCTCCAGCCTCCTGTCGCGCAGCAGCAGCAGCAGGCAGCAGGAATCGACGGGGATGACTAGCCCGATGGAATCGAGTATCCGCAAAAGGACCTCGTCGAGGTCCAGGGTTGAGGCGAGGGTTTTAGAGAGACCGAGGATGACCTTCGCCACCTTGTCGGACTCGTGCCTGAGGAGCGCGGTCATGCGCGGAGGATTGTATAGGAGTACGCGCGGCTCCGCAACGCCGATTTGAAACCTTACGGCGAAAAAGGGACGGTCGCCTCCGTCCCGCGCTTGCGCCGCGGCCCGGTCTGCCGTAAACTCCTCCCCGCGCGGGAGGAAAGCGTGAGCGGTAAGCGATCTATCGTTTCTGGCGCGTCCGAGGATCGCCTCGAGCGGCTCATAGGGGAAAGGCTGAAGCCCGGGGCCGACAAGAAAAAGATCGACGAGAGGATATGGGACCTCTTCGGCGAGGACTGGGCGGTCATGTTCACCGACCTCTCGGGCTTCTCTCGACGGGTCGCCGAATTCGGAATCATCCATTTCCTGCAAACGATACAGGAAGCCGAACGCCTCCTCCTCCCGGTAATAGAGGAGCACGACGGCATCCTCCTCAAGGTCGAGGGCGACAGCTTCCTCGTCATCTTCCGAAACCCGCGAAAGGCGCTCCAGTGCTCCGCGGCGATGCAGCGCACGCTTAGGGACTACGACGCCGGCCTGGCCGACGAGGACAAGGTCCTGCTCTGCGTCGGGCTGGGCTTCGGCCGCATGCTGCGCATCGGCGACGCCGACGTCTACGGCTCCGAGGTGAACGCCGCGAGCAAGCTCGGCGAGGACCGAGCCAAGGCCTGGGAGATACTGGTGACCGGCGGCGTCCGGGACGCCTGCTTGGCCATGGAGGGCTACTCGTTCCGGGCCCTCGACGAACCGCCCCCCGGCGCGGACTCCGCCTACGCCGTAGACTATCCCCGATAGGACGGACGCCCATGTCCTTTTTTCCTACCAGCCGGTCCCCGAATCCTCCGCCCTGCACCTGGAGCCCTTCAGCGCGCCACATCTTTGCGCGCTGAAGGCCTTCCTCGGCCTCCATGCCCTGCAGTACTTCACCGTAAGCTGGTACGACTTCCTCCGAGGCGTCATCCCCCTGGAGCTCTGCGGCATTTCCCTGTGGCTATCTGTCGCGCTCAACGCGACCAATAGCCGCGGCGTCTGGGACCTGCTCTATTTCTGGGGGCTCGGAGCCGGAGCGTCCCTGGTGTTCGCGAACACCGACGGCGCGAATTACGACACTTTCCATTTCTATCAGTACTTCATCGTGCACAGCCGCATGCTCTTGACGATCGTGTGGTTCGCGGCCGTCCGCGGCTTTAAAGTGCGGCTCGCCACGCTGGCCAAGGCGGTGGGCGTGCTCTTCCCCATCACCATCGCAGTCAGGCTCTTCGACTCTGCTTTCGCGAAAGAACCACTTAAGGGTACCTCGAAAAACTAAAGCAATTATGTCAAAATCAGATCTATGAAACAGAAAGGCTTTTTTGATGAAGACGACCGATTAAAAGAGCTGAGTGAGCTCGGTGATCCCCTGGAAAGGCTCAATTCCGTAATTGAC
>JANXYQ010000017.1 GCA_025355995.1 Spirochaetaceae bacterium | reverse complement strand
CCCCGAGCCGAGGAGCGCGCGGAATTCCGCGAGGCTCACGATGTCTTCCGTAGTGCGGGCGAACAGTTCGATCAATCCCTCGTTTCGTACCCCAATTTGCGCCTCCATTCGGATAAAAAATAAGAGCCCCCGAATCGGGGGCTCCTGATTACGACGAAGCGTCGCGCCTAGGCCCGGTCCGGGAGATGCGGGGAGTAAGGATAGTAATACGAGCGTTCCAGGCGGCGCATGGACGGACATTATCACAGGCCGATGGCGGCGTCTATACCCGCATGCTCTTCCATTTCCCGCGCCGGTAATAGGCGACTATGATCGCCGTCTCGACCACGTCGGATACGAGGAAGCTCGCCCACACGCCCAGGATCCCCAGGTCGAGGCCGAGGCGGGGCAGGAGATAGGTAGCGAGGAGGAGGAAGGGCAGCTGCGCTCCCCACCTCCCGGCGAGCGAGGAGACGAGGAAGGGGATATTGTAGCCCGAGCCGGAGAAGGCGCAGCCGAGGGCGATGGCGAAGCTGACGACGATGAAGGACGAGCCCATGATGCGGATCATCGGTATGCCCACGGCCATCGCGTCGGCGGAGTCGACGAAAAGGGAAAGCAACGGCCTGGGGAAGATCATCCCGAGGCCCATGAGGATCGTGATGGTGGCGCCGCCGAAGAGGGAGGCGGCCCTCGCGGTGCGTTCGGCCCGGCCTATGTCCTCCGCGCCGAGGTTCTGCCCCACGATCGTGCCGCCGCCCGACATGAGTCCGAAGAGGGGCATGAAGATCAGGCCGCCGAGGCGGTTGCCGATGCCTAGGGCCGCTATCGCGGCGGTTCCGTATAACGCGACGAATTTGGTCGTGACCAGGCCGGCGAGCTGCCGCGCCAGCATCTCGCCGCCCGAGGGCAGGCCTATGGTCAGGAGCTTCCTGTCGATGGCCGGATCGAGCCTGAGCAGGCCTCGCAGGGAAAGCCTGACCTTGTTCCGCCCGCTCGCGAGGAGGCCGAAGCCCACCGCGAAGGAAAGGCAGATGCATATCACGGTCGCGAGACCAGCCCCGAGGACCCCGAGCCCCGCGCCGCGCGATCCGACGAGGGGCACGCGATCGAACATGAGCAGCGGCGCGAGCGCGGCGTTGAGGATCGACGAGGCGAGCATGATCCACATCTGGCTCGATGGGTCGCCGGAGCAACGAAGGGCGGTGAAGCAGCTGTAGGTCATGAAGAAGATCGGCAGGAAGAAGATGCGGATGCGCCCGTACGCGAGGCCGGAGGCCACTACCTCCGGATCGTGGGAGAAGAAGCGCAGGAGGGGCTCGATCCCGACGTACATGAGCGCCGCCGCGACGATCGCAACGAAGGCCTTGAACACGATCGTCTGCTCGACTATGCGGTTGGTCCTCGCCGCGTCCCCTGCTCCCGCACTCTGTGTGATGAGGGCCACCGACGAGGTCCCGATGACTTCGTTGAGCACCTCGACGAGCCAGAAGACCGAGCTGAAGAGCGTGGCTCCGGCCACCGCCTTGGCGGAGACGCGGCCGATCCACATGAGGTCGATGACGTCGTAGAGGGTCTGGCCGAGCATGCCGAACATAGTCGGCACCGACATGGCGAGGAGGTTGCCGACTATGCTGCCTTTCGTCAAATCACGGGACATCGGTCCTGTATATCACGGAGCCGCGGCGAAAGCCAATCGCTTGCGGCCGAGCCTCGCAGGGCCTATTATCCAAGGACGAGGTGAGCCATGAAAGAGATCGTCTTGATGTATTCCCGCTCGACGAAGCAGACGAACGCCACGGTCCTGGCCCTATTGGACGGTCTCTCGAGCGAGGCCCGCGAGGAGGACCGAAAGAGCTACTACAAGAGCCTCTCGGGCCTCATCAGCCATATCCTCGACGCGACGGTGTATTTCCATGGCCTCTTCCGGTCGGCCTTTCCGGCCGCCCTCTCGGCGACCGTGGGCATGGCGGCCCCCGAGGGCAGGCTCGCTGACGGCCAGTGGACGAAGCTCAAGGCCGATCTGGTCGCCGCCGATCGGGCGACCGTAGACCTGATCCAGTCATTGAGCGAGGCCGAGCTCTCCCATCCCGTCGAGCTGGATTGGTACGACGGGAAGCCTGCCGCCGTCCCGCTCTATTTCCTCGCGCAGCAGCTCGCCGAGCACGGGACTCACCACCGCGGGCAGATATCCCAGATCCTCGACGAGCTGGGCGTGGAGCACGATTTCTCCGGCATCGGCCTCGAGTGCCTGCCGAGATAGCCTCACGAGCCCAGGAAGGCCTGGACCGCGGCGATGTCCCGGGGCCGTATCGAATGGCCGGAACCCGGATGCAAGAGCAGCTCGGTCCCTGCGCCTAGGCCGCGAAAATGCCCGGCCGTCCAAATGACGGCGGAGGCCGAGATATGCGGGTCTTCCTCGTGGGAGCCGAGATAGACCTCGAGCGGCGATCGCGAGGGCGGATCGGAGCGTGCGCCGCCGGGCGGGCCGACGAGGGCGCCGCTCAGGCCGAATACGGCCTCGACGATCCCCGGATTCCGGGCCGCGACCTCGAGGGCGAGGCAGGCTCCCTGCGAGAAGCCGAGCAAGGCCAGCCGCGCCGCGCCGCGATCGCGCAGCTCCGCCAGGATGGCGGCGACGGCCTGGAGCGAGGAGCCGAGCCAGGGCTCGTTGTCCGCGACAGGGGCCTGGAAATCGGCGGGAAACCATTCCTTTCCGGCCGCGCTCGGCGCGACGAAGGCCCATCCCCGGGGTTCGAGGTGCTTCGAGAAGCCCAGTATCTCTTTCGAGCTGCCGTGCCTGCCGTGGAGGAGGACGAGGGCGCCGGCGGCATCCGCGAATGGCGCGCCCGCGAATTCAACCTCGATGCCGCGATGCGGCCCGTCTATCGTTTCCAGGGATCGAAGGGTCATGCCTTCCTCGCTCGCTAATCGGCGTGATCGCGTTTCCTGGCTGCCGCCGATTCGACTATGATTTTCTCAAGCACTCTTTCATCGACTCCGTCGAGCCCGCGAAGGTACAGGCAGCCCTTCCCGCTCTCGCACTTGTAATGGTAGCTGCCGAAGCCTACGATGCTTGTCCCCCACATCCTCGGCGGCTCCCTGGTCGCCTTGGCCATCAGCTTCGCGAGGGCCTCGCAGTCCTTCCGCCTGGACTCGTCCGCTATGGCGGAAAAGTAGCCTTTCACGTCCGCTCCGGTCGGCTTCGTCTTGCTATCGGCCATGCTCGCTCCTTTCCTTGCAGGCGATTGGGTGACGGACATTCCGTTTTTCCACGGATTAAAATATACGGAAAAAAGACAGCAAAGCATAAACAGATCAGTAGGCGAACGAAGCCCTGTCGTGGGGAATATTCGGTGCATTTAGCGCGAGGAGCCCGACGGCGGGAAATGCGAATATCGGCGGGAGGCTGAAACGGAAGGGCTTGGCGCGGCACTTCTCGAAGCTGGGACCCGCGCCGAAGACCGTCATCCTTCCAGCCTCCCGCTGACTGACGCTTGGGTCCGCCGGCGCGCCCATCTCTACACCTTCATGCGCCTTTCCTGCTATAGTAAAGTCATGGCAACCACATTCGACGACAAGAAGATTATCTATACGATGGATCGCGTAACGAAGCGGCACGGGATGAAGGTCGTCCTCAAGGACATACGCCTCTCGTATTATTACGGCGCGAAGATCGGCGTCATCGGCCTGAACGGCTCGGGCAAGTCGAGCCTGCTGCGCATCCTCGCGGGGCAGGATACGGAGATACTCGGGGAGACCTCGGTCGCGCCGGGCTACACGATCGGCTTCCTCGAGCAGGAGCCGAAGATGGAGGCCGGCAAGACGGTCAAGCAAGTCGTCAGCGAGGGCGTACAGGAGATCGTGGACCAGCTGGCCGAATTCGAGGCGATAGGCGAGGCCTACGGCGATCCGGACGCGGACTTCGACAAGCTGGCGGCCCGTCAGGCCAAGCTCCAGGAAAAGCTGGACTCGAACGACGGCTGGAACCTGGACGCCCGTCTCGACCTGGCGATGGACGCGCTGCGCTGCCCGCCCGCCGACAAGGTCGTCGACGTTCTGTCCGGGGGAGAGAAACGCCGCGTGGCGCTCTGCAGGCTCCTGCTGAAGAAGCCGGACATCCTCCTCCTCGACGAGCCGACCAACCATCTCGACGCCGAGACCGTGGCCTGGCTCGAGCGGCACCTGCGCGAGTACGAGGGCACGGTGATAGCGGTCACCCACGATAGGTACTTCCTCGACAACGTGGCGGGATGGATCCTCGAGCTGGACCGCGGCGAGGGCATCCCGTGGAAGGGAAACTACTCGTCCTGGCTGGACCAGAAGAGCAAGCAGATGGAGATCGAGGAGAAGGGCGACTCGGCCCGGGCGAAGACCCTGCAGCGCGAGCTAGAGTGGATCGGGATGAGCGCCAAGGGCAGGCACGCAAAGTCCAAGGCGCGCATCGATCGCTACGAGAAGCTCCTGGCCGAGGACGGCAAGGAGAAGGTCCGCGACACGAAGATCGTCTTCCCCGCCGGCCCGCGCCTGGGCAACGTGGTCATCGAGGCCAAGGGCCTCTCCAAAGGCTACGACGGGAAGCTCCTGTACGAGAACCTCTCCTTCGAGGTGCCGCCGGGAGCGGTCGTCGGGCTCATCGGCCCGAACGGCGCGGGCAAGACGACGCTGCTGCGGATGATCACGGGGCAGGAGAAGCCGGACTCGGGGACCTTGCGCCTGGGCGACACGGTGAGGCTCGCCTACGCGGACCAGATGCGAGCGGGCCTGGATCCGGAGAAGACCGTCTTCGAGCAGCTCTCGGGCGGGCTCGACATCATAAAGCTCGGGAAGCGCGAGGTGAACGCGAGGGCATTCTGCACGTGGTTCAACTTCTCGGGCAACGACCAGTCGAAGAAGGTCGGGGTGCTCTCGGGCGGCGAGCGGAATCGCTTGAACATGGCGATGATGGTGCAGGACTGCGCGAACGTGCTGCTGCTGGACGAGCCGACGAACGACCTCGACGTGAACACGATGCGGGCCCTGGAAGAGGCGTTGGACGATTTCGCCGGCGCGGCCTTGGTGGTGAGCCACGATCGCTGGTTCCTCGACCGGGTGTGCACGCACATCCTGGCCTTCGAGGGCAACTCGGAGGCGATCTGGTTCGACGGCAACTTCACCGAATTCGCAGAGTGGCGCCGCTCCCAGCTGGGAAGCGAGGCGGATCGCCCTCATCGCATCGTCTATCGGAAGCTCGAGAGATAGCGCGGCGAATCCTCCGGAATCGGCCTTGATAATGCTCCCGGGCGGGCTTACTATCTCGTTGTAGGTAAACAATGAGACCGGCCCGCCTGGTTTTCCTTCGGGCCGAACATGGAGCGCAAGGAATGCCGACCGACCCACTGTCCTTCATTACCTCGAAATATTCGGGCTTGTCACTCCAGGTCCGCAAGAAGAGCCGGATCCTGGCGATCATCGCCCTCTCGTTCGGCTTGATCTCGCTCGCCTTCGCCATCCTCATGTTCATCACCAGGGCCGCCGTGGTCGCCGCCGTCTTCGTGGGCATAGCTCTCTTCTGCTCCGCCGTGGTCGCGATGCTCCGCGCGGGTAAGTACCACGCGGCTTCCTCGGCCTTTCTCTACGGCCTCTTCGCGGCCATGTTCGTCGCGATCAAATTCGACCAGTATGTCGACGTGTACGAGACCTACGTGTTCGGCACCCTCGGTTGCTTCCTCCTCGTCGTCACTACGCTGATCGCGGACAGGTCGAGGCAGGCGATAGTCATCGGCGTCCTCGATCTCGCGGCGATAGAGGCCCTCTACTGGCTCGATGCCTTCCCGAAGGATGGGGGGAAGGTGACCGTCCTCGCGATACAGAACCTGGCGACCTCTTCCCTGATGACGGCGATCTCCGCGGCCGTCGCGGCTTACCTCGTGCGGCTCACCACGAACCTCCTGGTCGAGGTCGAGCGCGATGCGAAGGCCGCGGAGCGGAGCTACGACGAGCTAAACGCCGCCATGGGAAAGGCCCAAGTCTCATCGCTGCGCATCGGCGAGAGCCTGTCGGCGAGCGTAACGAGGACCTCCGAGTCCATCGGCCTGCTCAGCGCGCAGGGCAGGGGGATTTCCCGCGGCATGGACGAGCTCGACGGCGCGCTCGGCAAGTCCAGCGAGGCGAACCAGAGGGCCGAAGAGTACCAAGCCAAGGTCAAGGCGGCCCTATCCGCCTACTCGGAGCAGGTCGCCAGAGCCTCGGCCGCCATCGAGCAGATGGCTGCCGCGGCCGATTCGCTGGCGAGGCAGGCCGGAGGGAAGAAAGCCGCCGTGAGCGCCCTCGTCGAGACCTCGAAGTCGGGCGAGGACGTGCTTTCCGCCATGAGCCAGTCGATGGAGCAGATCCAGGCCTCGGCGAATCACGTCGCGGACCTCGGGGCGATAATCGGCGACGTCGCCGACAGGACCAACCTGCTGGGCATGAACGCGTCGATCGAGGCGGCCCACGCCGGCGCCGCGGGCAGGGGCTTCGCGGTGGTCGCGAACGAGATACGCGCGCTCTCCGTCGAGGCCGCCAAGAGCGCCCGCGTGATCGGCGACACCCTCAAGGAAGTCCAGGCCGCGATCGCGTCCTCGGCGTCCAGGAGCGGGGAGGCCTTGGGCTCTTTCCGCAAGATAAGCGAGGACATCCGGGGCGTAAGCCTCATGATCGACGAGCTGCTGTCGAGCATACAGGAGCTTTCCTCCGGATCGGCCGACGTGGTCTCGGCGGTCTCGGCCGTCGCCGACCTGACCAGGTCGACGGAGGTCGCCGTGGACCGCTGCAGCGAGGGCATGGAGGAGACGCTCAAGGGAATGGACGCCGTGTCCGAGATAGCGTCGCGAGTGCGAGTGGAGACGGCCGAGATGTCGAATCGCTTCGACGAGATGAGCAAGGACTCGGAGCAGGTGCGCAAGCTGGGCGGGGAGAACCTCGGCACCATACAGGCGCTCAAGTCGAGCCTCGAGGGCTTCGCGAAGAAGCGGGGGGACGACGCGCCTGCGTCCGGTACCCTCGGGCCCGATGCCGTGAAGGGCTCCCGCGGACCGCGCTCGCGCGGGATCGCAGTCAAGCGCCCTACGGCCTGATCTCCCGGCCACGATGCGGGCTCGGGCGATGGTGCGGGGATCGCGCGATCGGCTTTCTGCTTTGGTTCTTGCGCGATCGATCGGACGTAGCTATGCTTTAATGCTTCTCGAGCATGCGGATTCGATAGGCCGTGGAGGCGTAAGGAGGCATACCATGTCCCTTGGGAAACGCGCCCGTAACTATTCAGCGAAGACCGCCGTCCCGTTCGCCTTCGTCCTAGCGATCATCCTAGTCTGTTCAGGCTGCGGAAAGTCCACGGATATCGCGCCCGTCGAACCGGTGCCGGCCTGGGACGATCCATTGTCATAAACCGACCTCGTGGCCAAACTGGGCAGCGCGAACTTGATGAGCCTGTCCAGCAAGCCCGGCGCGGCGGAGTACCTCTCTTACTTCCAAAATGACTTCCCCCCGGCCTTGGCGGCGATCGCGCCCCTGAACGCATCCCATTCCGTCAAGCCCGTAAAGATGTCCTATTCTTCCTCGTACACGGAGGCGGGGCTCGGTAAGACCCTGTCCTGGACCCTAGGGGGGCTCGCGTGGCTGCCGCTCTCGACGGGCGGGCCTACCTCGGTTCCCATTCTCGCCTTCCAGCACGGCACCCAAGTCAATAGACCCCGCGCGCCCTCGCTCTTCAACCCGAACCCCGCGGCAGCGCTCGGGATCAGCGCGATTAGCGATCCCGAGGGAGCGCTCCTGACCTACCTCGAATGCATGATCTGCGGCATGATGGCAACCAAGGGTTATCTCGTCGTCATGACCGACTATCCCGGCTTCGGAGCAGATGCAGGCCCGCATCCCTATGTGCATCGAGCCCTCGGTAGCGCCGTGCGCGATATAGTCGCGAAGGCCGCGGAGCTGGCCGGAGGCGCCTGGAGCGATAAAGTCTCCTGGAATGGGCAGATCTATCTGCTTGGCTATTCCGAGGGCGGCTACGCGACGATGGTCGGCGCACGGGCTATCCAGGATAATCCGATCGCCGGGGGCAGCGTGGTCGCGGCCGTCCCCTGCGACGGCTCCTACGATTTCTCCGGGGCGATGATCCCGCGGATTCTTAAGCCCGTAGCAGAGCCGGCCCCTTATTATGTGCCCTACGTGATCTTCGGCTACAACTACGTGTACGGATCGTCCTCTGGCTCGACCCTAGACTTCTCGAGAATACTCAAGAACGACGTCGCGGCCGGCAAAAACTACGCCTCGATCCTGCCGCCGCTCTTCGACGGGAACCACAGCTCCGCCGCGATCATCGCCGCCATGCCTAGCGCCTACCCGAAGGAAGTCCTCTCCGACGCCGCGATCGCCGATCTGCAAAATCCCTCGAGCGATCTCTTCCTGAAGCTCCAGGCCAATGATTCCTACCGCGGCTGGACGCCCGCGATGAAGCTACAGATGATACAGTGCGCGACGGACGACGTTATCCAACCGGAGAATGCCGAGAACGCCTTCGCCGCGTTCAATGATCTTGCGCATGTCCCCGCGGTGATCTACGTGAATCCTATCAGCATCGCCGCGAACGGCCAGAATGTAAGCGACCAGGTCCATGTCCGCGCCTTCCCCACAGCCCTTCTTCGCGGTTTCAAGTACATCGCCGGGGGTAGTTGAGGACCTCTTTCCTCCGCGCGGGAGGTCGATGCGTCTCCCATCCGATCGGGCCGGCACGAGAGACGCCGCGGTACTATTGTCCCGCTGGCTCGGACTGTCGGGTTTGTGGAGCTTGCGATTTTACAAGGCATTACGTCGATGCAGTCGAGGAAATCCCTCCTCTCCTAGTCTCCGTCGGCGAGGAAGCGAGCCCCATCACCGGGAACTATGAAATTGCTTTGGGTATCGAGCTACGTTCCCTCCGGGCTTTCGAGTGGTAAGGCCGAGATGTCGGATCGCTTCGATCCCCGCCGCCGCCAGCTCGCGTTCCACAGCGTCGATCTTCTCCCCGGCATCCTTCGCCCAATTCGAATGGCCGTCTTTCAACAGGAGGACTCGCCGCCCGAGGGCGACCCCGCCGAGGCAGGTCGCCCGCACGTAGCCGTGGCTCACGAGGCCGCAGACGAGGATGTCGCAGATCCCCTGTTCCTCGAGGATGTCTCCCAAGCCCGTCTCTATAAAAGCGTTTCCGTGTTCTTTGTCGACAACAGGGTCTTCCGCGCGGCGATCGAGGCCGGAGGGCGCAGCTTGACGGAAATCGCCCTCGAACGAGGCTTCGAGGTGCCTGATACCTTCGCCCGCGCCTTCCGGCGCTGCTTCGGCATGCTGCCTTCTGAGGCGCGCTCGCTTTCGGGTCGACGAGGGCCCCTATCGCCTCGAGGTGGTCATCGGGTTCGCCTATCGCGTTTGGCTTCCCCTTACCGGGACGATTCGAGCGCCGGCCTTCGATATGGTCGAGATGGGAGAGGCCGGCCCCGAGGCTCTCGTCCTCCCTATCGAATAGGACCTTGACGGGCTTCGATAGTGAGCCCGGCGATAGCGCCAAAAGGAGGATCGGACATGCCGAAAGACGAGGATAGGATAATCGACGGGTTCGCCGATCGGAAGGACGATCAAGATATCGTAGCCCTCGCCGAGCGCCTGGCGGGGGGCAAGGCGGACGAGGAAGCGTCCCGCCTCGCAAGGGCAGCTATGATCGGCTCGTGTGGGGCGGGATGATAGCCTTCTCGACGATCGCAGGGCTCCAGACCGAGCTCGTTTTCGAGATGCGACAGGATATTCTGGAGGCTATCCGAAAAGGTTCCGTCATCTCCCAGGAACGCGGCGTCATGACGCTAGGCCTCGTCGCGGCTTCCGACCGACGATTCGGGGAGCATATCCGGCCGGCTGATCGAGCTCAGGTCCCGCGGAACGATCATGCTCATGCCTTAAGCGCCGCCTCGATGTCCTTCTCGAGCTTCTCCGGCTCGACGGTTGGGGCGAAGCGTTTCACCGTCGAACCGTCGCGGCCGACGAGGAACTTCGTGAAGTTCCACTTGATGGTCGACCCGATCGCGTTCGGCGCCTTCTTCTTGAGGAAGGCGAAGACCGGATGGGCGCCTTTCCCGTTCACCTCAATTTTAGCCATGAGGGGAAAGGTCACGCCGAAGTTAAGCTTGCAGAACGAGGCGATCTCGGAATCGCTGCCCGGTTCCTGGTGCGCGAACTGGTCGCAGGGAAAGCCCAGGACGACCAGGCCCCGGTCCTTGTATTTCTCGTAGAGAGCCTCGAGCCCCTCGTACTGGGGGGTGAACCCGCATTTGCTGGCGGTGTTGACGATGAGGACGACCTTGCCCTCGTAGGACGATAGCGCGATCTCCTTGCCGTCGTTGGCGCGCGCGGAGTAGCCGAAGAGTGAGTCTGCCATGGTGCCTCCGATGTTCTGCATATAACATACTGTCGGCGCGGCTCCCGGGTCCAATTATTACCGCTCGGCTTCCTCGCAGTCCCTCAGCCATGATTCGAAGGCCGCCGCGAAAGCCTCCGGCCTTTCTACTTGCAGGTTATGCCCGGCCCCGTCGATGACGTGGTAGCTCGCGCGGGGATAGAGATCGGCCAGGCGCAGCGCGTCGCGCCAGCCGACGCTGGAGTCCTGCCTGCCGAGGACGAAGCTCGCCGGTCGATCGAAGGTCCTATCGAAAGGCTCGCCCGCCGTCCCGGCCTTGCCCAGGGTGTCGAAGGAGAAGGCGACCTTCCCGCCGCAGTATCGCTCCATCGCCGGCAGCCGCGCCACGCGTATCCCGGAGATTATCTCGGCCCGCGTTCGGCGGAAATTCGCCTCGTTCCTGACGACGGCCAAGGCCTCGTAGTCGGCGAGGTCCTCGCTCGTCGCTCCCGCCGCCCTCGCCTCCTCCTTCCACCCGCCCTCCTCGCTCGCCACGAAGGCCGGGGGGAGATCCCGGCCCGCCCCGTGCTTGACCACCGCTGGGCAGAGGAGGAAGAGTCCGGCGACCCGTTCCGCGAGCTCCCTCGCGAGGCCGCGGGCGAGGTAGCCGCCGTAGGACTCGCCGGCGAGGAGGAAGGGTCCCGCGGGGATCACCTCGCGAATGAAATCGATCACGGCCGCCAGCATGCCGTCGTGGCCGGACCCGGGGATATCGTCGGTCGACTCGCCCATGAAGGGCAGGTCGGGATAGATGCGGCGGTAGGGCTTGCCCGCCAGAAGGGGCTCGAAGGCGCCGATGCTCATGCGCCGGTCCAGCGAATAGCCGTGGATGGCGAGGAAGGGCCTTCCCGATCCTCCTTCCTCGTAGGCGATCCCGGATGTAGTCCTCAGGCTCAAGGTTTTGGCGCCTTGACCAGTCCGAGGGCTTGGCGTATCGCGCCGAGGTGCCAGGCCCCGTGGGCTATGAGGCCGAGGGTTCCAGTCATGGAATCCTCGGCCTTCCAAGCCAGGCCCGCCGCGAGCGCGATCCTGAAATCCTCGTACTCTTTCCTCAACGCCGCGACCAGGGTTTTCCATTCGGCCGCGTCCACGGTTCGGGTATCCCAGCTCCTCGCCCAGCGCGCGCTTGCGTATGGGTCCTCGCCGCGTGTAGAGCGGTTGGCCAGGTCTAGGGCGAAGCGCAGGTGGTCGACGTGCGAGGCCAGGCTGAGGGGCTCGCCCTGATGGAGGGGCTTGCTCGCCTCCGCTGCGCTTAGGGCCTCTATGCTGCCGAGGAAGCCGCATTTCGGCTCGTTGTCCGTGAACCAGGTACCGGCCTTAGGGTCGGCGGGGCCGAGGTAGGCCTCGTCGTAGAGGGTCAAGGCCGCCTTGGTCAGCATGGCTTTCTGGATCGTGTCATCGTTCATGCTCTGTCTCCTTTAAACTAGAGATATGATTCCTCGTCTTGACGCGCGCGTTAGTCGCCCATACCCCGCCTATGACGGCGATCGCGCCCGCCAGCTTGGCGTAGCCCAGGGCCTCGCCCCTCAGCGCTATGCCGGCGACCAGGGCGACGAGGGGCGTGAGCGTGCCGAAGATGGCGGCCTGCGAGGCCTTGAGCCGGGCGAGGCTCAGGTTGACGAGGAAGAAGGCCACGACCGACGAGAGGAGGCCGAGGTATGCGACCGCTCCCCACGTAGCGGCCGTGGCGCGCCCGAGGCCGCCCGCCGCTCCTCCCGCGATGGCTTGCATTCCCGCGAGGAGGCCGAAGAAGGCGGCGCCCGAGGCCATCATCGCGAAGGTAGTCTCGGCCGGGCTGTAGCGAAGGCTCGCCCTGCGGGAATAGACGTTGTAGAAGGCGGCGCTGACGAGGGCTCCGACGAGCAGCAGGATCCCGCGCAGGCTGTCCGCGCCTTCCCCGGCCGCGCGTCCGGCTCCGAGCTTGCCGTCGAGGACGATGAGGACCACGCCAGCCACGGAGGCGAGGAGGCCGATAGCCTGCCGCAGCGCGAGCCTCTCCTTCAGCATTGGTACCGAGAGGGCCGCCACCGCCGCAGGCAGGGCGCCGAGTATGAGGCCGGCGGTGCTCGATGCCGTCTCCCTCAGGCCGTAGGTCTCGAGGGCGAAGTAAAGGATGGGCTGGAAGAGGCAGATCAGGAGGAGGGGGAGGCGCGGCTTGCCGCGATAATCGAGCTTGACGAGCCTCAGGAGGGCCAGCGCGCCGAGCGTCGCCGCGGCCAGGGTAAATCGCAGGAAGAGGAGCTGGAAGGGGCTGAATGCCTCGAGGGCGCTCTTGGTCACCAGGAAGGAGAGGCCGAAAATCGAGGCCCATCCGGCGCCAGCGATGTAGACTTTCAAGTTGCTCATTCGATGATCCTCTTTTCCCAGCGCTGAATATGTCCGCAAAAACCTTTTATGCCCGCTTCCCTAACTTGAGTCGCACGCAGCCGAAAATCATCAGGTCGATGATAAAGATGTAAACAATAAATCCGCAATTGGCAAAGGTCCACTCCTTCAATGTCAGCAATGTTAAGGCAACGCCAACGCAAGTCGCAAGCCAAGGCCATGCGATCTCGGTCTCTGGATGCTTAAAAGCCTTGACCAATGTCGGCAGCGCGGCCAGGCCATCGGCCGCGATGCTGAAGAAAATAGCCACATTGCCGACCTTCGTCATCAGCCAAAGGATCAGGCCGGCCACGGACAAAACGCCGCATGCTACATCGAACTTCGTCAATTTCCATTCGGCCTTCTTATTCGCGAATGAGGCGATAAAAGTCAGGAGAGGCAAGAACCCGGTACTGAACGTCATCAATGCCTCTATACCCACTCCCTGCTTTACTTGGGCCGCGAAGGCGATCATCGGAGCGATAGACCATAATAAAAAGGAGACTTTATTTGGTTTTACTTTCCCCATAATCGTTTTCCACACATACGCGAAAGCGCCAGAGGCGCCGATTAGGGTGCCGACTATCACGAAATATCGATTGAGCATATTCTAATTCTCCCTGCCTAGGCGCCCTTTGTTTTCACCCTCGGGCGCCTGCGCCGAAGGCTTGGGCGAGCTTATCATGGACCGCCTTCCACCTGGCCAGCATCTCCTCCCTCGCGGCCGAATCCGCGAGCCCTTCCTGGTGGAAGGCAATCGTGGTCCTGCCACGGGCGCTCCTTCCCAGGACGCTCCCGGGCCCTCGCCCTCGAGGGCCTTCTTCCTGCCCGTGAGGAGCTCGTTGCCGCGGGGGGAGACGAGTAAGGACCATGCCTTCGCCGGGTCGACGTCGTAGGTCCTGCGCGATCCCGCGCCGAGCCGCTCGTTCGCGGGAGTCGCGAGGCGCGGGCCCTCGGCCCCGGGAGAAAGGCGCTCGAGAAGCCCGGATCTCTTAGCCATGATGACCGCCTTGCGCAGCCGTATTTTCGAGAGAGCCCATAAGCTGAGGATAATACTTCGGCTCATGGCTGCTGTAGAGGCCGAACCAGGCATCCAGGGTCCCGGCGGCCGCGAGGCCCAGGCTCTCCAGCAAGCATCTCGTGAATTCTACCGGAGCGATTCCGCTCGCGGTGATCAGCCCGCGATCGCTCAAGGCAGGCTCGCCGCTGTAGTGGGCCTCGCCCCGATAGCCCGGGCAGACTGCCTTGAGGTATCCGAGGTCGTTGCTCGTATGCGCCCGATCGTCCAGCATGCCCGCCTGGGCGAGGGCGAGCGTGGCTCCGCAAATCGCGGCGACCGGGATGCCCTCTTTGAGGAAGGCGCGGGCTTTATCGATGGCGGGGGCGTGCATCGGGTCGAGCCAGCTATCCCCGCCCGGCAGAATCAGCAGGGAGCAGGCGGAGGCTTCGACCTCGTCGAGGAG
Organism: Spirochaetaceae bacterium; assembly: GCA_025355995.1. Classification (GTDB taxonomy): domain Bacteria; phylum Spirochaetota; class Spirochaetia; order Treponematales; family Rectinemataceae; genus UBA1306. The sequence continues at coordinate 9,447 of JANXYQ010000017.1, read as the reverse complement.
GATGTCGGGAAGGAGCCGCAGGCCCCCCATGGTCCGGACGGGTCCTGGACCGAGCGAGGCCGCCTTAAATTCGAGTCTCGCTCCCCTCTCCATGAAATACCTGCCGGTGTTCAGCTCGGCCGCGAGGAAGCCATATTCCCAATCCGCCATGCCGTCGAAGGCGTAGAGATACGCGAATCTATCCGTTCCGGTCATTTCAGTCTCCTTTGATGCCCAGGAATTCAGCGACGCGGTCCCATAATTTCTCCGGCTGTTCCTCGGGCGAGAAGTGGCCGCAATCGGGAATCACGCCCTGCCGCACGTCGGTAAGGCCGGCTTCCTCGAAGCCAGCCATGTATTCCGCGATATCGCCTCCCTCGCGGTCGCCGCGGAGGTAAAGGAGGGGAGTCGCTATTCGCGCGCCTCCGCGCCGATCCTCTCGGGATGGGCGGCGATCGCATCGTAAAAATAATCGAAATAGGCGCGCTTTTTTCCGCGAGTTCCAATACGCTCGCGAAGGAACGCCAGTTTTCCGGCCAGCCGTGAAGGAAGAGGACGGCGGGCCTTCCCGGAACTCCCGTCTCCGCCACGTGATAGCTGCCGCCTTGAACCTGAACCTGGCCATGCTTGACCATTGTTCGGCCTCCTGATTTCGTTAAGGGGAGTCTACTGTTGAGTATTGTCAGATTATGTCATACATTAATCAAATCCAATGAATAGACTGGATCGAACCATGGGTATCCTGCTCCTCCTGCGCGGAGGCCGCGTCGTATCGGCTACGGAGCTCGCCTCGCGCTTCGAGGTCTCCGTCAGGACCGTCTATAGGGATATCGAGGTACTGAGCGGCCTCGGCGTCCCGGTTTCAGCCGACATGGGCAGGACCGGGGGCTTCAGGCTCCGCGAGGGCTACTTCCTCCCGCCAGTCTCCTTCGGGCCCGAGGAGGCGGCCTCCCTCCTCCTCGGCCTCATTTTCATGAGGCGGCTCCGCGTCATGCCCTTCCCGAAGGAGGCTGACTTCGCCGAGCGCAAGCTTCTCGCCGTCCTCCCGAGCGGGACCCGCGAGAACATCGAGAGGGCTTCCCGCTTTATCGGGTTCGAGCGCCTCCCCGCCGACCTCCTCCATCCCGAGCGCGACGATCCGCAGTCGGGAGGGAGCGACGACGCGGCCGAGGGGGAGAGGGTCGGCGCCTTCCTCCGCGCCCTGCTCTCCCGATCGAGGGTCATGCTGGCCTATCGCTCGCCCTATAGGGAAAAGGAGGCGCCGAGGGAGGTCGAGCCCCTCGGCCTGTTCTGGGACCGGGACCGCTGGTACCTCGTGGGCCGCCGAGGGGGGGAGGCCGGGGAGAGGCGCACGTGGAGGGCCGACCGCGTGCTCTCCATCGCCCCGGGCCGCTCCCTGCCCCCGGTCGTCTCCGATTTCGACGCGGCCGAGCTCCTCGAGCGGAAGTGGCTGGGCGGCGCGATGGAGGCGTGGCTCGCGGAGTCTCCGGTCCGCATCGCGATGAGGGCGGATCAGGCGGAGCTCCTCAAGCGGGACTGGTTCTACGGGAAGGCCGTCTTCGAGGAGGGCGCGGGCGGCCGCGTCGTGATGAGCTACGGCGAGTACAGGAGCGAGTCAGCCGCGGCCCTGATCCGCTGGCTCGGTCCCGGCGCCGAGCTCCTGGAGCCGCGCGAGTGGCGGCCCATCGTCGCGGCGGGACTGCGCGAGCTGCTGGCGGCCCACGGGATATAGCGCTAGACTATCGCGATGGAACAGACCTTCCTCTCGGCGACCATCCTCCTCATCGTGATCACCGACCCACTCGGGAATATCCCCCTCTTCATCTCGAACATGCGAAAGGTGAAGAAGGAGCGCCGCCTGAGGGTCATCGTCAGGGAGTGCGCCGTCGCCTTCGCCGTGCTGCTCGTCTTCATGCTCTTCGGCCGGCAGCTGCTGTCGCTGCTCCGCCTGAGCGAGGAGACGCTGAAGATAGCGGGAGGTGTCATCCTCTTCCTGATCGCGCTCAACATGATCTTCCCGGGGACCGGCGCGACGGTCGGGCAAGACGGCCTGACGGACGAGCCCTTCATCGTGCCGATAGCGATTCCCCTCATCTCGGGACCCTCGGCGATGGTCACCGTGATGCTGGTGGCGGGCTCGAACCCTCACCGAATGCTCGAGTGGGTCGCCGCCCTCGCGATCACGATCGCGGTGACTTTCGTCGTCTTCCTCGCGTCGGACAAGATCAAGGAGGCGATGGGCCATCAGGCGATAAGCGCGATCGAGAAGCTCATGGGACTGGTCCTTACGGCGATGTCCATCGAGATGCTGCTGAGCGGCGTCGCCTCGTACATCAAGCAATTCTAGCCGGATATCGCGCGCTTCCGGATCGCCGCGGCCCTGTCGAGCAGGCCCTGCCGGTAGAGGGTCGACCTGTTCCTTCCTCCGGATTTGGAGAGGTAGAGGGCCTTGTCGGCCATCTCGATGAAAGCGTCCGCCCCCGCGCGCAGGCCCGGCTCGATGAGGCAACAGCCGAGGCTCGCGGTCACCTTGAGCGTTTCGCCCTGGTATTTCACCGCCATGTCCTCTATCGCGATCCGTATCCTCTCGGACACTTCCATGAGCTTCTTCTTGTCGCACTCGATCGCGAGCACGCAGAATTCCTCGCCGCCGAAGCGGGAGGCCACGTCCTCCGACCTCACCGTGCGCTTCAGGGTCATCGCGAGAGCGTTGAGCACCTCGTCGCCCGCGAGATGCCCCCAGGTGTCGTTGAAAATCTTGAAATGGTCGACGTCGAGCATGATCAGGCCGGCGTCCGCGCCGTGCCTGGCGACGTGCGCGATCTCCTGAGCGACCCGCTGCGTGAAATAGGCGTGGTTGAAGAGTCCAGTTTTGGAGTCGGTTATCGAGCTCTCCCGATGGAGGCTGTTCTGGATGTCGATCGCGAGGAAGCGCATGAATTTGTCGATGTACATCTTCTCGACTTCGGTATAGGCGCTTCCGACGATCTTGCGTCCGAGCAGCGCGAAGCCGAAGGGGCCGCCAATCCCGCACATGGGGAAGAGCAACTCCGGGTCGAAGCGGAGGAGCCCCTCGTCGCGCGGGCTGTCAGACGCGAAGTCCTCGTAGGCGATGGGGTAGGGCGAATCGTGGAAGTGCTCTTTAATGCGCGCGTAGCTCGAGGCGGGCACGAGCTCCGCGCTCGGCTTGAGGTTCACGTAACAGTACTGCTTCAGCTCGTCGCCTCGCGGTGGCTCGATCAGAATGGCGAGGTGCGTGGGGATGAACTGCTCGAGGATTCGGGCGGTGACGAAGTCCATCATCGTCTCGATCGAATTGAGGGTGAAGAGGGAGGCCGCGTCGTTGATGAGAGCGTCGAGCACTCGGTTCTCGTTGCGCAGGACGGCCAGATCCTCGAGCGCGCCCGTCCTTTGGAGATAGTTGAATTGATTGAGGAAGGCGTCGTCGACCTTGGGGCCTGGGGATTCTGATTCCACGATTACAGTATATGCGATATTTGAGGTTTTTGTAGGTCTTTGGCCGTAATGTATCGTGATCCCGCGGCAAGGCGGCCGCAGGGGCGGGAAAAGAAACGCCCCCGCGGCCGCCTACTCGCCGAAAACCCTCATTTCCGGGAGATGATCCTTGCCAAGGCCTCGACGGTGAAGCCGAGGTGCTTGGCGACGTCGTCTCCGGGGCCCGACTCGCCGAAGCCTTCTATCGAAAGGATGTCTTCGGGCGCGGCGATGCGCTCCCAGCCCATCGCTATGCCCGCCTCGGCCGCGACGACGCGGGCGCCCGGCGGCAGTATAGCGTCGCGGATGGGCTTGGGCTGGGCGAGGAAGAGCTCGCGGCTGGGCATTGAAACGACGCGGACTCCCGCGCAGGCGCTCGGGCTACCGAGCTTGTCGACGGCCGCGAGGGCCATCGAGACTTCGGAGCCCGTGGCGACGACGACCGTATCCGGGGCCGCTTCCGTATTCTTTACGACGTACGCGCCAAGACCCATGGAAAGCGCCCATTCGGGATCGGCCTTCTCGAAGACCGGAAGATTCTGCCGGCTGAGGGCGATCACCGTAGGTCCGTCGGTCCTCTCCATGGCCATGCGCCAGGCGACGGCTGTCTCCTCGGCGTCCGCGGGCCTTAGGACCCTGACGTTGGGGATGGCGCGGAGGCTGGCGAGGTGCTCGACGGGCTGGTGCGTGGGGCCGTCCTCGCCGATGTAGACCGAGTCGTGGGTCAGCACGTAGACCACCGGCTGCTTCATGAGGGCGGCGAGGCGGAGGGCCGGGCGGAGATAGTCGGCGAAGACGAGGAATGTGGCGACGAAGGTGCGGAGGCCTCCGTGGAGGGAGATGCCGTTGGCGATCGCCGCCATCCCGAACTCGCGGATGCCGTAGCGGATGTAGCGGCCTCCCCGGTTCGTCGGGCCGTAGTCGCCGCCCTCCGGCAGGGCCGAGACGTTGGGGCCGGTCAGGTCGGCGGACCCGCCGACGAGGTTGGTCCAGGACTTGGAGACCGCGGCCAGGACCTTGCCGGAGGCGTTGCGCGTCGCGACCTTCTCTCCCGCGGCGAAGGCGGGCAGGTCGAGGGGCTTACGGCCCTTGCCGGCGAAGTAGTCCTCGAGCTCGGCGGCGAGTACGGGCTCCTCGGCCTTCCAGGCCGCGAACTCCGCCTTCCAGGCGGCGCGCGCCTTGGCGAGCTCGGTCCGACGCTTCTCGTAGAAGGCGTAGGCGTCCGGGTCCACCCAGAATTTCTCGCCGACCGGAGCGCCGATCGCCGCCTTGGTCTTGGCCAGCTCCTCTTCGCCGAGGGCGGAGCCGTGGACGCCGGAGGTGCCCTGCTTATTGGGAGAGCCTTTGCCGATGACGCTCTTCAATATGATGAGGCTGGGGCGATCGCCGTCCCCCTTGGCCTGGGCGACGAGGCGCTCGAGGCCGGCGAAGTCGTACATGTCGCCGCGCAGGACCTGCCAGCCGTAGGCCTCGTAGCGCTTGCCCGTGTCCTCGGTGAAGGCGAGGTCGGTGGAGCCGTCTATCGTGATCTTGTTCGAGTCGTAGAAGACGATGAGCTTCCCGAGCTTGAGGTGCCCGGCGAGCGAGGAGGCCTCGGCGGAGACTCCTTCCTCGAGGCAGCCGTCCCCTGCGAGGGCGTAGGTGAAATGGTCGACGACCCTGCGCTTGGGCGTGTTGAACCGGGCCGCGAGCATGCTCTCGGCGATGGCCATGCCTACTGCGGTCGCGACGCCCTGGCCGAGGGGGCCGGTCGTGGTCTCGATGCCGGGAGCGAGGCCGAACTCGGGGTGCCCCGCGCACTTGCTGCCGACCTTGCGGAAAGTCTTGATATCGCCGAGGCCGATCGCGTAGCCCGCGAGGTGGAGGTGGGCGTAGAGGAACATCGAGCCGTGCCCGGCCGAGAGGACGAAGCGGTCGCGGTCCATCCAGGCGGGATCGGCGGGGTCGTGCTTGAGCGCGTAGCCGTAGAGGAAGGCGCCGAGCTCGGCGCAGCCCAAGGGGAGGCCGGGATGGCCGGAATTCGCCTCCTGGATGGCGTCCATCGCGAGGACTCTGGCGCTCAGGGACACTTTCTCGAGGGATTGGATGTCCATATCAGCTCCTAATCGTTGTTTGTGCACTTGGCAGATTACACGCTTTGCAGCATCTTCTCAACCGGAGGCCGCGATGGCGAAAGAGATAGAATCGGGCGATCTTCGAGCCCTCCTCGTCCGATCTCCCAGGAGGACCGTGTCCCTCCAGGTCAATCCCGACCTCTCCCTGCTGATGAAAGCCCCCTCGGATACTCCCGAGCCCTTTCTCCGCGATTTCCTGGAGCGGCGCCGGGCTTGGGTCGAGCGGCACCTCGAGCGCATGGCGCGTATAAAGGCCTCCGCCCCCACATGGGAGCACGGCGGCAGGCTGCCCTTCCTCGGTGGCGAGCTCGAGCTGGTCGTCGAGCCCGGGTCGCGCGCGCGCGCGCGCCTCGCGGGGAAAGCCGTCGTCGTGACGGCGCGCGATCCCTCGGACGCCGAGGACGTCCGCAAGGCGGTGGAGCGCCTCTATGCGCGCGAGGCCGCGGAACGCCTGCCTGTCATGGTGGACGCCTGCCTAGCGCGCGTGGCTCGGCGGCGCTTTCCCCGGCCGGAGCTCCGCGTCCGCACGATGCGCTCCCGCTGGGGAAGCTGCGACGCCAAGGCGGGAGTGATCACGCTGAACGCCCGCCTCCTGCGCTTCAGGCTAGAGGTCATCGAATGCGTGATCATGCACGAGCTCGCCCATTTCAAGTACCGCAAGCACGGTCCGCGCTTCTATGGCCTGCTCGAGGAGCTCTGCCCCGAATACGAGAGCCTCCAGGCCGAGCTCGCGGAAGTCTATCTGGAATAGTCTCGGCCTCCCTCAGTATCCCTCGAAGGGATCAGTCCTTATCCTCGAGCGCCTCACGCCTAGCGAGCGCAGCTCCTTCGCCACGTGGGCCACGAAGGCCGGCGAGCCCGAGACGTAGCAGGTGCGGCTCGCGGCATCCGGGACAGAGCGCTCGAGCATCGCGGCATCGATCCTTCCCCGCTCGCCTGCCCAGCCTTCCGGAGATCGGCCGGCGCCGGTGAGTGTATATACCGTCCTCAATCCGATGGACCCGGCAGACTCCGCGAATAAACCGCCGAAGGCGATATCGCCCTCGGATCGGACGGAGTAGAGGAGTACCGCGTCGCGCCTCTCGCCTGTGTCGGCCATGTGCTTGACCATGCTCCTGAAGGGCGTTATCCCGACGCCTCCCGCGATGAATGCGAGCTTCTCCCCGCGATCTCGGGGCAGGACGAATTCTCCCGCGACCTCCGTCACGAGTATCGAGTCCCCGGGCTTCAAGGCGGCCAACGCGGCCTTGAAACGGCTCGGCTCGTCGGGGAAGCGCGCCGCGATCAGCAACTCTGGCTCCGTCGACGATGAGGCGATGCTGAAGGCGCGTCTCCTTCCGCGAAGTCCCGGGGCCCGGATCGGCAGCGTGAAGTCAGCGAATTGCCCGGGCTCGTGCCGAAATCCCTTCGGGTAGGCGAAGGCGAAACTGTAGATGCCCGGCCCCAGTGGGCGTTTCTCCCTGAGCGCCAGGAGGTGGCGTCCCTTGGGCGAGACGAGGAAGGCGAAGAGGTTCGCGGCGATCAGGGCCAGCTCCGGGGAGGAGTTGACCGCGAGGATCGTCAGCTGGGGGATCATGAGGAAGGCGACGATGGCCGCGTAGACCGCCTGCAACCCGAAGCTCTTGGGCGAGGTCTTTGGCTCGGTGAGCATGACCGCCGCGAGGAAGAAGGCTTCGGTGTGGAGGAATACGAAGCCGACGCTGCCGATGGCCATGCCGGGCGGCAGGCCCTGGATGAGGGCGGCTCCGAAGACGGCGGCCGCGAAGGCCGCGAGGAAGAAGGCGACGAGCCTTAGCCGCCTGGCCTTCCAGGCCAGCAATATCCCCCCTAGGATCACGGCTGGGAGGAGGATCGGCTCGCCTACCCACCAGGAGGCGAATTCCTTGAAGGCGAGCGAGCTCAGGAAGACGCCGATGGCCGCCGGGTTGAACAGATGCTGCCGCCTGTAGGCTATAAGGTATTTCGCTCCGATCGCGAACACTCCGGACATGACGACGGCAAAGAATCGCGCGGTCTCGGCAACGGGAGAAGCAGGACCCGATATAAGCGCTAGGATAAGGGCCGTTATCGCCGCCGACTCATGGTTGGCCCAGGATCGGAAGACCTTGGCGAAGGCGTAGTCGGCGGCCAGGGTCGCGGCGAGCAGGCCGGCAGTGGTCGCGATCAGGGAGAGAGGGTCGATCGCGATCCATCCGAGGAGGCCGAACAGTCCGCCGAGCGCCAGCAGCCCCGAGAGATAGCCTAAAGCGAGGCGATACATCTTCATGTCATGTACCTCGCGAGGCCCGGGGTGAAGAGCGCGTTGCCGTCCCGCCCTATGGCGTAGGCTTCGATGCCGGGCGTCATGGCGAGGAAGCCGATGCCATCCTCTCCCATGGCGAAGGCAGGGGTCGAGAGCCTGTCCGCCTCGTAGACGTCCGGGCCGACGACGGTCAGGCTCGCGAAGCCGCCGGTTACGGGCTTGCCCGTCTTGGGATCGTAGATGTGGTCGCCGCGGATATAGGTGCCCGAGGTCGCGATTCCGCGGTCGCTCAGGCGAAGGACTTTCACGATGGTGGACGGATCGAAGGGATTCCTGATGCCGATCTCCCAGGGTCCGCCCTCGGCGTTGAGCCCCCTCGCCTCGATGTCGCCGCCCGCGTCGACGCAGTGGTCCCGGAAGCCGAGCTCGTCCAGCATCCTCGAGGCCTCGCGAACGGCCCAGCCCTTGACTATCCCCGAGGGATCGAACTTGCCGCCGTACCAGGCGCTGAAATACCCGCCGGTCTGGCGCGCCGTCTCCTCGCAGAGGCGGAGGACCTCCCGCATCGGCGGGCTCGCGTCCTCGATCGCCTCTTCGCCCCTGCTTATCAGGCTTACCTCGCTCCCGCCCTTGAACGGGCTGAAGCGCTCGTCTATTTCCCTGAAATAGCCGAATACCGCGTCGAAGACCTCGTCAGGCGGCTCGACCCCGAGCATCGAGGGTATCGATACCGTGATCGGCATGTCCATGATGACTTCCGTGCGCTCCATGGCGGCTAGGCCCCCGACCCGGAAAGGGCGCCGGCCTTCTTGAGCGCGGCGTCGAGCGACTTCTCGAAGGCCTGGCTCGTGAGCGTTGCGCCGCTGATCAGGTCGACGCGGGCGCTCTGCGCGCTCACCGCCTCCTGCACGAGGTAGGGCAGGGCGATGCTGGAGATGTACTGCGAGCGTCCGGCGTGGTTCGGGAATTCCAGGATGACGATATCGGTCAGCTTGCCGTTCTGGACGGTCGCCTGGACTTTTACGTAGCCGTAGAAGGCGTATTCGCGGGTGCCCACGTATTGGCCGGAATTGAGGGAATACGACGCCTTGACGGCACCGGGCGCCGCCGGCGGCTGGGCGAATAACGCGCCGGGAAGCGAAGCCGAAAGGCCGCCTCCGAGACTCATGACCAGCGATGACGCGAGCAATCCTTTCTTCAGCGCCTTCATCTCGTACCTCCATCGATCGTATCGATATCCATAGTGTACGGAGCGAAGATGAAGGGAACATGAAGGGAACATCAAGCGGATGTAAAACGATTAGCGCGGGAACCTCAGCCTGACCCTCGTCCCCGCGCCTTCCTCGCTCGCGATATCCAGCGATCCGCCCTGCTCCGCCATGACCCGCTTGGCGATGGCTAGGCCGAGGCCGGCTCCGCCTTCGCCGGAGGCTCGCGCGGCGTCCGCTCGGTAGAACGGATCGGCCACCAGGGGAAGGTCGGCCCGCGCGATCCCGATCCCGCTGTCCCGCACCAGGACGTCGACGTGGGTTCGCGCGAAAAGCAAGGAGACCGATACTTCGCCGCCGCTCGGCGTGTACTTGACGGCGTTCTCGAGGACGTTCGCGAGGGCCCTCG
>JANXYQ010000009.1 GCA_025355995.1 Spirochaetaceae bacterium | reverse complement strand
AGCTCGAGGGCCTCGAGCGCTGCGCCCGCCGCATGATCATCCCCTACGATGAGGCGACGAGGCTCTATGAGCAGCACGAAGGCTATTACGGGCTGCCGCATATCGACGTCGACGCGATACCGACGGGCGATTTCCCGCTCTACCACCATTGGTCCTACGACCGGATCTATCGCACGGACATGATCAAGCAGCCCGACGTACTGATGTTCATGCTCCTGTACGGGCACGAGTTCCCTCTCGAGACCAAGAGGGCGAACTACGAGTACTACGAGCCGCGGACCATACACGAGTCCTCCCTGTCGCCCTCCGTACACTCGATCCTCGCGTCGGAGCTCGAGAAGCACGACGAGGCCTTCGGCTTCTTCGGCTTCGCCACGCGGATGGACCTCGACAACTACAACCGGAACTCGGGCGAGGGCCTGCACACGACCAGCATTGCGGCGGCCTGGATGAATATCGTCTACGGCTTCGGCGGGATGCGCAGCGACGGCGACGCACTCTCGTTCGATCCTTCCCTGCCCGCGCAGTGGAAGGGCTACGAATTCAGCGTCCTCTACAAGGGCGACAGGATCGGCCTCGCGGTGTCGTCGGATGGCGTCTCCCTGCGGGTATTGGAGGGGGAGGCGGAGAGCGTCGAGGTCTCGGTCTACGGCCAGCTCCGCCGGCTGGGAAGGACTCCCCTCGTCCTTCCCCTGCCCGCCGAGCGCAAGGGCTGAGGATAGCGGCTTGCGCGAATTGTCCGAATGGTCGGTCAGCGACTCCGGCACCGGCGACGACGAGATCGTAGCCAACGGCAATCGACTCCTGATCGGGAACGGCTACCTCGGCTACAGGGGCACCGTGGAGGAGGCCGACGCCTCCTACCTGCCGGCCTGCAACCTGAGCGGTGTCTACGACCGACGGGGCGGGCTCTGGCGCGAGCCGGTCAACGCCCCGAACGGCCTCTCGGTGAGGCTGCGCGCCACCGGCGCCGCCGACGGGGACCACCCCCTCTCGATCAAGGACTCCTCCCTCGCGTCGCACGAGCAGGTCCTCGATTTTCGCTACGGTGTGCATTCCCGCTCCTCGGCCTGGCGGCTGGGCGGTGCCGAGGTGAGGGTGCGAGCCGAGCGCTTCGCGAGCCTCGCCGACGTGCACCTCCTCTGCCTCAGGTACTCTATCAGGGCGGACCTCGATATCCGTCTCGAGATCAGGCAGGGAATCGATTGCGTCCTCTGGGACATCAACGGCCCGCATCTCGAGGGACGGGCTTTCGCCCGTGACGGGGGGGAGCTGTCGGTCAGCTGCCGTACGCAGGAGCTGGGCATCCCCCTCGCGGTCGTCTCGCTCTCCGCCCTCTCTTTCGAACCGGCGAGCGAGGCGGTCGATGAAAGTTCGGGCCATTTTAGGATTCTCGCCCTCGACGCGAAAGCCGGCGTCGACTATACGCTCTGCGTCTTCTCCTCGGTCTACACCGGCCTCGACAAGGACGGCGATCCGCTCGCCGCGGCTCGGGCCTCGGCGGGCCGCGCGGCGGCGGAGGGCTACGCCTCGGCCCTGGCGACGCAAAAGGAGAAATGGGACGCGATCTGGGAGAAGGGCGACGTCGTCATCGAGGGCGACGATTATTCCCGCCGCGCCCTTCGCTACAGCCTCTACCAACTCCAGATCATCGCCCCCCGACATGCCGAGGGCCTGTCGATCCCCGCGCGGGGACTCTCGGGCCAGACCTACAAGGGCGCGATCTTCTGGGATACCGAGATGTTCATCGCGCCCTACTTCCTCCACGCCGAGCCCGCGGTCGCGAGGAACTTCATCGCCTATCGCATCGCCACCCTCGACGGGGCCAGGCGAAAGGCGAGGGAATACGGCTACCGCGGCGCCTTCTACGCCTGGGAGAGCCAGGAGACCGGGGACGACGCCTGCTCCCACTTCAACGTGGTCGACGTCTTCACGGGCAGGCCCATGCGCACCTATTTTCGCGACAAGCAGGTCCACATCAGCGCCGACGTCGCCTACTCGATCAAAAGATATATAGATATAACCGGCGATTCCTCGATCCTGGATGAGGGGGGGCTCGAAGTCATCCTCGAGTGCGCCCGCTTCTATATATCCTTCGCCTACTACTCGCCGGAGCGCGGGCGCTACGAGATCCTCGACGTGACGGGCCCCGACGAGTACCACGAGCGCGTCAACAACGACGCCTTCACCAACCGCATGATCCGGCATTGCCTCGATGCCGCCCGCGAGTGTCTGTCCCTCCTCGGGCGGACGGCGCCCGAGAGCCTCGAGCGGATCGTCGCCAAGATCGGCTTCGGGGCGGACCTGGGGCGGCTCGAGGAGCTCCGCGCAGCCCTCTACGTCCCCTCTCCAGGCGAGGACGGCGTGATCGAGCAGTTCGACGGCTATTCCCGGCTCGAGGACTGCGGCCTGGACGAGCTTCGCTCCCGCGCCCTCGATCCCAGGGAGTACTGGGGCGGGGCCAACGGCATCGCCTCGGGAACCCGCGTCATCAAGCAGGCCGACGTCGTCCTCATGCTCAACCTCTTCGGCGCGGACTATCCCCCGGAGATCAAGAAGGCCAACCTCGATTACTACGAGCCCCGGACCGAGCACGGCTCGTCCTTGAGCCGCTGCGTCTACTCCCTCCTCGCCTGCGAGACGGGAGACAGCGAGTGGGCCTACCCATTCTTCCGCAAGACCGCGGAGATCGACCTCACGGGCGATTCGAAGCACTACGCCGGCCTCGTCTACATCGGCGGAACACATCCGGCGGCGAACGGCGGCGCCTGGATGGCGGCGGTGCTCGGCTTCTGCGGCCTGTCCATCGTCGACGGAAAGATCATCCTGAAGCCCCGGCTTCCCGCCGCCTGGACGAGCGTCAGCTTTTCCCTCAGCCTGAGGAATGTCGAGTATGCGGTCGTGGTCGAGACGGGCGGGTATACGATTCGCGAGAAGTAGGGTAGGGGCTTCCGGGCCTTTATCTTCGACTTCCGATCGCGGTATCCTCTCCTTCGTCTCGGGAGGTCCACGACACCATGCGCAACACTGCAGTTTCCGCCGCGATCCTAGCCCTCGCTCTCGCCTTCGCGCCGGCGCGCCTCCGCGCCGATTCCCTTCCCTTCAGCCTGTCGGCGCTCACGGACGGGGCAATAGGCGCCGCCGGTCTCGGCCTCTACGGCTCGAGCCTCTACTTCGACTCGATCAAGGGCGCGCCCGACGCCTCCGCAGTCGACGCGGCGAAGATACCCTTCTTCGACAAGCTGTATACGACTTCGCACTCGGCCTGGATGGGCACCGCCGCCGACGGCCTGACTATCGCCGCCGCCCTGGTGCCGGCGGCCCTGATTCCCGGCCGAGAGGGGAGGGATCTGCTCACCCTCGGCGTGATGTACGCGGAGACCCTCGGCCTGGCCTACGCCCTCGACTCGGGCATCAAGTCCGTCGTGACGCGTTACCGGCCCTACGCTTATTCGGCCTCGGCCTCCGATTTCGCGGACCCGGACATCGCCGCGTCCTTCGCCTCGAGGCACGCCACGATCGCCTTCGCATCGGCGGTGTTCGCGGGCTATGTCTTCGACAAATCGAATCCCGACTCGCCCTGGAGGCCCGCGGTGTGGGCTTCGGGCCTCGCTTTGGCGACCGTCACTTCGGTCGCGCGAGTCGCGTCGGGAGACCACTTCCCCAGCGATGTCGTGGCGGGCGCGGCATTCGGCGCCCTCGTCGGCTACCTCGTTCCCCTGTTCCACCAAGGCGCCGCGGGGACGGCGGCCCTAGCCGCCGTCCCGGCCTCGAAGGGCCTTACCCTCAGCCTCAACCTCGGGCTTTAGCTGGGTCAGGGCCTGACGAAGGCCGCGGACTTGGCCTTGAACCACTCGAAGAGGGCGGCCGCCCTGTTCGCGAAGGACTCCTCGAGCCGGGCCTGGAAAATTCCGGCCGACGATGAGTCGCTCTCGGCATAGAAGATTATCCCGTCCGACGCGGGGATCACGAGGATCCTAGTCTTCAGCCCCTGCGGCGCCACCATCGGGACGATGCCGACGCTCATGCGGGTCAGGTTGGTCATGTCGGCGCTCACCGCGCCTTCCAGTCCCCTGAAGACGTAGCTGTAGACGTTGCCGCCGAAGCTCAGGTCCTTCTGGAAGGCGTAGATGGTTTCCTCGGCGGGGATATTCCCGGGACCGGGAGCGGGAGGGTCGGCCATGCGGAGCTTGGTCTCGGGCGAGTCGATGCGATAGGACTCCGCGTAGAGCGTGCGCATTTTCTTGTATGTGACCGAGTAATATTGAATCCCCTCGAGGCTGGAAATGGAGCGCAGGAGGCCGTAGACCCGCGCCAATTCCGCGCGCCTCTGGGCCTGGTCCGAAGGATCCTCCCGCGGCAGGAAGAAGGCTGTCTCGACGAGGATTCCCGGCTTCTCGGCCTCGATAGCCGCGCGGATCCGGTCGGCCCCCGGCGCGAGGGGCAGGATCTTGGGCGACGCGCCGCCGCTCATCCTCTGGGCCCTGCCCTTGGCGATCATCTCGTCGTAGAACGGAGCGCAGAGGCTGGCCGCGCCCCTCGGCGCCTGCGCTCCCGCGGCGAGGGCCGCGAGCGCTATCAGCAAGACCGCCGTATGTCTTTTAGAGTTCGCGTCTAATTTCATCCTATACTAATACCATCGAGAGGCAGGTTGATGAAAGGAGAGTTCGCGGTCGAAGAGAGAGATTTTCCAGAGATTGCCGCGCCCAGGGTCCCTGCCCCGCGCCTCTCGAACGAGGCGCGGGCCGATTTCGCTGGGACTGCCGGCTACTGCTTCTTCTCCTCGGGGTACTTGATCTGCAGGTGCAGCTCATCGAGCTGTTTCTGGTCCACTTCGTTTGGGCAGTCATCCATCGGATTGACCGCGAAGCTGTTCTTCGGGAAGGCGATGACTTCCTTGATGGAGGTCTCGCCGGCCATCAGCATCACGAGGCGGTCGAGGCCGGGCGCGATCCCGCCGTGGGGCGGGGCGCCGTACTTGAAGGCCTCGGTGAGGAAGCCGAACTTCTTCATGCCCTCGGCCTCGTCGAAGCCGACGATCTGGAAGATGCGCTTCTGCAGGGCGGAGTCGTGGATTCGGATCGAGCCGGAGGCCAGCTCGAAGCCGTTGAGCACGAGGTCGTAGAGGTCGCCCTTCACCGAGCCGGGATCGGACTCGAGCGTATCGTGGTATTTTTCCTGGGGCATCGTGAACATGTGGTGGGCGGTATCCCACTTCTGCTCTTCCTCGTTGTACTCGAACATCGGGAAGTCGACAATCCACGCGAACTCGAAGGCCTTCGGGTCGCAGAAGCCGAGGTCCTTGCCGAGCTTGGAGCGCACGGCCCCGAGCGCGGTGCAGGCCACCTTGCGCTTGGAGTCGGCCACCATGAGGATGAGGTCGCCGGCCTTGGCGCCGAGGAAGGCGATGAGCTCAGGCTCCAGGCCGGGAGCCGCTCCCTCCCCCGAGAAGAATTTGGAGGCGCCGCCCTCGAGCTTCGCGTCGCCTCCGTCGGCGGCGGCGACGACCTTCATCCAAGCGAGGCCCTTGGCGCGGTAGATCTTGGCCGCCGCCTCGAGCTCCTCGATCTGCTTGCGGGAGTAGTCGGCCTTGCCCGGCACGAGCAGGGCCTTGACCGCGCCGTCCTGGGAGCTGACGCCCTTGGAGGAGTCGGCCGCCTTGCGCGTTGCGCCCTCGGCGATGGCGTCCTTGAAGGCCTGGAAAGAGGAGCGCAGGGCGTAGGCCGAGGCGTCCTTCATCTCCATCTCGAAGCGGAGGTCGGGCTTGTCGCTGCCGTAGAGCTCGATCGAGTCGTCGTAGGCGATGCGGCGGAATTTCGCCGGAAGGTCGACGCCGAGGGTCTTCTGGAAGACCTGGCCCAGCATGCCCTCGACCAGCTCGAGGATATCGTCGCGCTTGACGAAGCTCATCTCGATGTCTATCTGAGTGAACTCGGGCTGGCGGTCGCCGCGCGCGTCCTCGTCGCGGTAGCAACGCGCGAGCTGGAAGTATTTGTCCATGCCCGAGACCATGAGGAGCTGCTTGTAGAGCTGGGGCGACTGGGGCAGGGCGTAAAACTTGCCCGGGTAGAGCCTCGAGGGCACGAGGTAGTCGCGCGCGCCCTCGGGGGTCGACTTGATGAAGGTCGGCGTCTCGATCTCGTAGAAGCCCTTCTCGGTCAGGTACTCGCGCACCGAGAAGGCGACCTTGTGCCTCAGCTGGATCTTCCGCTGCATCGAGAGGGAGCGCAGGTCGAGGTAGCGGTACTTGAGCCTGAGGTCCTCTTTCGCGTCGCTCTTCTCGTCGATCATGAAGGGAAGGGTCTCGCAGCGGGTGAGCACCTGTATCGAGTCCGCGACTATCTCGACCTCGCCCGTGTCCATGTCCTTGTTCAGCATGTTGCCGGGCCGGGCGCGCACCTTGCCGCGGACCGCGATGCAGTACTCGAACTTGAGCTCGGCCGCGGAGGCCTTGAGCTCGGCGGCGGCGTCCGCCTCGACGACCACCTGCGTAATGCCGTAGCGATCCCTCAGATTTATGAAGCAAATGGGTCCGTGGTCTCGTTTTCGGTGAACCCAGCCGTTGAGTACGACGGTCTGTCCGGCGTCGCGGGCGCGCAGGGCGCCGCAAGTGGTGGTGCGTTTCTGGTATTCCATGGCCGCATTCTACACGAGGCGGGCGAAAAGGCGCAAGATTGACCCGCTCGCCAAGGTAGTCTACATTTAGGAAATGGACGAAGGGGCTGCGGGATGAGCGTGCGACGATTCCTCACGCTCGCGCTCATGGCCGCGGGCATCCTGCCGCTCCTCGTCTTCGCCCTGCTGTTCCGGTCCGTGCTCGGGAGCCATATAAAAGACGACCTCCGCGAGCTATCGCAATCCATGCTCCGGACCCTAGCCGCCCAGGCAGGCTCGAGTCTCCTCGACGGCACGAGGCGGGACCTGCCCGCCCTCCTCCTCCTCGCCGAGGAGGCGCCCGGCCGCGAGGGGGCGCTGCTCAAGGCCTTCCGCCTGCCCCACGACGAATATTCCCTGCTGGCCGTCCGGGACGATCGTACGGGCAGGATCGAGGCGGTCTCGCCCGAGGAGAGCGGCGCCCTCGGCGCGGCCTATGCCCTCCATGCCTCTCCGAAGCTCGGCACCGTCTCCTTCTCCGACCCCTTCGCCTCGGAGCTAAGCCGGGCCGTCTCGGTCGAGGCGGTCTACACGAACGGCCGCAAGACGCTCATGGCGCTCCTCGACCTCGCGGAGATCTCCTCCAAGCTGGTGCTCATCGCGCAATCGCCGAACGACAGGCTCGGCGTCGTCGACGGGGAGGGGCGCTACCTCGCGTGCAGCGATCCCTCGCGCGCGCAGCGGCTCGAGCGGGTCGACGCGTCCTTCCTCGTCGGCGGGCCGGTCCTCGTCGAATCGGGCGGGGTCGAGTTCTACGCCTCCTCCAAGCCCATCGCAGGCGGCTCCTGGCGCGCGCTCTACCTGCGCTCGGCTGCCGACGTGGACAGGCCGCTCGTCGCCTTCAAATGGACGATCCTCGGCCTCGGGCTCTCGGCCCTCGTCTGCACCATCCTCGGCGCCTTCTTCGCCTGGAAGAACATCGCCGCGCCTCTCTCCCTCCTGGTCGCCCGCATAGACCGCATCGCCGAGGGGCGGTACGCCGAGAGGGTCGAGGGGATATTCTACTCGGAGTTCAGCGAGATAGGCAGGGCCTTCAACGCGATGGCCGAGTCCATCGAGCGCCGCGACGTCGACCTCCTGCGGAGCGAGGAGCGCTACCGCCTCCTCTTCTACAAGAACCGCGTCCCGACCCTGGTCGTCGACCCGGCCGGGCTGGCCATCACCGACGCGAACGAGGCCGCCCTCGCCTACTACGGCTTCTCGCGCGCCGAGCTCGAGGGCAGGCTCCTCGGCGAGATCGACCTTGCCCCTAAGGAGACTATCGCGGCCGGCTTCGCGTCGCTGATCGAGGGCGGGGTGGGGATCTTTCCCTCGCACCATCGCCTGCGCTCCGGGGAGATCAGGGACGTCGAGCTCTACGCGAGCCCGGTGGGGCTCGTCGGGACGAGGGAGCTGTACTGCGTCGTCTTCGACGTGACCGAGCGCAGGCTCGCCGAGGAGAGGACCTCCAAGGCCCTCGCCGAGAGGACCCTCCTCCTCCGGGAGGTCTATCACAGGGTCAAGAACAACCTCCAAATAGTATCCAGCCTCCTCAGCCTCCAGGCGGAGGGTATAGAGGACGAACCCTCCCAGCGCGCCTTGCGGCTGGCCCAGGACCGCGTCTACGCGATGTCCCTCGCCCACGAGCTCGTCTACCAGATGAGCGACCTCACCTCCGTCGAAGCCTCCGACTACGCCTCGCAGCTCATCGCCAACCTGCAGCTGGTCTATGGCGCGGGCGCGCTCTCGGTCCTCTCCGACCTCGAGCCCATGAAGCTCGGCCTCGACCGGGCCATTCCCTTCGGCCTGGCGCTCAACGAGCTCGTTTCCAACGCCTTCAAGTACGCGTCGCCCTCCGCCCGAGCCCCGGTCCGGATCAGCCTCGCCCTCGCAGGCGGGGACGGCAAGGCGGAGGTCCTGCTATCGGTCGAGGACTCGGGACCCGGCATAAGCGAGGAGTTGCGCGCGGCGGGCGGAAGGCCGGGCTCCCTCGGCCTGTCCCTGATAGAGGCGCTCGCCAACCAGCTCGGTGGCCGGACGGTCTGGGGAAGGGGAGCGAACGGCACCGGCACGAGCGCGGAGATACGATTCCCCGCGGAGGAACGATAATGAGAAGGATACCCGGCCTATTCCTTTTTCTCTGCATCGCCCTGACCGTCGGGGCGCAGGGAGTCTCCACCCTGCGCTACGCTCATATGAATTCCAAGCAGAGCATCCCCGGCCTCCAGGCCGCCTTCTTCGCCGAGCGCGTGCGCCAGCTGAGCGGGGGCTCGGTATCCATCGAGGTCTACCCCGATTCCCAGCTGGGCAGCCTGCAGGAGATGGCCGAGGAGGTTTCCTCCGGGGTCATCGCCTTCCACCACAACACCTCGGGCGCGATCGGCGCGCTGTTCGAGGACTACGGCGTGCTCGATACGCCCTTCGCCTATAGGAGCGTCGATCACCTGCTCAAGGTCGTCGATCCGGCCTCCCCGGTTATGATTAAGCTCCAGGCCGGCCTCTTGAAGAAGAGCGGCGTGAGGATCCTCTACACCTACTATTTCGGCGCGCGGCAGCTCACCTGCGATCGCCCCATCAGGAAACCGGCCGACCTCGAGGGACTGAAGGTTCGCTCGATCCCCTTCCCGATCTATCAAACGGCGGTCGAGGGCTTGGGCGCGATCCCCGCTCCCATCGATTGGGCCCTGACCCCCACCGCCCTCGCGGCCAAGGTAGTCAACGGCCAGGAGAACCCCGTCAACATCATCCTCGACTCGAAGCTCTACGAGTCCCAGCCCTACCTCATGCTGACGAGCCACATACTCGCCGTCCACAGCGTCCTCGTGAACGAGTCCGCCTGGCGCAAGCTTTCCTCCGCCCAGCGCGACGCGATATCGCGGGCCGCCGCGGGGACCAGCGCCTACGCGACCAAGCTCACCCTCGACAAGGAGGCGAGCGACCTCGCCTCCCTCAAGTCGAAGGGCATGAAGGTCATCGGCCCCGAGGATGGGCTGGACATCGAGGCCTTCCGCTCCCGAACCCTGGGCCTGGTCCGCGAGCGCTTCGGCGCGAAGTGGGGCGAGTACTACAAGCTCATCGACGGGGTAAAATAGGCGCTTCGGGCGATATAAGGCCCGATCCCCTTTGCCCGTCCGCGATACCCGCGGTAAATTGAAGGTTGAATAATTAACCTAAAAGCAGGGGTGGGGCAGTTGAGAACCAGAACTATCCGGCCGGACAGGCTCATGGCCGAGCTAAAGAACGCGATTATCCTCCAGAACCTCACTCCCCGGGAGCTCAAGCGCTTCGCCAAGGTCTGCGAGCCGAGGGACTACGACGCCGGCGAGCGGCTCGTCGACCAGGACGCCCTCGGCTCCGACCTCCACATTCTCATCGAAGGCGCCGTGGACATCTCCGTGCGCGGCAAGGGCGGCGAGGACGTCCGCGTCAGCGAGGTCCGCAAGGGCGACGTCTTCGGCGAAGCCTCGATCTTCATGGACCTGCCGCGCACGGCCAGCGCCGTCGCCCGCACGCCCTGCCTCGTCGCGGCCGTGGGCCGCGACAGCCTCTTCGACTTCTGCGAGCGCAACCCCAGCGCCGGCCTCAAGATCTTCGGCTTCGTCATCTACAGCCTCCTACGGCGCCTCGGCTCCACCAGCCGCGAGCTCGCCGCCCAGCGCGAGTCGGTGGTCACCGCCGCCGATCTCGAGGACCTGGGCGCCTGCTTCCCCAAGTCCGTCGAGGAGATGATGGGCGGGGCGGGGTGGAAGGGGTAGGAGGGCAAAGCCTGCGGACCCAGGCCTCGGATAAAGAGAAGGCCGCCCAGCGTGGGCGGCCCCCTCATTGCGGGACTATTCAGTTAGTTCACGGCTAGAAGCTGTAATCGTCCGAGAGTCTGACTCCGCCCGAATTGCAGAGATAGATCGTCCCGGTTTGGTTGGTTGTCGGAGCGCCACCAACGAAGTTGTCGTTATAGTCTCCTCCGTTTCCTATCGTTACCTGATGACTGAGGATTTGAGGGTATCCGCCTCCATCAATGTAACTAATTGAAACATAGAAATATTGGCTAGAGCCCGAGCTGTTCTGGCTATTCCCATTCCATTTCCAGTCCAGCCAGCCATATCCGTCAATCAAAAGATCCGCAGGTGTCGGCGCAGGCTGTCCCGTCCTGAAAGTCAGATTGCCAGAATCGGCGGTCGCGCCCGTAGTGTCCTTCGCGACGACCTTCCAGGTATAGGTCAGCAAGTTAGTGCCCGCGTTGACAGTCGTCGAGGTCCCGCTGAGGTTGCTCTGCGAGAGCGTGGGCGTTCCGGTGCCGGCGATGAAGTAGAGGTCATACTTGATTCCTGCGGCGTCCCCTGCGTCCAGGTCCGTAGCCGCGCTCCAGCTTAAGCCGAAGCTCGAGCTTGCGGGGATGGCTGTGCTTCCCGCAGGAGCCGCGCCGTTCCCTGGGTTCGAGCTGAAAGCGGAGAAGGCGGGCGCGTGGTTGAGCAGCTTCGATGCAATGCCTCCCGGCGAGCTTGTTCCGTATACGGTGGAGGCCGTAAGCATCATGAAATAGGTGTTGCTGTGCACTAGGCTAGTCACCGTCTGGGAGGTTCCCGAGATCGAGGAGACATTCGGGCTCCCCGTCGAAACCGAACCTATACCGTAGTAAAGCGTGTAGGTGATGGTCCCGGTGCCGCTCGATGCGCCCCAGCCGACATCCATCGAGGTGCCGACCGAGGCGTTCGGAGTCAAGGTCGGAGTGCCTGGCGCGGTCGGCGGCGCGATAGTCTTGAAATGGCTGGTCGTCGAGGTCACGGTTGCCCCGTAGGTATCCTTCGCGACCACGTACCAGGCGTAGGTCTTCGGCGTGCCGGTCGCGCTGACCGAGGCGCTCGGCGAGCCCAAGGCAGTACCGACCTTGGCGAAATTCCCGGCTCCGTCGTCCAGATAGACGTCGTAGGTGATTCCGTCGGAATCGGGGTCGGTCGCCGCCGTCCAGCTCAAGGCGAAAGCCGTGCTAGCGGGCTGCGAAGGCGTCGCGTTGTCCGCCGGGCTGGGATTTAGGCTGGGCAGGGTAGGGGCCCTGTCGAGGAGCTTGCTCGCCACGGCGCTCGTGGAGCTCGTGCCGTAGGCGTTGGTCGCGTTTACCATGACGTTGTATGTCTGGCCATGGACCAGGCCCGTTATGCTCGTCGAGGTTCCGGCCGAGCTGACGAAGCTGCTCGAGGTGCTCACCGTTCCGGTGGCGTAATAGATCGAATATCCGGTCGGAGCCGGCCCCAATCCTGCCGTCCAGGACACGTCGAGGGTCGTCGTCGCCGAAGGGGTGAGGGTAGGGACATTCGGGGCCGCGGGCGGTCCCCCGGTTGTCTGGGCGGCGCTCGCCGCGGTGCTCGCTCCGAAGGAATTGTTCGCGACGACATAGACGGTGTAGGCGGTGTTGACTCCGAGGCCGCCGATCGTATAGGGCGAGCTCGCTACCGTGACGGGGCTTCCCGCGGTGCTCGGCGTCCACGAGATCATGTAATTGTCGGCGTGGGGCGAGGAGAAGGTACTCAGCACGAGCTTGCTGCCGTCGGTCGGATGCGCGGCGACCGAGAGGCTCGGCGTCGCAGGCACGATTCCGGGCGTCGTCGTCGCGACGTTGCCGGCGCTGCTTTCGCCTCCCGCGCTGGTGGAGGTGAGGACAACCGCGTACTGAGTCCAGTTCGCCAGGCCCGTGATGGTGTAGGTGACCGTCGGATCGCTGACGCTCGCGTGATTGGGGGAGGTCTTGTCGACCGTCGTCCCGGCCGCCCAGTAGACGGTATAGGCGCTCGCGCCGTTCGACTTTCCCCAGTCGACTCGGATACTTGCATTGCCGGGCACTAGACTGATATTACCGGCGCCGGGGCTCGACGACGCGGCGACGCTCGGGGCTCCCTCGCCCCCGGAATTGACCGCGGTGACGATGACGGAGTAGGTCGTCCCGTTCAGCAAGCTCGACAGGTTGTATTGCTTGTTGCCTCCGACGTCGACCACTACCGCCGTGGTGATCTTGGCGGAATAATCGGTCGTCGTGACGCCGATGCCCGACTTATAATAAATGTTGTACGAAGTCGCTCCCGGGATAGTAGGCCAGGAAAGGATCAGGGCGCTATCGACAGGCGTCAACGTTACGACCGGTTTTCCAGCCAGGGCATTGGGAGTCGCGACCTGCACGCCGCTCAGCGCGCTCGTGCCGTTCTCGTTGGCCGAGGTGACCCCGAAGGCGTATTGAGTTCCATTGGCGAGACCGCTGACGGTCGCGGTGACGGCGATACCCGCGTTTTTCGTCCCGTCGTTGACCGTCGCGCTGACCGTCGCTCCGGCGGCAAAGTACACCGTATAGGATGTGGCGTCGGTCGAGGCATCCCAACTCAGGATTACCTGCCCGTCTCCCGCCGAGGCTACAAGGTTAGTTGGCTGGCTCGGCTTATTGCCACCGACGTTGAGGCTCTGCTTGCAGGATAGAGCCAGGATCGCGATCAGTGCAGTCGTCAGCACTAAATAAAACCTTACTTTCCTTGTTCCTGGCATGCATTCCATCCTGTATTGTTGAGAATAACACTAAGAGTAAATGAGAATATCCAAAATATCAAGTTAGGATAAACTCACTATTAAATATATATAGTGCAAATATTATAGTAAATAGCTCAAGTTTTATCGATTGGTCGTATAGAAAAAACGCGGCCAGCATGCAGCCGGCCGCGGCAGTTGACGGGGGGGGGTAGCGGTCTAGAGCCCGAAACCGAAATCCAGGCGCCAGTGCTCGGAGCTGGAGGCTATCTGCCCGCCCGAGGCGGCGGAAATCGGGTTGAATTGATGCTGGATCCAGGTCGCGCCGAAGTAGGGCGAGACGCCGGAGAGCTTGAGGAAATTGAGCTTTATGCCGCCTCCGAAAAGGAAGTCCTCCGTCGAATAGGCGTAGGGCTTGGCCACCCCGCTCGCCACGTACTTGTTGTAGCCGAGGTGGCGGAAATACTCTCCCGTGCCGTAAAGCCCGATAGCCCTCAGGTTGAATTGAGCCTTCCCGCTGATTCGCGTCTCGAGACCGATGTCGCTGCCGCTGAAGGGGGTGTTCACGACTCCCGAACCGCCGTTTTCGATCGAGGTTCCGGAGTAGGACTCGTTGACGGCCAGGGGCGATACTTCATAGATGCCCTCGATTTTCGCCAGGCCGAAGTTGAGTCCGCCGCCGACCGAGACCAGGGGCTTGATATATCTCGTCGTGCTCTGGATGTCGAAGAACTGAGCGCCCGCCGCGTCCATGCCATAGCGCTTCTCGTCTATGTTGACGAGCTTGGCGAGGGCGCCGGCGTGGAGCTCCAGCCAGCTCAGCTTGAAGGGCAGGATCTTCCATAAAAGGTTCTGGTTGATCCTGAGGACCTCCACGGAGGCGCTCAAGGTAGTGGTCAGTCGGGTCGAGTCGCCGGTCGAATCGCTGGTAGCCTGCTGGTTGTTGAGGGCGCTGAGCTCGGCGAGGGTCTGGAGCCAGTCCAGCCAATTGAGCGTCGCGTCCGCTCGGCCGTCCAGGCTGCCCGTCAGGGTAGGGGCCAGGGACAGGTCGAAGGTGGCGAATTTCGTCCTTCCGTTGAGGTCCAGGTCTTGGGCTCCCGCGGCGACCAAGCAGACGGCGAGGAGCAGGGAGGCGAGGACTATGCGAGCGTATGCATTCATATTTGTCTCCTAGGGGTTCGCTCTTATACTACATTTTCGGCGAAGCGGCCAGTTTTTTCTTGATCCAAACCTTCCAGGGCTTCCAACAGCATTCCTCCAAGCCGTCCCAGTCCAGGGCCCAACGATTAAGGCTTGCGCCATTCGCTTTCCCGTGAGAGTATCTAGCGAAATAGCTAGATTACTAGATATTGGACGGGCGCATGGCGGCATTCGCGGACGATCACAAGGCCTCCGAGCATCTCGCGGGCATCCTCAAGGCACTGGCCAACCCGGCGCGGCTGCGCATCGTCGCCGCGCTGTGCGAGGGGAGCGAGCACGTGGGCGCCCTGGCCGGGCGGCTCGACCTCGATCCCGCCATCGTCTCTCAGCAGCTGCGCATCCTGCGGATGAGCGGCCTCGTCGAGGCGGAGCGCTCGGAGGGCTTCGCGCTCTACAGCCTCGCCCAGCCCAGGCTCAAGGAGCTCGTGCGCTGCCTGGAGAAATGCACGATAATCTCGAATAGGGGGAAATGAGATGGCCATAGACGTAGAGAGGGAGATCGCCGCGCTGAAGGAGCAGGCCGAGTCGAGGCCGGGGGCCAAGCGCAAGCTCTCGATGGTCGTGTTCTCCGGCGACCTCGACAAGCACATCGCCGCCATGATCATCGCGACCGGCGCGGCCGCGATGGGCATGGAAGTCGTCATGTTCTACACGTTCTGGGGAACGGCGGCCCTGCGCGACCCGAAAAAGCGGGTCGGCGGCAAGAACCTGATCGAGAAGATGTTCGGGATGATGCTCCCCAAGGGGCGCGACAGGACCAAGCTCTCCCAGATGCACATGGCAGGCGCTGGCACCGCGATGATCAAGGCGATCATGAAGAAGAAGAACGTGGCCAGCCTGGGCGAGATGTTCGAGATCGCCGGCAGCTCGGCATCAAGATCGTGATCTGCGAAATGTCGATGGATCTCATGGGCTTCAAGATCGGGGAGATGATCGATTACCCCGGCCTCTCGATAGGCGGCGTGGCCACCTTCCTCGCGGACGCGGGCGAGTCCGCCGTCCAGCTTTTCATATAGCGCCCTGCGCATTAGGAGTAATTATGGCAGACTACAAGATAGCGAAGACGCTCGATTACAAGGGCCTGAAATGCCCGATGCCGATCGTCAAGATCAGCCAGGAGATGCCCAAGCTCGCGCTGGGCGACGTCGTAGAGGTCCTCACTACCGACCCCGGTGCCCTCTCGGATTTTCCCGCTTGGGCCAAGACCACGGGCCAGCTGGTGCTCGAGAGCAAGCAGGAGCCCGGGCTCATCACGATCTACGTGAAGAAAGCGAAATAGGGGACGGCCATGGCGGGAGAGCTGGTTCCTCAGGCGATTTCGGCGGCTACCGCCGCGGCTGGCGCTGCGGCCGCCGGTAGGGCGACAGACGCCCTCAGCGCGGCTACCGGCCTCCCGCGGACGGGCCTCGGCCTCGCGCTGGATAAAATCGAGTACGCTATCATGGCGCCGCTCGTCTACGCGGCCATCGTCTTCTTCGTTGCGGCCCTGGTCCTGCGCCTCGTCGCCATCCTGCGCGGGCCAAAGCCGGCTTACCAGCTGGCGATCTACCCGGCGCCGCGGCATCCGACGATCGCGGCCCTCCGCGACGCCTTCGGCATGCCGCAGGTGCTGAGGCGGGCGCCCGTCTTCTGGGTCTTCCTGATGATGTACCACCTGGGCTTCCTCGCCCTGATCCTCGGCCACCTGGACCTCTTCCCTTCGCTCCGCATCGTCCCCGCCGCCTCGCGGGACATGCTGGGGGCTGGCGTCGTGGGCCTCATGGTCACCATTCCCACGTTCTATTTCCTGGGCCGGCGCTTCATGGGCGAGAACCGCAAGATCTCGACGCCGGGGGACTACCTCCTCCTCCTGCTGCTGCTATTCCTCTTCCTCTTCGGCGACCTCATGAGCTGGGGCAATTCCTGGACCGCGAGCGGCTTCGTGATGACCAAGAAGGACTTCTCGCGGTACTTCGCGATGCTCGCGTCGTACAGCTTCGCCGATCCGAGGACGGTGTTGCACGGATCGCACTACCACTTCATCGTGATCCATGTCCTCCTCGCCGAGCTCTTCCTCGTCGTACTTCCCTTCACTAAAGTCATGCACGCGTTCCTCGCCCTGCCGGTCGAGGCCCTCAGGAGACGGGTATGGAAGAAGTCATGAGCGCAGGCACGGATGCCGGAGTCGGCGTCGGGGCCCTCAAGGAGCTCTTCGAGAAGAAGCTCAATTCGGCGATGAGGCTCTACCTCGAGAGCTGCGCGCGCTGCGGGCTGTGCGTGGATTCCTGCCACGTCTACGCCTCCATGCCCCAGACGCGCTACACTGCCGTGGGCCGCGCGGAGGTCGTGCGCAAGGTTTTCAAGCGATACTTCAAGCTGCAGGGGCGCTTCGCGCCCTGGCTCGGCGAGACCCTCGACCTGGACGGCCTGTCCGTGGACGCCCTGTACGACGCCGCCTTCTCCTGCACGGGCTGCAGGCGCTGCATGGTTCACTGTCCCTTCGGCATCGACACCCAGCTGATCATGTCGATCGCCAAGGCCCTCCTCATCGGGGCCGACAAGGAGCCCAAGCTGCTCTCCATGCTCGCCGACATGTCGATCGCGAAGGGCGAGAGCGTCGAAGAGACGCGCGCCGATTTCGCCCAAGCCCTGGCGAACCTGGACGGAGAGGTCCGCGCGCTCTGGCCCGATTCTCCCATGCCGGCGATACCCTACGAGGTGCCGGGCTCCCGCGTGCTCTACGTGGCCCTGGCGGGCTCGCATTCTATCGTCAGCGCCGCGGCGCTCATGAACGCGGCCCAGGAGAGTTGGTGCATCTCCTCCTTCGAAGCGGTCAATTTCGCCAGCTTCCTCGGCGACGCGCAGAAGGCGAAAAAAGTCGCCCAGCGCATCATAGACGAGGCCAAGCGCCTCGGCGTCGAGGAAGTGGCGATAGTCGAGTGCGGCACGGCCTTCCGCTACCTCAAGCACATGATCGGCCCGCAAGGCTTCGAGGTAGTCGCCTTCGTCGAGCTCATCGACCGCTACCTGGCGAAGGGCAGGATCCGCCTCGACCCGATGAGCCTTCGGGAGAAGGTCACCTACCACGACCCCTGCCAGCTCGCGCGCAATTCCGGCGTCATCGAGGAGCCGCGGCGCGTCCTTCGCGCCCTCGCGCCCGACTTCGTCGAGATGACTCCGAACCGCGAGGAGAACTGGTGCTGCGGAGGGGGAGGGGGCCTCGTCGCCATGGGCGAGGAGGAGTTCAGGATGAAGTCGTCGAAGGTCAAGGCCGAGCAGATGCGCGACACCGGCGCCTCCGTCGTCGTCACCGCCTGCGAGAATTGCCACAGCCAGCTTTCGGACTTGAGCCGCCATTACGAGCTCGGGCAGAGGGTCGAGTTCCTGTCGCATCTCGCGGCTCGCGCCTTGCTTCGAGGCTAGAATTAGTATAGGGCACCTCGAAAAACCAATAAATAATCTTGTTTTCTCATTGAATTAGAAAAAGGAATCTTCTACGACGAATCAGACAGTTCTGCAAAGCATTTTTCGACGGGCTACTTACCATGATTCTTCGGATGCCCAGCCCAT
>JANXYQ010000135.1 GCA_025355995.1 Spirochaetaceae bacterium | reverse complement strand
CCGAGCTCACCGCGCGCATGGGCGACGCTGGCCGCAGCCTCCACGCGGGCCGTAGCCGCAACGACCAGGTCGCGCTCGACCTCAGGCTGTGGCTACGCAAGGCCTCGAAGGAGGCCAGAGGGGCCCTCCTCGACGCGCTGGACGCGTTGTGCGAGCTCGCATCCCGGGGCACCGGAAGCCTCATGCCCGGCTACACGCACATGCAGAGGGCCCAGCCGGTCACCTTCGCCCACCATCTCCTCGCCTGGTGCGCCGCCATCGAGCGCGACTACGGCCGCTTCGAGGACGCGGACGCGCGCGCGGACGAGAGCCCCCTGGGCGCCTGCGCCTTGGCCGGTACCGGGCTGCCGGTCGACCGAGAGGGCACCGCCAGGGCCCTCGGCTTCGCCAGGCCCTCGCGCAATTCCATGGACGCCGTCGCCGACCGCGACGCCTGCGTGGAGTTCGCCTCGGCCGCCGCGACCCTCCTCATGCATCTCTCGCGCTACTGCGAGGAGATAGTGCTCTGGGCCTCCGCCGAGTTCGCCTTCGTGGCCGTGGACCAGTCCTGCTCCACCGGCTCCTCGGTGATGCCGCAGAAGCGCAATCCCGATCCCGCCGAGCTCATCCGGGGCAAGTCGGGGAGGGCCTACGGCGACCTCGTCGCCCTCCTAGTGATGCAGAAGGGCCTGCCCCTCGCCTACGACCGGGACCTCCAGGAGGACAAGTCCCTGGTCTTCGACGCGGGCGACACGGCCACCTCCTGCGCGGCCGCCTTCGCTCGGCTCGTGCAGGCGCTCGAGCCCCGGCCCGAGCGCATGCGCGAGGCCGCCGAGGACGGCTGCCTCTGGGCCGCGGACGCCGCCGAATTCCTGGTGCTGCGGGGCGTGCCCTTCCGCACCGCCTACGCGGCCGGCCGCAAGCTGGTCGAGGCGAGGGCCGCGGCGGCTGGGCCGGCCAAGCTCGGCCGCTCGCCGGCCGTGGGCGCGGTCATCGCCGACCTCGGGGCGGCGGGACTGGGCGCCTTGCACGAGGCTTGGAGGGGCGTCGATCCCGGCGAGCTCTCCCGCTACCTGTCCCTGGACGCCTGTATCGAACGCCGCGACCTCGTCGGGGGCCCGGCCCCCGCCCGCGTCCGCGCGGAGATCGAGAGGCTCAGGGCCTTCGCGGCAGCGAAGCGGCCGACCCTAAACTAGGGAACCGGTCTTAACCGGGCTTGAGCCCGGCGCCGAGGCGTCGCGGATCGAAGAACTGAGCCTCTCGGGATGGCCCGCGCTTCAGACGGAGCTCTACGACGGGCGGGTCCCGCTCCTGCTCGGGCAACGCGCCCGCGATGAAGCTCTACGACAAGCGGGTTTTTGCGAGGACTATCGCTATTGGTACAAGGGGAAGGGCTGGGCAAATATTTTGGGTAAAACCGAAATACCTCAATGATTTTCGGGATGGAATGGCAACTCATGTTATAATTAAATATTGATGCCCGCGTGAATGGAAAGATCCGGATAACGCGGGAAGGATGTCAGAATGAAGGAAGCTTTGCTCTCTTTCGCGCTGCTAGCCGTCGTCATGATCGGATCGAGGGCTCAGACGCCTTCGATCACCGAACCCAATTCTTTCGCCCCGAATACGTCGATCAGCGCCACTTAAATGAACCAAAAATTCCAAGCCCTCGTCGACGCCGTCAAAGCTCAGGTGACTCCGATCGGCACCGTGATCGCATCCTTGATAGCGCCGGACGCCACTAACGACTACATGTCCGGAACGACCGACAGAGTATGGGCCTTCGCTGATGGGAGCAATCCCGCCTCATCGTATACCGGTCCCTTTCCCGACATGAGGGGCAATTTATCCGGGGCATGAACGTAGGCGCCAGCGTCGACCCCGACGCCAGCCGCAGCGTCGGTAGCGCCCAAGCGGATGCCTTCCAAGGACAAAGGCACACGAGCCTTGTCGTCGCTCATGGTGTAAGCGGCTGGTACCATGCCTCGGTGATGGCGAGCGGAGGTTCGGCCAATAATCCTACTTCAACGACCGCCGATTTCGGAATTCATGGCGAGACGACAGGAAGGGTTTGTTCCGGGGACCGCTTCGGTAACGGCACCCCTGGTTACGCCTCCGAGACCCGTCCGAAGAACGTCGCGGTCGATTGGTTTATCAAGGTGAAGTGAGCGCCCCTCGCTCTGTTACAGGGCATTAGCGCTCAAGCTGTCGAGGCTCACGGTGATGGGACTTAAGGATTTTTATTGACGGTGCGAGACACTCCTTGCTTTCCCGCAGCAAGGAATCGCTTTGAGCTCGGCGTTTTCCCGCTTCTGGGCCTCGATGGCCTTCTGCAGGTCCTGGATGGATTTGACGATGATGGGACTCAACCTGCCGTAGTCCACGCCCCGGGTGCCGTTTTCGTCGTTAGGCTTGCCGACCGCCTACGGATAAACCTCGTACAACTCCTGGGCGATGAAACCTGTTTGAGGCTTTTTTACCGGGCCATACTTGAATGTAAAGTCCCCGACCTGGATCCTCATCAATTGGTCGCGTGAAAAACGCGTATCGACCATCCCTTCCTTGAGGCGGCGAGGAAGCCCGCGTCCGAGGGCAGGAGGACGTCGGCCTCGTCGGCGGGTAGGCCGACGGGCGCGAATTCCGTCCAGGCTTAGTGGATCGGGTGGAAGGCGGCCCGACCCTCGGCCGATGCCTGGTGCCACTCCTCCGCGGCCTTCCGCCAGGCGGCGAGGAAGCCCGAGCTGCGCAGGGTCGTCTCGATCGGAATCCAAAGCCGGTCTCCGACGCTGATGAGTTCGCGTATGTCCATGCAACGCGCTTTGGCCTCCGCCTCGGTCAGGCCGAGTTCCGCCGCCATGAAGATTCGGCACGGGACGGTGGCGAAGGCGGTCGAGCTGCAGCTCTGCGAGGCTCCCGCGACCTCGCCTGCGTCGTAGCTCACCGTAATCTCCGCGGTCGCCTCGGTGGCCTCGGTAATACGGAGGACGCCCTCGCCCGCCTCCATGCGGGGGATGGGCGCGCACTCCTTCGGCGCATCCATGTATTGTCGAAGCAGGAAGTTCAGCCTTACCTTGGTGACCGGCTCCCGGCTCGTGTTGGTGATCGTGACGGAGCCGAGGGATTGCTTGTCGTAGTAGGCGCGGAAGATCGGGAAGATCTCGGCTGTCTTGACGGCCGAGAAGTCGAGGAGCCTGAGCTTCGACGGGTCGATGCGTCCGGAATCGCGGGAGGGCAGTCGATAGGCGATCCCGAGGCCGGCGCCTAAGCCCGCGTAGAGCCCGGCTTGATAATTCAGGTCTGCGTCGAAGCGCGTCGACAGGCGCTCGTTGATCTTGTACTCGATCCTTGCGCCGACGCGGAGCCCTACGTAGGCCGCGAAATCGCCCATCGAGAGGAAGCCGTTTACGAGGCCGGCATCCGCGATGCCTCGTAGGGCGAACTTTGAACCGAGGTCCTTCGAAACGCCCGTGGCGAACCGACCACCCCACCCGGCCGAAAGGAGCTCGTATTTATCCAAAACGCAAGCGGAGACGGGAAGCGAAAATACCGGACTCGCATATAGGATATAATTAGGCGATTTTTCCGAGCCGACCTGGGTGTGGAGGCCGAAGCCAGCGGCCAGGAAAATCGACAGAAATAGAAGAAACGGGGCTCGTGCGTTCATTTTCCCTCGATGTTCGCGGTACCCAGATTATCTATCGTAGCCAGCCATACCTCGGAGTCGTCTAGGTTGATAAATTCGGACTCCTCAATAAAGAAGTCAGATTTTTCGAGTCATCGATGCTATAGTTCCCGCCATGCCCGAATATATCTCGCCCGATTGCGTCATGCAAGATTGCATCATGCCCGCCGCGGGCGCGTCCTCGCGCATGCGCTCGCCCGGAAGCGAGGAGGATTTCAAGCCCTTGCTACGCTTCGGGGAAACGACGATCGCGGAAACCGCGGCGACGGCTGCCCTAGGCGCCGGCTGCCGCCTCATCCTGGTCGTAGGGCATCGTGGCGACGAGGTCGCCGCGCACTTCGGCGCCGCTCGTTATCGCGATCCGCTCGAGGCGGGCCGCCTCCTCGTCGTCCGGAACCCGCGCTGGAGCGAGGGTCTGCTTACGTCCATCCAGGCGGCCCTGCCCTCGGTGGCGGGCGAGGCCTTCTTCATTTCCCACGCCGACATGCCCTTCGTGTCGCCGGACGACTATCGCGCCCTTGCCAAGGCTCGATTGGAGCTCGCCGATCCCTTGACCGCGATATTCGCGACGTACGAAGGCGCGCGCGGCCATCCCGTCCTCCTCCCCTCGGCCTGGATCCCCGGCATTCTCCCCCTGGACCCGCGGGGTCGGCTCAAGGACTTCCTCGCGTCCAGGCCCTCGATCGCCGTGGAAACGGGACCGGGCGCGTTGCGCGATATCGACACTCCCGAGGACTATTGCTCCGCCGTCCCGGCCGCGATATAAACGTAGCATCCCTGGAGGGACCATGAGATGGCTGATAACCTTCGCGCTACTGTTCTCGTTCTCGGCGGCGTCCTCCTGGGCGGCGCCCTCCTCGGGGGAGCCCTCGTCTTCGCCCTCGACAGGGCCCTACCCGGTGGGCTCGGGCGGCGGCTCGACCTCGCCCAAGCCGACCTGGGAGAGGCTCGACGAGCTCTTGAGTCGGCTCGAGAGCTCGGCCGCGGACTCGAGCGAGGACTCGAGGCTTCTCAAGGCGTCGCTCGAGGATGCGCGCTCCAGATTGAGCGAGCTATCGACTCGGCTGAGCGAGTCGACGACGCGAGCAAGCGAGTTGTCGTCCTCGCTCGAGCTGTGCGAGAGGTGGCTGGCGCTCTCCGAGTCCTCGCTGAAGGCGGCCAAGGCGGCGGCCGCGCGCCGTGAGACGGAGCTCTGGCTCTGGCGGGGCGCCGCGGTACTGGGCCTGGCCGCCGGCGCCGCGGGAATCGGCTGGGGGATGGCCGCGGCCGGGCGCTGACCGCCCGCCCCGTGCTATACTGCCTCCGTGCGGATCCGTACCAAATTCCTGGCTCTCGTCCTCCTCGTCGCCGGCGGCTTCCTCCTCGTCACGGCCATCTCCATCCGCACTTACCAGAGGATAGCGTCCATGCGGGGGGCGATCGATGGGGGAGTCCGCACCATAGCCCAGGCCAGGCGCGCCCATGGCCTGATGACCGACCTCGTCTTCGACCTCTTCAGCCCGAGGCTCTACTCCACGCTGCAGGGAATCATCCTCGCCCCGACGAGCATCTCGACCCAGAAGGAATGGATCCAGGCGGTGGCCGAATTCAGATCCTCCTACGCCGTCTTCATCGGCGACCCCGTCCTCCGCGGCCTGCTCGCAGACGAGGAGCTCCGCGCCGCCTACGAGGTGGCGGGCACGATGAGCGATCGAGCCTTCCACGAACTCGACGGCCTGGAGCAGGATTTCGCCCTCCTGCGCGACCGCTACTCAGGCAGCGAGGAGCTCTACAGCAGGCTGCAGCTCTCGAAGGACGAGTCCCTCTACGCGATATTCGACCACGTCCGGGCGGCTTCATTCTATTTAGGCAACATCTTCGAGAGCTACCTGGACAGGTTCGTCGGCGTCTTGGAGCAGAGCGCGGCCCTGGCCGAGCGGCGCGCCATCCTCGCGTACGGCATCGTGAGCGCCTTCGTGACGGCCTTCGCCGTCGCGGGCGTCCTCTCGACGACCCGCTCGATCCTCGCGAACATCCGCCTCGTCGACAGGGCGGTCGAGCGCATGTCCGAGGGCGACTTCTCGTCGCGCGTCGCGCCTTCGGGGCACGACGAGCTCGGCGTCCTCGCCGAGCGGATCAACCTCTTCGCCGCCCGGCTCAAGGCCAACGTCGACTCGCTCACGGCCATCCTGGGCGACGTGAATACCGCCTTGCCGGAGGCGCCCGACCTCGACCGGATCCTCGCCATCGTCGTGGACGCCCTCCTTCGCGACGGGGGCGCCGAGTGCGCCGCCGTCTGTCTGCTCAAGGGCGGGCGGGTCTACCGCCACGCCTGGTCGGGCTTCTCCCCCGTCGTCGAGTGGGAGCTTCTCGTCGAGGCCGGCGGCTCGGCCAACGCCCAGCCCTCCTTCGTGATCCTCGACGCCTCGCTCTCGCCGTCCCTCCTCGTCGAGCGCGGGCTGGAGCCCTCCCTTAAGTCCGTCCTGACCCTTCCCCTCTCGGCCAGCCGCCGTCTTGAGGGCGTCTGCGTGTTCGGGCGCCGGGCCCGGGCCTTCACGGACCTCGAGCTGGCCCAGCTCGAGTCCTACGCGGACTACGCCGCCCAGGTCATCGACAACGCCATCGGCAACGCCGCCCTCAGGGCGAGGGACGACGCGGAGTACCGGGCCCTCCAAGCGCAGATCCAGCCGCATTTCATGTACAACGTCCTCAACGGCCTCGTCGCCCTCAACAGGATGGGCGACCGCTCCGCCGTCGAATCCTCGATCCATGCTCTCAAGGACATGCTGCGCTATACGATCGAGCACGGCCAGGGCGCGACGGTGGCGGAGGAGTTCGCCTTCCTCGAGCTCTACTGCCGCCTCCAGAAGCTCCGCTTCGAGGAGCGCTTCTCCTTCGAATTCGAGCTCGAGGAGGGGGCGGGGAGCCTGCCCATCCCCAAGCTGCTCGTGCAGCCCCTCCTCGAGAACGCGGTCATCCACGGCATCGAGCCCTCGACGAGGCCGTGCACGGCTTGGATCTCCGCGAGGATAGACGGGGACGGCCTGGTACTCGAGGTGAGGGACGACGGCGTCGGCTGCGACTCCGGCCTCATCAACGAGCATAGGCGGATCGGCATCGGGAACGTGCGCGAGCGCCTCGCGCTGCTGTACTCGTCGGCCTCCCTCGAGCTCGAGGGAGAGGCCGGCAAAGGCTTCCTCGCGAGGATCTCGATACCCCTCGCGGAGCTGGATCGCCCATGAGACTCCTCGTAGCCGATGATGAACGCCCCGCGCGCTTCGTCATGCGGTCCCTCCTGGAGGAGCTGGGCTTCCCGCCCGAGGCGATCGACGAGGCGTCGGGAGGACGCGAGCTCGTCTGCTCGGCCCGCGAGCGCCGCCCCGACTGCGCCTTCGTCGACATTCGCATGCCCGGCATGGACGGGCTCGCCGCCATCGAGGCCGCCTCCCGCGATTCTCCCCTCACCAGGTGGGTGGTCGTCTCGAGCCACGCCGAGTTCGAGTACGCCCGCGGGGCGCTGCGCCTCGGGGTCACCGAGTACCTCCTCAAGCCCGTCAGGGCCGGCGAGCTCTCCGCCTGCCTGGGCAGGCTGGGCCTCCGCCCGGGAGCCCCCGAGGACGACGCCGTCCTCGGGCCGGTCATCGAGTACCTGCGCCGAAACTTCAACGCGGACGCCTCCGTCGCCGACGCTGCCGCCCTGGCTTCCTTGAGCCCGAACTACCTCTCCGCCCTCTTCCACCGCAAGACGGGAAGCACGATAAGCGAGTTCCTCGGGAGGCTCAGGATCGAGGAGGCCGCGCGGCTCATCCGCGCCGGCGCCTCCGTGGCGGAGGCGGCGTCCGCGGTCGGATACGCCGACCCGAGGCATTTCGCGAGGAAATTCAAGTCGATCACCGGGTCCCTCCCCTCCGACTTGAAAGCGTAGAAGCGCCCCCCATCGACCGTAGAACGCGCCCGTACCGCGTTCCGCGGATAGGGTATAGCCTCTAGCATCGTATCATCCCCAAGGAGGATTTTAATGAAGAAGGCTACAAGGTTCCTTTCCCTGTTCGCCGCCGTCGCCGTCGCGGTCGCCCTAGGCGCCTGCGCCCCCGCGGCGCCCAAGGTCTCCAAGATCGCCATCGTCGTGAAGAGCCTCGGCAACGGGTTCTTCGACGCGGTCCGCGACGGCGGCCAGGAAGCGGCCAAGGAGCTCGGCAATACCGAGATCATCTACCAGGGCCCGTCCACGCCCACCGCCGAGGGCCAGATCGAGATCATCGATTCCCTCATCGCCCAGAAGGTGCAGGGCATCGCCATCTCCGCCAATGACCGCGACGCCCTGATCCCCATCACCAAGAAGGCGATGAGCAAGGGCATCAAGGTCATGTCCTTCGACTCCGGCATCAGCAAGGACGGCCGCATGGTCGACCTGGTGCCCTCCGTCACCGGCCTCATCGGCAAGCAGCAGGTCGAGCTCGTCAGCGGCCTCATCGGCGGCGAGGGCGAGATCGCCATCCTCTCCGCTACCAGCCAGGCCACGAACCAGAACGCCTGGATCGAGGTCATGAAGGCCGAGCTGGCCTCCAATCCCAAGTACGCGAAGATCAAGCTCGTGGCCACGGTCTACGGCGACGACCTCGCCGACAAGTCCTACCGCGAGGCCGTCGGCCTCTTCGAGGCGCACCCGAAGCTCAAGGGCATCATCGCCCCGACCACCGTCGGCATCGCCGCGGCCGGCAAGGCCATCACGGACAAGAAGCTCATCGGCAAGGTCAAGCTGACCGGCCTCGGCCTCCCCTCCGAGATGAAGTTCTACGTCGATAACGGGGCCTGTGAAAAATTCGCCCTCTGGAACCCGATCGACCTCGGCTACACCTCCGTCATGATCACCAACGCGCTCATCAAGAAGCAAGCCACCGGCAAGGACGGCGACGTGGTCAAGGCCGGCCGCATGGGCGACATCAAGATCGGCGCCGACGGCGGCGCGGTCATGGGCGTGCCCTTCGTGTTCGACAAGACGACCATCGAGAAGTTCTCGAAGATGTTCTAGGCCCGGCTCTCATGAGGCGGGCACGGGGATCGCGCATCGCGATTCCCGTGCCCGCCGCGTAGAGGGGGCTTTGGCCATGTTTTTCGTCAGGGACTTCATTCGTGTAGGGAGCGCTATGGCTACGGGACAGACGATTCTCGAGATGCGCGGGGTGAGCAAGTTCTTCCCCGGTATCAAGGCCCTGGAGGGCGTGGACTTCTCCATGCGCTCGGGCGAGGTGCACGCCCTCATCGGCGAGAACGGCGCGGGTAAGTCCACCCTCGTCAAAGTGCTCACGGGCGTGCACAGGCCGACCTCGGGATCAATCCGCTTCGCGGGCCGGGACCGGGATTTTCGGAGCCCGAGCGACGCGCGCGAGGCGGGCATCGCCGTCATCCACCAGGAAGCGTCCATGTTCCCCGACCTCACGGTCGCGGAGAACATATTCTCGGGCCATACGCTCAAGGGAAGAACCGGGCTCCTCGATTGGAGGGGGATGAGGGAGAGGGCGCGCGCCCTCCTCGATAGGGTCGAGCTGCCCATCTCCGTCGATGCCCTCGTACGCGAGCTCTCGGTCGCCGAGCGGCATCTCGTCGGCATCGCCCGCGCCCTCTCGGAAGACGCCTCCCTGGTCATCATGGACGAGCCGACGAGCGCCCTCTCCCTCCGCGAGACCGAGGATCTCTTCAAGATCATCAGAGCCCTCCGCGACGAGGGCAGGGCCATACTCTTCATCTCCCACAAGTTCGACGAGCTCTTCGCGATCGCGGATTCCTACACGGTGCTCCGCGACGGCCGCTACGTCGGCGAAGGCGCGATGAAGGAGACCGACATCGAGGCCCTCATCCGCATGATGGCCGGCCGCGAGGTCGAGCACATGTTCCCCAAGCGCTCCGCGACCATCGGCGAGGAGATCCTCGCAATCGAGGGCTTCTCCCGCGCGGGCTTCTACCGGGACGTCTCCTTCGGCCTGCGCAAGGGCGAGATCCTCGGGATGTTCGGCCTCGTGGGCGCGGGCCGCTCCGACGTCATCCGCTCCCTCGTCGGCCTCGAGCCGAGGGACGGCGGCAAGGTCCGCCTGAACGGCGCGGCGGTCCGCATACGCAGCCCGCGCGACGCACTGCGCCTCGGCATCGCCCACGTCCCGGAGGACCGCCAGGGCCAGGGCCTCATCCTGGAGATGGGCATAGGCGACAATATCACCCTGCCGCAGGTAGCCGCCCTCTCGAGGGGCCCCTTCCTGGACGGCGCCGCCGAGGACGAAGTAACGCGGACTTACGGCGCGCTCATGGAGATCCGCGCGGCGGGCTGGGGCGAGAACGCCAAGAACCTCTCCGGCGGCAACCAGCAGAAGGTGGTGCTCGCCAAATGGCTCGCGACCAAGCCCTCCATCCTCATTCTCGACGAGCCCACCAAGGGCATCGACGTCGGCACGAAGGCCGCCGTGCACGCCTTCATCTCGGACCTCGCCTCGAAGGGGCTGTCCATCCTCATGATCTCCTCCGAGCTCCCCGAGATATTGGGGATGTCGGACCGTATCCTCGTCATGTACGAGGGCAGGGTCACCGCGGTCTGCGACCGGAAGGACGCGGACGAGTCCGCGATCCTGCGCGCCGCCACCGGCGTTTCAAGCGGTCTAGCCGGTGGCGATGCTACCGGCGTTTCAAGCGGTCTAGCCGGTGGCGATGCCGCGGGCCCGAGCGCCTCGGGGAGGGCCTCCTGATGAAGCGCATACTCAAGCGGAAGGAGATGACCGTCGTCGTCTCCCTCCTCGCCCTCTGCCTGATCGTTTCCCTACGTGCGCCCAACTTCCTCGCACCCAAGAACCTCGACTCGATCCTAAACGACACCTGCGCCCTCATCATCGTCGCGCTGGGCCAGTTCATGGTGATCCTCATCGGCGGCATCGACCTCTCGGTGGCCTCGACGATGGCCTTCACCGGGATGGCGACGGCCCTGATCAACCAGTACAACCCGGGGATCCCGGCCTGGCTCCTCCTCCCCGCGGGAGCGGCGATAGGCGCCGTCCTCGGCGCCGCTACGGGCTCGCTCGTGGCCTACGGAGGCCTGCCGCCGATCATCGCCTCGATCGCG
>JANXYQ010000085.1 GCA_025355995.1 Spirochaetaceae bacterium | reverse complement strand
GCCCATTGTACCCTCCCAGGTTCCTTGGTCAAGGGCTATTCTCGGATGCCCGAGACCCACTTCACGCGCGAGATGAGGATGACCGAAAGCGCCGCCGCGGCGTAGTTCGAGAAGAGGTTGCCCCAGAATACCGCATAGAAGGAGAGGGCGCGCTCCGTCGCGAGGATGAAGGCGTAGCGCAGGAGCCAGATGCGCAGTATCCCGAGGACGAGGGGCACCTTGGTCCGGCCCAGGCCGATGAAGGCGCCCTGTACCGACATGCAGACACCGAAGCCGACCACCGAATAGGTGTAGATGTGGAGGGCCTTGTTTGCTATCTCGAGCAGGGCGCGGTCGCGGGTGAAGAGGATCGTGAGATAGGGCGAGAGGGGCACGACGAGGGCTATGACGACGACGGCGGTGATGGCGCTGGCGACGCAGCCGACGAAGGCGGAGCGCTTGGCCTTTCGCGGGTTGCCCGCGCCGACGTTCATGCTCACCATCATGGTCACCGCCGAGCTCAGGCAGCCCGGGAGGGTGAAGCACACGGCTGTGATGCTGCCCGCAATGCCCTGGCCGGTCAGGACGAGGGGACCGTATCTCTGCGTCTCGTTGTTGATCAGCAGGAAGCCGAGGTTGAGGAAGAAGGAATTGAGCATGGCGGGGAAGCCGATCCGCGCGAGCTCCTTCACGATCGGCAGGTCGAAATGGAAATCCCTGAGCTCGAGGCGGTCCTCGCCCTCCTTGGCGAAGAGCTCGTAGAACATCCAGGCCGTGACGAGGGCGTTCGCGAAGAGCGAGGCCAGCACGCAGCCGACCAGGCCCATCCGGAGGACGACGAGGAAGAGGAAATTGAATGCCACCTTGAGGGCGAGCATGATGACCATGCGGACGAAGGGAGCCTCGGGCTTGCCGTTCGCGTTCATGATCCCGTTGTAGATCGATTCCAGGAACGAGAAGGGGAGGACGAAGGCGTTGAGGGCGAGGTAGAGGAAGACGTCATGGGAGATCTCGGGATTGAGGGAGCCCGAGATGATGGCGGCCGCGACGAGGAGGAAAGGGGCGGAGGCGAAGCCGAGGATCGATCCGGAAACTACTATCTGGGTGGCCGTGCGCCTGGACTCGAGCAGGTTGCCCCTGCCGTTCATCTGCCCGAGGATGGCCATGGCCGCCACGGAGAGCCCTTGGGCGAGGGCGCTGATCATGTTGATGACCGGCGTGGAGTAGGTCACGGCGCTGGCGACGATCGTACCGGCGACGTTGTTGATGAAGAGGCCGTCCATGAGCGGCATCAGGGCCTGGACGAAGCCGAACATGAGGGTGGGCACGGAGAGGACCATCATTGTCCGGAAGATCGAACCGTTCAGAATGAGGGCGCGGCGTTGCTCTGAGGATTGGTTCAACGAGGCGATGCGCATGAAGGAGGACCCTCTTTTGTAGGGGGAGAGGATACACCATATGCGCGGTAGCTACAATCGCCCGCGTCCGCGATGTCATCGCCGCGGCGCTCTGTTGTCTCGGCGCGGGACCTCGGATATAAATGGGGAATGAAAAAAAGCCCCGAGAAGGCCGAGCTCAAGATTCCCTTCCGCCGCTACTGGGATATCCTCGGGAAATACCTGCGCAAGCGGGGAGGGAGCTTCATCCTGCTGATGTCCCTCATCCTCGCGGGGATCGGCCTCCAGCTCGTCAATCCGCAGATCATCCGGGCCGTCATAGACGGAGCCCTCGGGGAAAAGGCGGATTCGGGCCTAGTCGCCCTGGCGGCTCTCTACATCCTCGTGGCCCTCGCGCAGCAGGGCCTCGGGATAGCCTCGGCCTACGTGGGCGAGAATCTCGCGTGGAAAGCGACCAACGAGCTCCGCGCGGATCTCGCGGAGCACTGCCTCTCCCTCGACATGGCCTATCATAACGGCACTACGCCCGGGGAGCTCATCCAGCGCATCGACGGGGACGTCGCGGAGTTCTCCAATTTCTTCTCGGCCGGAGTCGTCCGCATCCTGGCCAACGTCCTCCTGATCCTCGGCATCGTCGTCGTGCTCCTCTTCGAGAATCCGGCGCTGGGCGGAGTCTTCGCCCTGTTCGCGACCCTCGCCCTGCTCTGCCTCAACGTCGTGAAGAGCCTCGCCGTAGGTCCGGAAAAGCGATTGCGCGAGGCCAACACCGAGCTCTCGGGCTTCCTCGAGGAACGCCTGGCCGGGACCGAGGACATCCGCTCCTCGGGGGCGGTCGACTACGTCCTGGGGGGCCTGTACTCGATCCAGAGGCGCATACTCGTCCACTGGAAGGGCGCAGGCGCGATGCACTTTTGGGTGCGCATGATCGCCGGCGTCGTGCTGACCCTCGGCATCGCGACAGCCTTCGTCGCGGGCTCCTACCTGTACCGCGGCGGCCTCATGACGGTGGGCGGGGTCTTCCTCCTCGTCTCCTATATCCTCCTCCTGTCGCGTCCCATCCGCGAGCTCTCCCAGCAGGTCGACAGCCTCCAGAGCGTGGGCGCAAGCGTCGAGCGCATCCGCGAGCTGCGCTCGATCCTGCCCGGCATCGTCGACGGTCCCGGCGGCGAGGCCCCCGCCGGCGGAACCGCTCGAGGGGGGCCGCTCGGCCTCGATTTCGAGTCCGTCTCCTTCTCCTACCTCGAGGGAGAGGGCGTGCTAAGGGACTTGAGCTTCGCCCTTCGGCCCGGCGAGGCGCTCGGGCTCCTAGGGCGCACGGGCTCGGGCAAGACGACCGTCGCCCGCCTCGTCTTCCGCCTCTACGAGCCTTCGGGCGGGAGAATACTCCTCGGGGGAAGGCCCATCGCCGAGGCCAGGCTCGCCGAGCTGAGGCATCGCGTCGCCATGGTGACGCAGGACGTCCAGCTCTTCCAGGCCTCGGTGCGCGACAACATCAGCTTCTTCGATCCGGCCGTGTCAGACGGGCGCATCCTCGAGGCCATCGACGCTCTCGAGCTGGGGGACTGGCTCGCGGGCCTGCCGGAGGGCCTGGATACGAGGGTGGAGACGGGCGGGCGCAGCCTCTCCGCCGGGGAGGCCCAGCTCCTCGCCTTCACGCGCGTCTTCCTGCGGGACCCCGGCCTCGTCATCCTGGACGAGGCCTCGTCCCGCCTCGATCCGGCCACCGAGAGACTCATCGAGCGAGCCGTCGACAAGCTCCTCGAGAACAGGTCGGCCATCGTGATCGCCCACAGGCTGGGCACGGTGGAGCGGGCCGACGGCATACTCATCCTCGAGGGGGGGAGGGCCGCCGAGCGCGGAGCGCGAACCGCCCTGGCAGCCGACAAAGGCTCGCGATTCAGCGCCCTCCTGCGCACCGGCATGGAAGAGGCCCTCGCGTGAAGGGCGCGTCGGGAGGGCTCCCGGCCTGGAAGGCGATACTCGGCACCATCCGGTTCAGGCCCCGGCTCTGGCTCCTCAACACCCTCTCGCTCTTCTTCCTCATGTTCTTCTTCATGATGCCCGGCGTCATCTCCAAGCGGTTCTTCGACCTCGTCTCGGGCGACGCCGCGGTCGGCTTCAACCTGTGGACCCTCGTGGCCCTCCTCTTCGTTAGCGAGATCGGCGGAGTGCTGGGCATACTCGGGGCCATCAAGACCAACGTCCCCTTCTTCGTCAACAGCATGACCCTGCTGCGCAAGAACCTCCTCGCCCGGATCCTGCGCAGGCCCGGTGCGAAGGCCCTGCCCGACTCTCCCGGCGAGGCGATCAGCCGCTTCATGGGGGACGTCTTCGAGATTCCCCTGTTCGCCCTGTGGATGAACGACCTCTCCTCCAGCATCGCCTCGGGAATCGCGGCCATCGCGCTCATGGCGGCGATCGATCCCCTGATCACCCTCGTCGCGGTCCTTCCCTTCATCGCGGTAGCCCTCGTCTCCTTCCTGGCCATGGCCAAGATCGAGGAGTACAGGATCGCGAGCCGCAAGGCGGCGGGAAAGGTGGCCGGCTTCATCGGCGAGATCTTCGGGG
Organism: Spirochaetaceae bacterium; assembly: GCA_025355995.1. GTDB lineage: Bacteria > Spirochaetota > Spirochaetia > Treponematales > Rectinemataceae > UBA1306. Next base: position 3,803 of record JANXYQ010000085.1, on the reverse strand, counting down.
CCGCCCAGGCCATCAAGGTGGCCGCGGCGGAGAGGAGCGTCGCGGGACGCTTCCGGGCCATAAACGAGGAGAGGCGGGCGGTCTCGCTCAAGGACAGGCTCTTCAACGAGATGCTCGACTCGCTGTTCAACAACGCCTCGACGATTGGCACCGGCATCGTCCTCATCCTCGCGGCGAGGGCCCTGAAAGCCCATACTTTCACGGTCGGGGACTTCGCCCTCTTCACCTTCTACCTCGGCTTCGTGAGCGAGACGACCACCTTCATCGGCCTCCTGTTCGCGCGCTACAAGCAGATCGGCGTCTCCGTCGAGAGAATGGAGCGCCTCATGGGCGACGCGCCGCCGGGGGACCTCATAGCCTTCTCGGAGGTCCACCTCGCGGGCGAGCTCCCCCGCGTCGTCTATCCCGAGAGGGACAGCCGTCCGCTGGAGCGCCTGGCCGCCACGGGCCTGGCCTACCATCATCCGGATACGGGCCGCGGCATCGAGGATTTCGGCATCGACATCGCCGCGGGCTCCTTCACCGTCATCACCGGCCGCGTAGGCTCCGGCAAGACTACCGCCCTGCGCGTCCTCCTCGGCTTGCTGCCGAGGGAGGGCGGCGAGATCTTCTGGAACGGCGAGAGGGTCGACAGCCCCGACGCTTTCTTCGTGCCTCCCCGCTGCGCCTACACGGCCCAGGTGCCTCGGCTCTTCTCGGAGTCCCTGCGACGGAACATCCTCCTGGGCCTCGATCGCGGCGACGATCGCGTCAGGGAGGCCCTGAGGCGGGCGGCCATGGAGGAGGATCTCGCGGCCCTCAACGAGGGGCTGGACAGCCTCGTCGGAACCAAGGGCGTGAAGCTCTCCGGAGGCCAGCTCCAGCGCGTCGCCGCGGCGCGCATGTTCGTGCGCGAGAGCGAGCTCCTGGTCTTCGACGACCTCTCCAGCGCCCTCGACGTCGAGACCGAGCGGCTGCTCTGGGAGCGGGTCTTCGAACGCGCGTCCGGGACCTGCCTCGTGGTTTCGCACCGCAGGCCCGCCCTGCGCAGGGCCGACTACGTCGTCGTGATGAAGGAGGGCCGGGTCGAGGCAGCGGGTTCCTTGGCCGAGCTCCTGGAGGGCTGCGAGGAGATGAGGCGGCTCTGGTCGGGCGAGGCGGGCTGACCCGCGGCCTTTTTCAGGGCCTGCGATGGCTGGACAGCCATTCGTAGAACTTCGGATCGAGGTATGTGTCCGTCCACACGTCGTGATCGCGGCCCTCGAGGACGGTGAAGTCGACCCGGACTCCCGCCTTCCTGAATTCGTCGACGGTAGCCTGGGCGGCGCTCAAGGGAACCACGATGTCATCGGCGCCGTGGATGGCCCAAATCGGAAGGCCCTTGAGCCGGCCTAGGGGCTCGGCGAGGGGCGCGAAGCCTTCTCTCGCCGCCTCCGGATTGAACCTGGCGTCGAAGGCGGCCAGCGGGGCGACGGCGGCGAAGTCCTGGGGCCGGTGCAGCGCGTAGCGGTAGCAGGCCTCGCCGCCCATGCTGAGGCCGGTCAGATAGAGGCGCTTGGCGTCGACGCGGTACCCGGCGCGGATCTCCGCCATCACGCCGTCGAGGTAGGCCTCCGGGAAGGACCTGAATTCGGTGGAGACGTCCAGCATCGGCGCGACGATGACGAAGGGCAGGGGGGCCTTCTCGCGGACGAACTGGAAGGGCCCATTCTTCGCGAAGAGGTATACGTCGGGGCCGCGATCGCCGCTCCCGATCAGGAAGAGAATCAGCGGCCATTCCTTCCGGGGCTGCGCCTCGTAGCCCTCGGGCAGGTAGACCAGGTAGCCCTGGCCATAGCGGGCGAGCTCGGCGTTCGCGTACTTTTTCGGATAGAAGCGTTCGCTCTCGAAATAGCGCGGGTAGTCCTCGTAGACGAAGAAGGTCCTATCCCGCGTGAGCGCGAAGGGCCCGCCCAGCGCTCTTCCCGGCGGAACGTTGACGCCGCCCCTGAGGTTTCGGCTCTCCTTGTCGTAGGCGAAGGAGTATGTCGCCCTGCCCCTCGCGCCGTTCGGCCCTCCGTCCAGGTCCGCCGGCCAGGCGATCGAAGGCGTACCCCCGGCGCGGGAGACGGTGAACCGGATCTCCTTCACCCAGAAGGGGTACTGGAGATTGCTGCAGGCCCAGAGGAAGGCCTTGCCGCCCTGCGGGGAGATACTCTGGATCACGAGCACGCCCTTGAGGTCCTTCCTGACCGGCGGGCTGAGATCGAAGCCCTCCCATCTCCCGAGGAAGGCCGCCAAATCGGGGGCGAGATCCGAGGCGGGGCTCGCGATCGGCAGGGCCCCGAATATCAAGCCCTTGTTGGCATCGCCTTCGACGCGGGAATGGACCGTGCCGAAGTCCTTGATCTTGAAATCCTTCCAGCCGGAGTCGGTCCTTCGCCCGCAACCTAGCGTCACCGCCGCGATGAGCGCGAGGCTCGCCGCCGTCCTAACCAGTCCGTTCACGCGCATCATCCCTCCCCACAGCGTCCCATGATAACACCCAAATCCGAAGTGAATTCCCGGATCCTGTTTCTCTGGGTAATAATTTACACGGATAAATTAAATGGCTTTTTTGTCAGGTATGAGGTAAACTGTCTTACTCATTCTTTTTTAGGGGGTTTGAAATGACCGTGATGACCCAGCAAACGAGCTCAGTCCAGACGAGGCTCTTTCCCGAAAGGGTCTGGCAGGAACTTTCCGGCCGAGTTGCCCAGGCGTTCCGGATGACCGAGGAAGAGTCCGGCCGGTTTCAGGCGGGGAGCATCGCCAAGCTGATCGCCGCCCTTCCCTTCCTCGCAGGCTGCGAAGACGCCGAGCGGACTGCCGTCGCCCATCTCGGGACCTATCTCCTCTCGATCAGGGAGACGAAGGCCTATTTCAGCGCCCGGGCCGAGGACTCGACCTCGGCGCTCGAGCGCCTGCGCCTCGGCTCGAGCTTCAAGGGCGGCGACAAGCGCATCATCGAGCGCGGCCTCTGCCTCCTCGCCCTCAACATGGTCTCTGACTACCAGCGCGACCTAGGCGAGGACACCGCCCTGGGCAAGTACAATCCCATAGCCGCCGGCGCCTGGGACTTCGAGGACACGGTCGCCGGCCTGCAGTGGAAGATCCTCAACACCGAGTGCGTCGAGATGGAGGAGATCCTCCCGCTCGTAGCGGTGCCGATGAGTTACTGGGGTGTCAATTAAGGTGATTCTGGAGAAATCCATACGTAGATTCGCCGCCGACCCCGACGGGCTTCAAAAGCTCGTCGGGATTACTATCGGGGCAGTCGCAGCCGTCGTAGGCGTCTTGAATATCCTCACCTATCTACAGCTCCCGGGATATTCATTATTGAAGGCCGCGCTGGATTGGAGTGTGCTTTCGATCGCCCTCACCGGAACGTTTGGCTTTGTCTCCGCCTTTTGGAAAGCGCCCATCGCGAGATGGGCGCAAATATTCGTCTTTCTACTGACCGCAGCCCTCAGCTCCGTCACGGTCAACACCGGCGGGAACCTGAGCAGCGGGATATTCCTGATCTTCGGCCTGATCTTGATCAATGAATACGGGCTCGGCCGCCTTTCGATGTGGATAGGGGCGATTTTCATAGTATTGATCAATCCTGCCGCCCTGATCATCGGCTACAGCAAATACTCCCCCTCTTTCGTCATCCAAGCGATGCTGCCGATCATAGGCGCGATCGTCCTGATCATCCTCTTCGGCGGCGTCCTCCTACGGCACGAGTTTCGCCACCGCCAGGACAGGGACCTGCTGGAGTCGCGGGTCAAGGAGAGGACTGCCGAGCTCGAGGTCGCCCTGGC
>JANXYQ010000107.1 GCA_025355995.1 Spirochaetaceae bacterium | reverse complement strand
AGGATCGCTCCCGTTATGCCGACGTAGGCGAGCTTCCTCGCGAGGCTCGGGCGCGGGCCGCCCGAGGGGCCGGCCCCTCGGGCGGCCCGCGCCCGAGCCTCGCGAGGAAGCTCGCCTACGTCGGCATAACGGGAGCGATCCTCTTCTGCGGCACCAGCCTTCAGCAGACCGGGCTGGTCACCACGACCGCGGGCAACGCCGGTTTCATCACCTGCCTCTACGTCGTCCTCGTCCCCATCGTCGGCTTCGCCTTCGGCAAGAGATCGGGACCGCGCATCTGGGCCGGCGCCCTCCTCGCCCTCCTCGGCCTCTACATACTGAGCGTGGGCGCGGGCTTCAGCATGAAGCGCGGGGACCTCCTCGAGCTGGCGGGCGCCCTCTTCTGGACCTTCCACATCCTCGTAGTCGGGCGCTTCGGCAGCAAGATGGACGGCCTCGAGCTGGCCATCGGCCAGTACTTCGTCTGCTCCCTCCTGAGCCTGGGGGGAGCCCTCGTCTTCGAGAGCGCCCCCTTCGCCGGGACTCTCGCGGCGGCGGTACCGATACTCTACGGCGGAATTTTCTCGACGGGCCTCGCCTTCACCCTCCAGATCTACGCGCAAAAGACCGCCCACCCCGCGCACGCTTCCATCATCATGTCGCTCGAGTCCCTGTTCGCGGCGATAGGCGGCATCATCCTGCTCGGGGAGGCCCTCACGCTCCGCCTCGCGATCGGGGGCGTCCTCATGCTGGTAGGCATGATAGTCTCCCAGCTCGAGCCGGCGCCGAAGGCGGTCGCCACGCCCGATGTTCCTTGAATTGCCGCGGCGTTTGACTGATACTTGACCCTGGGCGCGCCCAGGCATCCCTCAAGCGGCATCCCGCCTCGACCGTAGCCCAAAGGAAGAGTGGCCGTGCCCTCAGGGAATCCGAAGAAGCGTCGCCCAAGAATCGCCTTGTCGATCCTCCTCATCCTCCTGGCCCTGCCGTCGGTTCGGGCGCTCGGCGAGCCGAGGACGGTCAAGGTCGGAGTATTCCCTGCCTCGCCTCTAGTCATCGTCGAGGGAGACCGGCCGAATGGCCTCTTCGTCGACCTGGTCGATGAATTCGCGCGCGAACTGGATTGGAAGGTCGAGTACGTCCGCGGGACTTGGGGACCGTTATTGGAGATGCTGCGCAGAGGCGAGATCGACCTGCTCCCGGCCGTCGGCTACACCGAGGCCAGGACCAAGATCTACGATTTCAGCAGCCGTTCGGTGTTCATCGACAGCGGCGTGGTGTTCACCCGCCGCGGCACGGCCATCCATACGATCTTCGACCTGGAGGGGAAGAGCATCGCGGGCCTCCGGGACAGCACCTTCACCGCGGCCTTCGCCCAATTCATCGCCTCTTTCGATATCAAGTGCGACATCATCCTCGTCGAGGACAATGCATCGGTGATGCGCAAGATCGCGGATGGCGAGGCCTTCGCGGGCGTCTGCATCTATTCGCTCGGCAGCGAGCTCGCCAGGTCCTTCCCTGTCGCGATCACTCCGATCAGCTTCTCACCGATAGGCCTCGAATTCGCCGTCCCAAAGGGAAGGAACTCCGACCTGATAACCGGCATCGATCGGATCATGGCAGGCATGTTCGACGATCCCCTGTCGCCATATAGCAAATCCTTCGAGAAGTGGATAACGGGCCGCGAGCCCGTCAAGCTGCCCCTCTGGCTCTGGGTCTCGGTCGCCGTCGTCCTGTCCCTCGGCCTTCTGCTCGCCGTGGTCGCGATGATCCTCAGGCACGAGGTCAAGAAGAAGACCGAGAACCTCAGGGCCGAGATCGAGCAGCGCAAGGAGTCCGAGGAGAGGCTAACCCGGTCCCTCCATGAGAACGAGACCCTTCTGCACGAGCTTTACCATCGGACTAAGAATACGCTCCAGCTGATCCGAAGCTTCATCACGCTGGAGGCGCTCGAGCTCGAGCCTTCCGGGGATATCGATCGGCTCGTCCGAAAGACCGAGGACCGGATCGATGCCATCTCGATGGTCCACGGCATGCTCTACCGGTCCCGCGACCTGTCGCGCATCGCGATCCGGGAGTACGTCCAGGACTTGATGGAGCTACTGTTGGCGGGAGCCGCGCCCGGGGAAGGGCAAGTGGCCGTTGACCTCGCCGTCGACGACCTGAAGCTGCTCCTGGATACCGCGATTCCCTTGGGCCTGATCATCAACGAGCTCGTGACGAATTCCATCAAGCACGCCTTCCCCGAGGGAAGGAAGGGCCGGATATTCTTGGGACTCGCGGCCGAGGGCGAGTGCCGGATCTCGCTGGACTACCGCGATGACGGGATAGGCGTGCCCGAAGACTTCGACCTTCGCGGGCAGAAGACTCTCGGCATCAGGCTCATCCTCAAGATCGCGGAGACTCAGTTGAAGGGCGCAGCATCGATCGAGCGGGGCTCGGGGCTGCGATATATGATTCGGATCCCGACGAACCTCTACGAAGCGAGGGTATAGGAGCGGGCATGGCGAAAAGAATCCTGATCGTGGAAGACGAGATCGTCTCGGCGATGGCCCTGGAACGGATGCTCGCGGATATGGATTACCAGGTCGTCGGGATTATCACCACAGGGGAGGATGCCATCCTGGAAGCCAGGGCGAGCCGGCCGGACATCGTCGTAATGGACATACGGCTGGCGGGCGTCATGGATGGGATCGACGCTGCCTCGAAGATCTCGGCCGAGCTGGCCATCCCGATTCTCTTCATGACCGGCTACGACGATACGGAGACGCGATCCCGCGCGATAGCCCTGAAGCCCCTCGGCTTCATGACCAAGCCGATCGACAAGAAGAAATTCAAGGACATCCTCGGCGGGGGATCGAGTCCTTAGGCTTCCGCGGCTTATATCTTATCGATCAGCATCGAGCACTTGCCCGAGGGTATCGGCAGGGTCTTCTTCTTCTTCCCCAATACATTGATCGTGAAATAGTAGAGCTTCTCGCTCTCCATGTGGATCTCCCAGCCGCGTCCCGACTTGTTGGAGAGGATGGTCACGAGGTTCCGCTTGAGCGATAGATTCTCGATGCCCATGATCTCGAGGTTGGGGATGATCCAATCCACCGTCTTGCGCGGCAGGGAGATGTAGAGGCCGACTATGTTCTCGATCATGAGGGCGATAGTCGAGAGGCCCGTGTAGGCCAGGAACTGGGGCCGCGGCCAATCCGGTCGCTCGGGCCAGACCGCCTTCCCCTCGTTCTGGGGCTGGTAGGCCTCCCAGACGGTGGGCTTCTGCTCGGGCGTGCCCTTCTCGCTTCGCCTCTCGCCGTCGTCGTCGCGTTCTTCCCCGCCCTGGTGCATCGAATCGAGGACGAAGTAGAGGTGGCGGATAGCGCAGTCGCGGGCCAGCTCGTACTGGTTGTATTTCTCCAGGCCCTTGATGACCATGTACGTGAAGGGCGGGACCACCGACCCGCGGTAGCCCATGCCCCGCTTGTCGTAGCCGGCCTGGTCGGCGGCAAGGGTGGGGAAGGGATGCTCCGTGCCGAAGACTCCCGGGTCCTTGAGGTGGGCGATGAGCCGCTCGGAGCGCTCCTCGTTGGGGATCTCGGCGAGGAGAGGCCAATAGCCGCCGATCGTCTTCGTCGGAACCTGCTTCTCGTCCTTGTCGAGGTCGTAGTAGAAGCCGTCCGCGACGTTCCACATGAGGGTGTTGATGCGGGTCTTCAGGGAGAAGTAGGCCCGTTTGAACTGGAAGGAGGCTTCCTTGTCGTTGAGTATATCGCCGAGGGCCGAAAGGTAGAGGGCGTTCATCGCCATCGCAGCGTTGAAGTCCGAGAGGAAAATCGCGCCGGCGCGCGGGGAGTTCTCCATGCCCGTCGCCGAGACGGGGACCGCGTAGAGCCCATTCTCGCGCTTGAACGTCGCCTCCATCCAGGCCCAGTGCTTCTGGAGGAAGGGCATCACTTCCTTTACGCGCTTCTTGTTCGCGGTCTTATGATAGAGGTTGTACTCGGCCCAGGCGAAGAGGGGGAGCCCGAGGCCCTCGGGGTTATCCTTGGGGAATATCGGGCTTCCCGTCTCGGCGTCGTAACGGGAGCGGATGGCGCCGTTGGGTTCCTGGAGCGCGTAGAGGGTATCGAGGCCGCTCGAAGCGGCGTAGATCCGGTTGGAGTAGACGAGGAAAAATGACGAAAAGACCTGATCCATCAGGTCGATGACGTTCTCGCCGTTGTATAGAAAATACTTGGATTTCTCGATGGCCGTCCCGACGCCGCCAGACGCCCAGCAGTCCGCGATCCATGCCCAGGTGCGATCATACACCTCGACGAAGTCTTGATCATAGAAATGCACTCGCGGAAAATCCCGTTTGTTCAAGGACGAACCCCTTATACCCGACTGCTGCCTCCACACGAGGTACGCGAGGAACCGCAGGCTTTTCTACGTTTTTCAGAGAAACGACAATTTACGGTTAGAGAGTCAATATAGTGTCCTTTCTAATCTTTGTCAAATTGAATGGAATGTCAAATAAGCATTATCCATGCCTCCAAAGGAGATACCGCACTTTGAAAAGTTATATTACATGAGAGCTTTACTCTTGCATTCTTCAGCTTAAATGGTAACTTATTGAAAGAAGCCTTTGTGTTTTGATGGAATTTCAAAACACTACGTAGGATCCGAACCGCCCGTCGTGGACGGCAATCGGATGCCGGGACGAGAGGGATAGGAGGTCCGCCATGGATAATCCGCCCGAGAGTTCCGAGCCGGCCCCGAGTGGAGAGTATTCGCTTGGGGGTACCGGCTACGATCATTAGCCTGATCATGGGTGGCCTTCCGATCCTAGCGGGTCGGTTTAGGACCGCGAACTACCGTAGGCGCGGCCGCCGAAAGGGCGGCGGGTTCGCGCAGCGCGGCGAAAAAGATGCTATTCGAGTGCCGCGCTTTCAATATCGAGCTGCGTAAAGCTCAGCAATGCTTTTTGTAAAGCATTCGCTCGCCGCGGATAAGCTAGACGGACTTCGGTCCTCAACGCGGCGCAAGCTATTAACGGGGACCCCGCCGTACGGCGACGGTCCCCTTTTTTTAGCCATCAACTGCACGTCTCCGGCGGCCGATAGGATATTCAGATGATCATTACCTTGTACAAGGCCGGCAAGGACGGGAAAACCCACTATTATACCGTCCATGACCGCCAGCCCGTGCTCGACTCCCCCTACGCCCTGTGCGCATCGTGGCGCGTCGGGCTGGGAAAGGAGCGCGAGAAGCTGCATCGCTTCCAAACGCTCCTGGGCAGGGACAAGATGATCCGCCGGCTAATCGCGACGCGCGTCCGGGACGGCTACAAGATCCTCTACACCTTCACTCGCTCGGGAGTCTCCGTAGGTTCCGATCCCGCTATCGCGCCTCAGACTACCTATCCAGGCCCGGAGGCCGTATCTCTTCTAGGGCCATGAGCTCCTTCGCGAGCTCGCGCACCCTGTCCCTGAGCTTGAACACGCAATCCGACTCGATCGCGGTGCCCCTCACGATGTCCTCGGCCAGGGCCTTGCAGCTCGGTGCCCCGCAGGAGCCGCAATCGAGGCCCGGCAAGCCGCTCGCCCGGAACTCTATCTCCTCCATCATCACGAGGGCCTTCAGCATGTCCGGGTCGAGGACGAGGGCCGAGCGGGCCTTCACCGCCTCGGTCCAGCCCAGATCCCCCAGGCTCTCGTAGCGCCGCGGGCCGGCGGATTGCGGCGGCGCGCTCTCCTCGCGGTTGCGCAGTCGCGTCTTCGCGATATAGGGGTTCTCTACGGTAAGCGGACCTCCGACGCAGCCCGCGGGGCAGGCGAGGGCCTCGATGTAGACGAGATCCTTCATGCTGCCGTTCTCGAGCGCCTCGAGCACCCCGATGACGTTGCCGATGCCGTCCACCGAGATGGAGCGCCGCTCGCCCACCGCCTCGCATTCGCCCTCCGTCCTCGCCCACTCGAGGCCCATCCGCCCCGCGTGGGCGAGGACCCGCTCCGGCGCCGCCGCAATGGCCGCGCGCAGGGGCAGGTAGATGTCTCGTAGCCCGATCACCCCGTCGAGGGCGGAGCGCGCGTAGCCCAGCGGGGCCCGCGTGACGGTGACCTTGCCCGCGCAGGGCGTGATGAAGAAAACCCCGACGCCGTCCTCGCCGGCGTGCAGCCTATCCTTGACGATGCGAGCCGCCGCCTCCATCGGGGGGATCAGCGGGGCCAGGTGGGGGATGAGGCTGGGGAAGCGCAGCTGCACGAGCTTGACCACGGCGGGGCAGGCGCTCGAGATCAGCGGCCGGGGAAGGGTGCCGTCGTGCGCGAGCAGGGCCTTGGTGGCCGCGGTCACGATCTCCGCCGCCTCGGCGACCTCGAATACCTCGTCGAAGCCGAGCTCGAGCAGTCCCGAGAGCACGCGGTTCACGCTGCGTCCCTCGTCGTACTGGCTATACAGCGTAGGAGCCGGCACCGCCACCTTGACCCGGTAGCCTTCGATCATGGACAGGGGATCGGAGACGGCCCTCTTCGCGCCGTGGGGGCAGGTGCGTATGCACTCGCCGCAGTCGATGCAGCGCTCCGCGATTATGCTGGCGCGGCCCTTGCGGACGCGTATGGCCTCGGTGGGGCATTTCTTTATGCAGGTCGTGCAGCCGACGCACTTCTCGGGATCCAGAAGGACCGAGTGGGGGGCGGGGGAGTCCTCGGCGCTCATAGGCGTATGACCATACGCACGCTCGTGCCCTTCCCGACCTCGCTCTCGATGTCGAACTCGTCGCAGTTCCGCCTCATGTTGGGCAGGCCCATCCCGGCGCCGAAGCCCAGCTCGCGGAAGCGGTCGGGCGCGGTCGACCAGCCCTCGGTCATGGCGAGGGACAGGTCGGGTATGCCCGGCCCGGCGTCGATCAGCGTCAAGACGACCCGGTCGGCCTCTATCTCCGCCTCGGCGACGCCGCCGCCGGCGTGTATGACCATGTTGATCTCGCCCTCGTACATCGCGATCGAGGCCCTCCTGACGAGGTCGGGCCCTATGCCCAATCGCTTGAGCACGCCCTTGAGCTCGGAGCTGGCCCTCCCGGCGAGGGAAAAGTCCTCGTCCCCGACTTCGAATTTAAGCTTCACGGGATCGCTCGCTGCTTACGCGATTTCCCTGATCCCCCCGCCGCGAAGGCCCGCCTCGTAGAGCCTCCCGCACGCGAGGAACATCGAATACTTGGTAGAAAGCAGGACCATGCCGTTCTCCCGGGCCATGGCCACGATGTCCTCGGTCGGGCTCTTGCCGCGTACGAGCACGACGACCCGGATGTCCATGAGGTCCGCGGTGCGTATCGCCTGCGGGTTCACGAGGCCCGTCAGGAGGACGACCTTCTCCTTGACGAAGGCCATCACGTCGCTCATCAGGTCGGCACCGCAGGCGGCGCTCACCTCGAGGTCCATCTGGTCCTCGCCGGAGGCGATCCTGGCCTCGAGTATCTCGGTCATTCTTCGTACGGTCATCGCATAAGCCTCGGCCGGCACTCTACCATGCGCGCCGGCCGTCGGCCAATACGGTCAATCGGCGCGGCGCACGCTTTTCCCCTAAAGGGCCGCGGCCCGGTTCCGATACTCGGATGGTAGGAATACCGGAGCGGGCGCGATCGGCGCACGGCCGGGGTTTCCTGGCGTCGACGCCGCGGAAGGATTCGCGGAGGACGTTCGAAGGACCGGCGCGCTCAAAGCCGGCAGGGAAGCCGAGGCGGCCATTACGAGGCCGCCGTAGAGCCATTAAAGGAGTAAGGCATGATCATCAATCACAATCTCAGCGCCATGTTCGCGGATCGTTCGCTCCGAGTTACTAACGACGAGACGACCAAGGGGATGGAAAAACTCTCTTCGGGAATGCGGATCAACCGCGCGGGGGACGACGCCTCAGGGCTCGCCGTCTCCGAGAAAATGCGCAGCCAGATCCGAGGCCTCGAGCGGGCCTCGAAGAACGCGCAGGACGGAATCTCCTTCATCCAGACGACGGAAGGCTATCTCCAGGAGTCGCAGGACATCATCCAGCGCCTCCGCGAGCTCGCGGTCCAGGCATCCAACGGCGTGTATACGTCCGAGGACAGGATGCAGATCCAGGTCGAGGTAAGCCAGCTAGTCGATGAGATCGACCGGATAGCCAGCCACGCGCAGTTCAACGGGCTCAACCTTCTTACCGGGCGCTTCGCGCGCGACAACGGTCAGAATCAAGTCACCGGCTCCATGTGGTTCCACATCGGATCCAACATGGACCAGCGAGTGCAGGTCTACATCGGCACGATGACATCTAAGGCCCTCGGCGTGAGGAATATCGGCGACGATACGATAATGAACGTCGCGTCGCCCGACGATTCCAATCGCGCCATCGGCACCCTGGACCAGGCCCTCAAGAAGGTCAACAAGCAGCGCGCCGACCTCGGCGCCTACCAGAACCGGCTCGAGCACGCCATTAAGGGCATCGACGTGGGGGCGGAGAACCTCCAGGCCGCCGAGAGCCGGATCAGGGACACCGATATGGCCAACGAGATGGTCAACTACACCAAGAACCGCATCCTCGCCCAGGCCGGAAACGCGATGCTCGCCCAAGCCAATCAGAAAACGCAGCAGGTCATGTCGCTCCTCCAGTAATCCCCGAGGCGTACGACGCGACGGCCGGCCCATAAGGGTCGGCCGTTTTATTTTTCCACTACCGTCGAGCCAGGATGGCGAGGAGAAGAAAAAGAACGCGAAGCGTTCTTCAAGGCCAGTGGCGTACAGGATGTTCGCCACTAGCCGCGGCCGTTTTATTGGCATTGCCGCGGGAGGCTCCCGCGACTATAATCCCCGCGATGGACAGCCTGAGCACCGAGAGAAAAAGGGAGATCGTCAAGCTGGTCTTCCCCGACCTCCGCTACGGAGGCGACCCCGACGTCGAGCGCTACTTCGAGCTGCGCAAGGCGGGGAGCCTGGGACAGGCCTTATCCGTCTACAACGGCGCCCTCCGCGTCCGCTATCCCGACGATACCTCGCGCATCCTCCTGCTCAAGCTCTATCGCGAGAACGATCCCCGCTACGCGTCCTGCCAGGACGGCCTCGTCCTCGACTTCGCCGCCCGGCTCTCCGCCAGGATACGCTCCAACATCGACCTCATCGTCGCGCCCCTCGAGAAGGCCGATCTCTCGGACGCGTTGCGCGCATTAAAGGCGGTGGAGTCCGTCCTCGCGCGCCTTCCCGGCGAGAGCGAGGGTGCCCTCGATCTCCTCTCCCGCTACGATAAGTTCGCCGCTATCCTCGCGCATCGCGAGGTCCTGGTGCGGCGCGCCCTCGAGCTCGTGCGGGAGTACGACGCGGTGAGCCGCGCTGATGCGCCTTCCGAGTACGACTTCGTCGCGCGCAGCGCCGCGATAGAGGAAAGGCGCCGCTCGGCCTCGCGCCCGGCGCCATCCGCGGGAGCCTCGGAGGAAAGCTACGACTTCGTCTCGCGCAGCGCGCGCCTCGAGAGGAAGCGCAAGAGCTCCGAGGCCGAGGGGCATAGCTATTTCGACCCTGCCCGGATCAACTTCACCGAGGCGGAGAAAGCGCGCGTGGAGATCTCGAACGACCTCTCGAGGCGCGAGGACAAAGTCCTCGCGCTCTGCGCCAAGTATTGGCCATACGCGGGAGACGCCGCCTTCGAGAGGGTCGTTTTCCTCTACTCCCGGAAATTCGGAGGCAGGCACTTCGAGGTCTTCCGGGCGATCAAGATCGGCCGCGCGCGCGGCTCCACCGACGACGAGATACTGAGCGCGGTCGCCGCCATCCTGACCACGAGCTACAACTACTCCGTCAGCGGCGACCTCTACATGCAGATCATGTGGCGTCGCCTCCGCGCGCGCATGGAGGCCCGCGCCGTCGCCGAGCGGCTCGCCGCTCCCGGGCCCGAGGCGACGACCCGGGCCGGCCCGGGGCCCTCGCCGGAGTCGAGGGTCCGCGTGCGGCGGGCGTCCTTCACCGCCGAGGACGCGGTCCGGGCCGCCGTCAAGGAAGGCGCGATACCGCCTCCCCCCGCGGGCGACGAGCCGCCGACGCGCTTCGCGAGGGACTCGGGCCCCAAGAGCCCCTTCGCCAGACCGCCAACTTTCGCCCTCAGGGAAGCAACCTCCCGCGCGGCCTCGGTTCAGGGAAACCGCAAGCCTCCGGCGCCGCCCCGCGAGGAAGGCCTGGGCCTTCGCGCGGCCTCGCGCACCGCGGCGCCACCCGTGCGCCGCATCCCGGCTCCGCCCATGCAGGCACCCGTAACCGCCCGCTCCCCCGCGCCCCGCAGCCCCGCGCCCCGCGCCCCCGCGCCGGCTAAGGCCACGGGATCGCGCCTTCTAAATCGAGCTCCTTCCGGCCCCGAGCCCTTCCGCGAGATCAGGGCCAAGCGCGGCTCGATCTCCGACTCTATCCGCAAGCTCTCCGGGCGCGGCTACGACGTCTACAAGGAGATCTTCCTCGAGAAGGTGCGCGACCACATCCGCCGCGCCCTGCTCGCCAGCCAGTCGAGGAGCCACGGCCTCTTCGATACGGCCGCTAACGACGCGGAGGACCAGGTCTTCGGCTTCATCGCGGCGCACTACGACGACCCCTTCATGGATTGGGAGCATTCCGCCGAGCGGGAAGTCGTCGAGGCTCTCGGGTTCGCGATGCCCAGCCTCGGCCCGATCATCGAGTCCTGCTTCAAGAAGCTATAGCTAGGTTCGCCGGTTCCGCGGCATCTATCGATACGCGATGAAGAAAAGCCTGTGGAAGGGGAAGAGGACTTTGCCGTCGGCGCGGAGGGGGTAGGACTTCTCGACCTCGGCCAGCACCTCGGCCTCGAACGCGGCCTTGAGACCGTCGCCGGAGAGGGCGTCGAGATAGGGCCTCAGGCCCGTGCTGCGGATGAAATCGACTAACGCGCCGGGAGACGGCAGGACGTGGCAATACAGGGTCTCCCAAAGGTCGATCCTCGAAGCGCGGTGGGCAAGCAGGTCGTAGTAGTACTCCGCGCCATGGTAGGTGAAGTTGTCCGCGCAGCCTGCGGTGCTCCCCCTCCACCGGGGCGAGGCGGCCACGGCGTCGATTGCCTCGCTCATGGGCATCGACGCGAACCGCGGCACCTGGACCGCCAAGGCTCCGCCGGGGCGAATGGCGGCGAACAGGCGAGGCACGAGGGAGTCGTGGTCGGGAATCCACTGCAGGGCCGCGTTGGAGAAGACCACGTCGAAGGCCTCCGCCGCTTCGAGGCCCGCGGCGTCGGCGACCCGCCACTCGTCCGCGGGATAGGCGGACCTCGCCCTCTCGATCATCGCGGGCGAGCTGTCCAGCCCGAGCATGGAGCAGAGCGGCCACCTGGCGCGAAGGGCGCGGGAGCTGTTGCCGGGGCCGCAGCCTATGTCGACGGCGGCCCTCGGCTCCTCGACTTCGATCCTGGCCGCGAGGTCGAAGGCGGGCCGAGTGCGCTCGGCCTCGAAGCGAAGGTACTCGGAGGGATTCCAGTCGCTCATCGCCGCCTCCCTACAATTTCGTCCGCCCGCGGAAGGACCGCGCCAGCGTCAATCGATCCGCGTATTCGAGGTCGCCGCCGACGGGAATGCCGGTGGCCAGCCTCGTGACCGCCACGCCGGTGGATTCCAGCAGCCGCTTCAGGTAGAGCGCGGTCGTGTCGCCCTCGACCGTGGGGTTCGTCGCGACCACCACCTCCGTCACCTCCCCGTTCCCGGCGCGCCCCACGAGCTCCCGAATCTTGAGGTCCTCGGGACCGATTCCGTCCAGGGGAGATATCAGGCCGCCGAGCACGTGGTAGAGGCCGCGATATTCGCGCGAGGCCTCGATGGTCACGACGTCCTGCGGCTGCTCGACGGCGCAGATGACCGCGCGGTCCCGTGACGGGGAGGAGCAGACGGGGCAGGGATCGGATTCCGAGTAGGCGCCGCAGGAGGAGCAGAAGCAAATCGCCCCCTTGAGGCCGCGAATCCGGTCCGCGAGGGCCTCGGAGAAGGACGAGTCGGTCTTCAGGATGTAATAGGCCACCCGGAGCGCACTCTTGCGCCCGATGCCCGGGAGCCTCGTGAGCAGGCCGACGAGCTCGTCGAGCGCCTTCACTACATGCCCCCGGGCATCCCCGGGATGCCGGGCATCCCCGGGAAGGGCATGCCTCCCATGCCGGAGGAGAGCTCGGCCTGGACCGATTCCTTGACCTTGACGGACGCGTCGTTGAAGGCGCCCCTTACCAGGTCCTGGATGAGGGCGATATCCCCGCCGGCGACGATCTCCGGCGAGATCTCGCAGGAGAGCATCTCCAGGGCGCCGTTCAAGGTGATTCGCACCATGCCGCCGCCGGAGCTTCCCGTCGCCTGTATCCTCTCGGTCTTCTCCCGCAGCTCGGTCATCCTAGACTGCATCGCCTGCGGGTTCTTCAGCATCTCCATGATATCAGCGAAGTTCATCGATCGCTCCTCGTCCGGCTTCGGGCAATCTCGTGCCCCGGAAGACTCTCTCGACTACGGCCACGGGATCGGGTCCGGACGCGCTCGCCGCCGCCGCGCCGGCCTGCGCGGGGCTCTGCCTGGGCTCCACCTTAAGCTCGATCTTCAGCGGCCGGCCCGCGACTTCCGAGGCCTTGGCCGCGATGTCCGCGATGCTGGCCCGCACGACGCTCTCGTCCATCCCAGAGCGGAAGGGAATGACGATCTTGGTCTCGTCCATCCGCCAGGGCAGGGAAGCGGCGAGCCCGCTCCTCAGCATGGGGCTCGCGCGTCCGAGCGTCTCTATGACCGCGGCCCGGATCGGGTCGGTCGATTCGGCCTCCCGCCCCGGGACCTCGTCCCCTTCCACTCCCTCGACTTCCGAGTCGCGCATAAGGTTCGGCCGTCCCCCGTCCCGCGGCGCGGACGGGCGAGGCACGGCGGGCTGCGGGGCGCTCGCCTCGGCCTCCTCGGCCTCGTCTTCCGCGAGCGACGCCGCCGAGGCGAGGCTGTCGAAGGCGGCGCTCAGCTGCGGCGGGAGCTTCAGCTCCCGAGAGACCCTCGGCTCGTTCGCGGGTTCAGGCTTTTTTTTTTCTTCCGGGAGGGAGGCAAGAGGCTCGGCGCGAGCGGCCTTCCTCGCGGCCGCCGGCTCGGCCCCGAGGCTGCGCCTGAGCGCAACCACGGCCTTCGCCAGCTCCGAAGGCGACACGTAGTCCGCGAGCCGGCAGAGCTTGGCGAAGGCGAGCTCGAGCTCGAAGCGGGGATCGACCGTGTATCGCAGGTTGCGGTACAGGTCGAGCAGGCCAGCGAGGGCGCGCTCGAGGCGCTCGGGAGTGAAGGCCTCGAGGGCGACGGAGTCGTAGGCGGAGGCGGGCGCGCCAAGCAGGCCGGCCTTGGTGACGCCGTTGCGGATGAGGAGGAGGGAGCGGCAGTACTCCGCCGCCTCCGCGACCAGCTGCTCGGGCGACACGCCGCGCGCGAGGATCTCGTCCAGGGCGGATAGGGCGGCGCCGGCGGCGCCTTGGGCGCAGGCGCGGAACAGGCCACCCAGGGCGTCGAGGCCGGTCAGGCCCAGCTTGTCCCGGATCAGGTCCGAGGTGATCGCGCCCTCGGCGAAGGAGACGACCTGGTCGAACAGCGTGTAGGCGTCGCGCAGGGACCCGCCCGACTCCTTGGCGATCCAGAGCAGCGCCTCGTCCTCGGCCTGGACGCCGAGATCGGCCGCCGCGGAGGCGAGGAGCTCCCGGATCAGGTCGACCTTGAAGAGGCGGAAGGCGAATTGCTGGCAGCGGCTCTTGATCGTCGCCGGCACCTTGTGGAGCTCGGTCGTGGCGAAGATAAAGACGATATAGGGAGGCGGCTCCTCGATGGTCTTGAGCAGCGCGTTGAAGGCGCTGTTCGAGAGCATGTGCACCTCGTCGATGATGTACACCTTGTAGCGCCCGCCGTTGGGGCCGAAGAGCACCTCGTCCTTGATCTGGCGGACGTTGTCGACCGAGGTGTTCGAGGCACCGTCTATCTCGATCACGTCGAGGCTCGCGCCCCGCGCTATCTCGACGCAGGAGCGGCAGGTCCCGCAGGGCTTGGCCGTGGGACCGAGCTCGCAGTTGAGGGCCTTCGCCAGGATCCGGGCGGCGCTCGTCTTCCCGCAGCCGCGGGGGCCGGAGAACAGGTAGGCATGGGCGATACGGCCGCTCGCGAGGCTAGCCTCGAGGGTCGCGGACACGAATTCCTGGCCCTTGAACTGTTCGAAGTTCTGGGGGCGTTTGCGAGTAGCCGTGATCTCATAAGGCATGGGGTCAAAATAGCACAAGGCGGGGGGACCGTAAAGACTTCGAGCGCTCGAAGCCAGGCGCTCTGCGAACCGCGCCTACCGCTTACCGTTGCTTCCTTCCGGACCTGGCGGGGTTAGGCGGCGGCCACGAGCGCAGTGCCTGGCTTCGGGCGCTCGAAGAACGGAAACGGATACGGAGAGATAGGGATTTGAACCCTAGTTACCCTTACGAGTAAACACGACTTCCAATCGTGCGCCTTCGACCGCTCGGCCATCTCTCCAAAGTTCGCGTTTTTACCTTGCGTTGCCCGGTGCATGAACCCGGAGAGAGAGGGATTCGAACCCTCGGAACCCTTACGGGTTCAACGGTTTTCGAGACCGCCCGATTCAACCGCTCTCGCATCTCTCCAATGAACGATGAGGCTAAGTGGATTCGAACCACCGACCTTCAGATCCGCAATCTGATGCTCTATCCAGCTGAGCTATAGCCTCGTGACGGAGAGGGGGGGATTCGAACCCCCGGTACCCTTTTGGGGTACAACTCCTTAGCAGGGAGCCCGATTCGGCCGCTCTCGCACCTCTCCAGAATCAGGTAAATCCGTCGCGGAGCAGGAGGGATTCGAACCCTCGGTGCCTTTCGGCACAGCGGTTTTCAAGACCGCCTCCTTAGACCGCTCGGACACCGCTCCATGTAATGCGGTAGCAAAACATACGCGATTGTCGGGTGGTTGTCAATAAGCGCGGCCTGGCGTCAGTCCACCAGATAGCGGCCTATTTCCTTGAGCTCGGGTATCTGGCTGAAGACGGGGCTCTTGGATCCCGCGCTCTCCCTGTCGATCGCCGCGACCTTGACGTACAGCTCGTTCACCTTGTCGGCCAGGATCTTGAGGTTGGGGCCGAAGTTGGTGATGGCCATGTCGCGGAATACCTTGTCCGAGGCTCCGACGTGATCGTTGCCGCCCGAGGCGAGGAAGCGGATATTGGGCAGGAGATCGCGCTTGGCCTGGTAGACGAACCTCGCCATGGCGAGGATCTGGCTGTAGATCTCGTCGAAGTGATAGCCCTGGTACCGGTAGTTCTCTACCTTCTCGGTGAGCTCCTCGATGAGGTTCCAGGTCCCCGGGTCCAGGACCATGGTGGAAATCCCTCGGCGCGTGAACCGATTGGAAATGTTGCTGCGGAAGTGCTCGCCTATCCCTTCCACCGCCGCGAATATCTCGGGGTTCTTTATCTGCATGTGTCTGGCATTATAACCCATCTCGAGGCGATCCGCCACCGTCGCCGCGAAAGGAGCCCTGCCTCGTGCCGCGGGCGGCCAGGAGCGCCTCGACCGCGAGGTAGAGCACGGTCTTGTCGGACCGCCCCCGAGGGGCGAGGAGCTCCGAGGCCGGGGCGTCGGACTGGAGCCGAATCACCTCGCAGGCCGGATCGAGCAGCTCGATGCAGTCCGCCAGCAGCCCGGGGAGCCTGGAGGCGTGCATCAGCGAGAGCTCCCCGGCCAGGTACTCGGAGGCGAGGGCGCTGGCCCGGGGAACGAGAAGATCGTGGAATTTGACTCCCTCGACCCCGAGCGACGCGATGCGCGAAACAGTCTCGAGCATGTCCGCCCTGGTCTCCCCGGGCAGGCCGAGGATGAGGTGGACGGCCGTCCTCAGGCCTGCTTCCCCGAGCGTCTCCCGGGCGCGCACGAAGGCCGCATAGTCGTGGCCGCGGCGGATCCTCGTCAGCGTGCGGTCCTGCGAGCTCTGCAGCCCCAGCTCCACCCAGACCTCCAGGCCGGAGCGCGAGTACTCCGCCAGCAGTGCCGCCTTCTCCCCGTCGACGCAGTCGGGCCGGGTGGACACGACGAGGCCGCGGAGGCCTCCGCGCGCGCGCACGGCGCGCAGGGCCTCGTCGTAGCGTCCGCGAAGGAGCGGAATGGGCGCGAAGGTCGAGCTGAAGGCCTGGAAATATGGGAAATAGAGGAGGGAGCCGTAGCGCCGCTCGAGGAAGTCGATGCCCGACTCGACCTGGGCCTCGATAGAGGGCCTTCCCGCCGGGAGGTAGATAGCCTTGGCGGCGCCGGGGGCGCAGTAGCTGCAGCCTCCCCTGCCTCGCCCTCCCGCCCTGTTGGGGCAGGAAAAGCCGCCGTCCAGGCCGATCCGCCAGACGCGGTCGCCGTGGCGGGCCTTCAGCGCGTCGGCATGGCGGTTGATCCGCGGCCTAGGCGGCGCGCCCGAGGCTTGCGCTTCGGCCCCGACCGGATTATCGTCGTCCATCATGCGCCGCATCGCGGCAGCCTTGCTCGCCGCATCGCTCGCCTCCCTCTTCTCATCCTGCGCCGATCCTTCCGGAGGCCGGGCGGTCGTATGGACCGACGTCCCCGAGCTCGCCATCGCCGTAGAGCTCTTCGACGCCTTGCCCGCCGGCGGCGGCCTCGAGGTCGACTGGAAGCCGGACCTGCCCGAGGCCCTCCGCTCGGCGAAGGGCCCGCCCGCCCTGGCGATAGGCCGCTACCTCGGGAGCGCTGGATCCAGGAGCCTCTTCGCCTCCTTGGATTACCTCCTAAGGGCCGGCGGAGTCAACGGGAAATCCTTCTATCCCGAGCTCCTCGCGGCCGGCGTCCTCGGGGGCAAGCGCATCCTCCTCCCCGTCTCCTTCAACCTGCCGTTGATCGCCTTCGCCCGGGACTCGCCCGCCATCGGCGACGGCTTCACGCTCTCCCTGGCGGAGATGTCCGCTCCCGCTGCCGCCTACAACCGTATGGAGCTTGGCGCCTATACGAGGATGGGCTTCTCCCCGCGCTGGGACGGCAGCTTCCTGATAGCCGCTCTCGAGTCGGGCGGGGCCTCCTTCGCGGAGGGCAAGGACCAGTCGTGGAGCGCCCGGGGACTCGAGCCCGCGTTGGGCGAAATAACCGCCTGGGTCTCCCGCGCCAACGGGTCCGCCTCCCTCGAGGACGACTTCCAGTTCAAGTACCTCTTCGCCCCGCCCTACCGCTTCGCGAGGGAGGGCCGCGCCCTTTTCGCCTCGCTCGACTCCTCGGCCTTCTTCCTTGCCCCGGAGGAGAGCCGCGCCGCCCTCGACTTCCGATGGTTCGCTCGGGACGGCCGAGTGAGGATCTCGGACGGCGCGGTTTTCGCCGGCATCCTCCGCGGCGCCAAGGGCCGCGCGAAGGCCGAGTCCTTCCTGCGCTGGCTCCTCGGCCCCGAGGCGCAGCGAGCCGTGCTCGAGCGGTCCCGGCGATCGCGCGCGACGGATTTTTCCTTCGGCGTCGCGGGGGGATTCAGCTCGTTGCGCTCCGTCAACGAGGAGATATTCCCGTCCTTCTTCCCGGCGCTCGTGGGGCACGCGCCGCCCGCCGCCGCCATCGTCGCCCCGCCCGCCCTGCCCCAGGACTGGCCGGCCCTCGTCTCGGCCGTGCTCGCTCCCTGGGCTATCGAGGCCACCTCGAACCCCGACCCGGCCGCGGTCGCCGCCAGGCTGGCCGAGCTCCCGGGTCGCGTCGTCGATTACCGCAGGCTCAAGTAGAGCTCGAAGAGGGCCGAGAACTCCTCGACGCTGCAGGCCTTGACGCCCGCCGCGCGCAGCTCGGCCCCGCCGCGGGCGCCGCGGGTATAGGAGCAGAACTGCTTGCGGAACTCGATGCAGGCGCTCCTTTCGCCGAGGAAGCGTGCCGAGAGGGCCAGGTGCCGCCTCATGGCCCCGACGAGCTCGGCAGGCGTCGGAGGCTCGGCCTCCCGTCCCTCCATGCAGGCCCTCGCCATGCGGAAAATGAAGGGATCACCCATCGCGCCGCGCGCTATCATCACGCCCGCGCAGAGCGTCTCGCGCATCATCCGAGCGGCGTCCGCGGGGGCAGACACGTCGCCCGAGCCGAAGACGGGCACGCTCAGGCGGGTAGCGAGGTCGGCGATGTGGCCCCAGTCGGCCTTCCCGGCATAGCCCTGGGCCCGAGTCCGCGCATGCAGCGTCACCGCCGCCGCCCCACCCTCCACGGCCGCGTCGGCCGCCTCGCGATAATTGACGCTGCCCTCGTCCCAGCCCGAGCGGATCTTGACCGTAACGGGAGGGCCGCCCGGCCCCAGCGCCCTAACCATGGCCGCCACGATGGTGCGGATGGCCGCGGGGTCCTTCATGAGCGCGGAGCCCGCCCCGGACCTGACTATCTTGGGCACGGGACAGCCGCAATTGAGGTCTATCAGGGCGGGTCCGCGAGCGGCCGCGACGAGCGCCGCGGCCGCGAGGGTCTCGGGGCTCGCGCCGAAGAGCTGGATGGCGAAGAGCGTCTCGTTCTCGGCCCTGTCCATGAGGAGCCCCGTCTTGGGGTGGTTCCGGACCAGAGCCTCGGAGCTCACCATCTCGGTGTAGCAGAGGTCCGCGCCCAGCCCGAAACAGACCGACCGGAAGGCCGCGTCGGAGTAGCCTGCGACGGGCGCGAGGAAGATATTGCCCGGCAGCTCGACGCCGCCTACGGCGACGGGATGGTAGAGGCTCACGCGTTATTCGGCCGTCAGCTCCAGACCGGGACGGGCAGCTTAAAGAACTTGCAGGCGTTCTCGAAGACCGCCTTCGACACTTCCTCAGGATCCATTTCGAGGATCTCGGCGAGGAAGGCGCAGGTCGAGGGCAGGTACTCGGGCTTGTTGCGCTTGCCGCGGAAGTCCGCGGGCACCATGAAGGGAGCCTCGCTCTCGATTAGAATGCGGTCGAGGGGGAGGACGCCCACGGTGTCGTGGAGATTCCTAGCGTTGCGGTAGGTCAGGTTGCCAGCGAAGGAGAAGTAGAGGTTCATGTCGAGGGCGAGCACCCGCCGCGCGTACTCCGCGTCCTCGGAGTAGCAATGCAGGACGCCGCCGGAGGGCGGGAGACGATCCCTGAGGATGTCTATTACGTCCTTGCCGGCCTCGCGGTTGTGCACGATGACGGGCAAGTCCAGCCTCGCGGCTAGGTCGAGCTGGTCTATGAAGAGCTCGATCTGGCTCTTGCGGTCACCGAATTTATGGTAGTAATCGAGGCCTATCTCGCCTATCGCCACGACGCGGGGCATCTTGACCGCGTCCTCGATCGTGCGGTGCCACTCCTTCCCGGGGTTCTGGACCTCGGACGGGGAGACGCCGACCGCATGGAAGATGTGTTCCATCGTCTTCAGGTTTTCGTAGACCTGCTTGAAGTCCATGAGGCTATTGCAGATGCTTATTATCCGCGTGACTCCGGCCTGCTTCGCCTCTTGGCAAACTAAAAGTTGTTCGATCGGGTCATCGTAGATGAGCCCGATGTGGGCGTGAGTGTCGAAATACTGCATCTGTCTTCCGTATGGCTACTGGTGGTGATGTGGAATCCCGAACGGGGCATGGTAAATGTAACATGGGCCCGGCGCGTCGTCAACATGGGCATTTGGACGACCCGAAGGCTGGAGGTGTGGGACGGGAGCGACTCCCGGAGCTTTTTCCGCTAGAACTATACCAATTAGGGCTCGAACGCGTCAATATACGCGAGCGAATTTGCCCTACATTCTGAATTCCTCCCCTAGGTAGATCCTACGCGCCATATCCGAGGCCAGGACCTGGTCCCGGTCGCCCGAGACGACGATATTCCCGAGGTTTATGATGTGCGCCCGGTGCGTGATATCCAAGGTGTCGCGCACGTTATGGTCGGTGATCAAGACTCCTATCCCCGCCTCGGAGAGCTTCCTGACGATATTCTTGATCTCGTGCACGGCGATCGGGTCGATGCCGGCGAAAGGTTCGTCCAGGAGCAGGAATTTCGGCTCGAGGGCCAAGGCGCGAGCGATTTCCGTTCGGCGGCGCTCCCCTCCGGAGAGGGTGTAGGCCTTCTGCTTCCGCAGGCGGGCGATGCCGAACTCGTCCAGCAGCTCCTCTAGGAACTCCCGCTTGCGGTGCTCCGAGATGTCCGCCCTCGTCTCCAGCACGGCCCGGACGTTGTCCTCGACGGAGAGGCGGCGGAAGATCGAGGGCTCTTGGGGGAGGTAGGCGATGCCCAGCCGGGCGCGCCTGAACATCGGCAGGCCGCTGATCACGTGATGGTCCAGCGAGACCCTGCCGGCCGTGGGCGAGATGAAGCCCACGATCATATAGAACACGGTGGTCTTGCCCGCCCCGTTGGGCCCGAGTAGGCCCACGACCTCGCCGGTCGTCATCGAGAAGGAGACGTCGGCCACGGCGACCTTCTTCTGGTAGAGCTTGCGCAGGCCCGAGGCCTCCAGGGTGTGCGGCGTCACTTCCCGGCCTCCGGCGGCGCGTCCTTGGGCGGCGTGTCCTTGGCGGGCGCGTCCTTCGCCTTTTCGACCACGCTTCCCTTGACCTCTCCCTCGAGCCGGATGTCCTCGGTCTCGGTATTGACCACTATCCTCGAGGCCTCGTACTTGTCCCCGTCCTTGTAGGCGGTCGGCGCCCCCGTGAGCTCGAGGGTGTTCTCCTTCCGGCGGTAGAGCGCGTACTCCGCCCGGCAGGCCAGTTTGTCCTTGATGATGCGAACCGCGACCTCGGCTATGGTGATCTCGTTCTCGCCGTCGCTCTCTATCCACTCGGCCTTGAGCACCAACTTGTTCCTGTCGTCCTGGAGCATCGAGGGGCCCTGGGCCCTCGCGAGCTTGATCGACCGGTCGTAGTAGAGGGCGGGCGCCTCGAGGCGTATCTGCCGCTCGGTATCGACGACGGAGACCGAGCCCGAGCAATCGAGGTAGATGTAGTCCGTGCCGAAGAGCTCGATGCGGTCCGCGACGATCGAGATGGAGCCGGTCTTGACGCTCGCCTTGCCTGAGAGGATCGTCCTCTCCTTTCCCTTCGCGAGGCTCGCCTGGATGCTGTCCGCGTGGAAGGATATGGGGTCGGCGCTCGCCGCCAGGGTCAGGGCCGAGCAGAGAAATAAGGCGGGGACTAGCCGCTTCACTTGGCCTCGGCCTTGGACTCGATCCTTCCCTCGACGCTCTCGCGGAAGGCGAAGGAGCGCTTGCGGGCGTCGGCCTCGAAGCCCGCCCCGCTGACGCGGGAGCCGTCGGCCCGGCTGACGGTCACGGTACGGTCCAGCCGCCCCTCGAGCCTCTTGTCCTTGTCTATCCAGCGCAGGTACTCGCCCTGGAGGACGGCGTCCTGCCTCTTCGATTCCAGCCGGACGCTCCCCGAGAATTCGGCGTCCTTCGTGTCCGTGTGGTAGACGGCGCTCTCGGCCTGCCCGAGCGAGAGGAGCTCGCCCGAATCGGGATCGTACTCCGAGAAGGTCACGCCCTCGAGCGTCGTCCTCTTGGCCGACTCGTAGAGTTCGGCCCGGGCCGCCGCGAGCACGAAGTTGCGCTTGCCCCGGACGACCACGGTGTGCGAGTAGTTCGTGAATACGGCCGTAGGCGCCTCTTCCAGCCCTTCCGCCGCCTGCGGCGTGTAGCCAGCCAGGCTGCAGCCGAGGAGGAGGCCTACCGCGGCGATCGCGGCGGCGGCGAGGCGCCAGTGCCTAGCTTTTGGCATTCTTGACGCAAGCCCCGATAAAACTCTTGAACAGGGGCGCCGGCTGCACCGGCCGCGACTTGAACTCGGGGTGGCACTGCACGCCGAGGCCCCAGGGATGGTCTGGCCACTCGACCGCCTCGACCAGGCTGCCGTCGGGAGTCAGCGCGGTCACCAGGAGGCCGGTCCTCTCGAGGTCGGGCCTGAAGGCGTTGGATACCTCGTACCTATGCCTGTGACGCTCCCAGATGGAATCCGCCCCGTAGATCTTGTGGATGAGCGTGCCCTTCTTGAGCATGCTCTCGCTCTTGCCGAGGCGCTGGGTGCCGCCGTAGCTCTTCACGTCCACCTGGTCCTCGAGGAGGCTCACGACCCCGTGGGCGCTGTCGGGCGAGAACTCCGTGGAATCGGCGTCGTCCCACTTGAGGACGTCGCGGGACCACTCGATCACCATGATCTGCAGGCCGAGGCAGATGCCGAAATACGGCACCTTGTGCTCCCGGGCGTAGCGGGCGGCCTTGACCATGCCGCTGGAGCCGCGCTGGCCGTAGCCGCCGGGCACCAGTATGCCGTCGACGTCGGCGAAGATCTGCGCCATGTCAGCCCCGTCGGCCTCGAGCTTGCTCGAGTCAATCTTCACGGTGTCGACGGCCGCGTCGTTGGCTATGCCGCCGTGCGAGAGGGCCTCCCAGACCGACTTGTAGGAATCGGTGAGGTCCATGTACTTGCCCACGACCCCGATCCGCACCCGGCACTTCGGCTCCCGGTACTTGCGGACCACCTCCGTCCACTCCCGGAGGTCGGCGTGCCTGGACTCGATCCCCATCTTCTTGAGGAGGAATGTGTCGAAGCCCTGCGAGTGATAGAGCAGGGGCAGCTCGTAGATGGTCGTCTTGGCGTCGTGGCCCGAGATCACGCCCTCGAACTCGACGTTCGTGAAGCTCGCGATCTTGCGGCGCATGCCCTCGTCGATCGGCTCCGCGCTGCGGATCACCAAGGCGTCGGGCTGGATCCCGTTCTCCTGGAGCTCCTTGACCGCGTGCTGCGTCGGCTTGGTCTTGAGCTCGCCCCCCGAGACCGCGGGGACCAGGGTCACGTGCACCGAGATGGCGTTCTGGCGGCCCATCTCGTGGATGATCTGGCGCGCCGCCTCGAGGAAGGGGATCGACTCCATGTCGCCTACCGTGCCCCCGACCTCGACGATCGTGATGTCGACCTCGGGATCCTTGCCGGGCGCGAGGACGCGGTTCTTGATCTCGTCGGTGATGTGCGGGATCACCTGCACCGTGCGCCCGAGATAGCGGCCCTCGCGCTCCTTGTTGATGACGGCCTGGTAGACCTGTCCCGTCGTGATCGAGTTGACCTTGGAGAGCGGGGAGTGCGTGTAGCGCCCGTAGTTGCCCAGGTCGAGGTCCGTCTCGGCCCCGTCGTCGGTCACGTAGACCTCGCCGTGCTGGTAGGGACTCATCGTGCCCGCGTCCACGTTCAGGTAGGGATCGATCTTCACCATGCGCACGGAGAGCCCGCGCGCTTCCATGAGAGCGCCGATCGAGGAGGCGGCCACTCCCTTGCCAAGGGAGGAGCATACGCCCCCCGTCACGAAGATAAGCTTCTTCATGGGTTTTTAGTATCCCGGAAGGGGCTCGCGGTGTCAATTGAGGCGCGAAGGGCAGTCATGGTATTCTCCGATTCGTGGACTACGTAATCACTCGCCAGGAACAGGGCGGCAACGCCTACTATACCCTGCGCTGGTCCCCCTTCGCCAAGGCCGACAAGTACGAGATCACCCGCTCCGTGCCGGCCATCGGCGGCATCGCCGAGATCTACTACAGGGACCGCGAGGGCAAGCTCAACCTATTCTGCCTCCAGCGCTCCTGGTACGGCGGCCTGCGCGCCGTCCTGCGCGAGCGTTGCGACCCGATAATCGAGAAGGACCCCTGGCGGCTCTCTATCCTTGTGAAGTGGCGGGACCGTATCTACTACCGCTGGACCAATAGCGAGTCCTTCGCCGACATGGCCGACGTCATGTACTTCCTGGTCGAGACCAGCTGCGCCGGCGCCGGCGGCGAGACCTCCCACCGCTTCGACCGCATCTTCGTCAAGGAGATCGACGCCGGCAAGCTCGTCACGATATAGCGCGCCGCGGAATGCCCTAAACCGGGCCCCGCCCCCGTCCGACAATGGATAGGAAGGGGGATCAACGTGATCCGAGGCCTGTATACCGGGGCGAGCGGCATGAGCGCCCAGCAAATCCGGCTCGACGCCATCTCGAACAACCTCGCCAACGTCGACACCGACGGGTACAAGCGCGACGTGGCCGTCCACAAGGCCTTCGCCGAGCTCCTCCTCCGGCGCACCAACGACGACGGCGTCACCCTGAACCCCTTCGGCTCCGGCGACTCGGCCCCCGTCATAGGGAAGATCGGTACCGGCGTCGAGAACAACGAAATCTTCACCGAGCAGGAGCAGGGTTCCCTCAAGCAGACCGAGAACGACTTCGACCTGGCAATGGACGGCAAGGGCTTCATGGCCATCCAGACCCCCTACGGCGAGCGCTACACACGCAACGGCTCCTTCATCCTGGGCAAGGAAGGCTTCCTGGAGACCAAGGAAGGCTACCCCGTGCTCGGCGAGAAGGGCCCCATCCAGGTCAAGGCGAACAACTTCAAGGTCGACAAGGACGGCAACGTCTTCGTCAACAAGAACTTCCAGGACGACCCCTTCCGCCTCGTCTCCCTCGAGGAGAACACCTGGGACGGCCTCCAGAAGCTCGACACCCTGAAGATCGTCGAGTTCCCCAAGGAACGCTTCATCGCCAAGCAGGGCTCCAGCCTCTGGCGCTCCACCGAGGAATCCGGCGACGCGTCGGTGATGGCCGCCGGCTCGCGCCCCAAGGTCCAGCAGGGCTTCGTCGAGGCCAGCAACGTGAACCCCGTCCTCGAGATGGTGCGGATGATAGAAGTCAACCGCGCCTACGAGGCCAACCAGAAGACCATTCAGTCCGAGGACTCCATGCTCGGAAAGCTCATAAACGAAGTAGCGAAGGTAGGGTGATGAGCCTATCGCGCAGGGAGATATAGCATATGGTAAGCAGCCTGTGGACCGCCGCGAGCGGGATGATCGGCCAGCAAGCGAGCATCGACACTATCTCGAATAACCTGGCAAACGTGAACACTCCCGGCTTCAAGAAGATGCGCGCCGACTTCGAGGACCTCATCTACCAGACCACCCGGGTCGCCGGCACACCCGCCACCGAGGACACCGTGGTCCCCGTGCCCATACAGATGGGCCACGGCTCCAAGCTCGCCGCCACCCAGCGCGAGTTCCTCCAGGGCGCCCTCCAGAACACCGAGAACATCTCCGACATCGCGATCCAGGGCGACGGCTTCTTCCGCGTCATGACCTACGACGGCAGCTTCGCCTACACCCGCGACGGCGCCTTCAAGATCGACTCGAACGGCCAGTTCGTGACCTCCGACGGCTACAAGATGATGCCCGAGCTCACCCTCCCCCAGGGCTTCCTCCCCGAGACCCTCGCCATCGCCCAGGACGGCCGCGTCTCGGTGAAGGTGCCCGGCCGCGACGATCCCATACAGGTCGGCCAGCTCGAGCTCTACCGCTTCGCCAACCCCGTCGGCATGACCTCCGTTGGCGACGACCTGTACAAGATCTCCAACGCCTCCGGCAGCCCCATCGCGGGGCGCCCAGGCTTCGACGGCATGGGCAAGACCGTGCACAAGTTCCTCGAGATGTCCAACGTATCGGTGGTGCGCGAGATGGTGAACATGATCGTCGCACAGCGAGCCTACGAGTTCAACTCCAAGGCCATCCAGACCAGCGACAACATGCTCGCCACGGCTACCGGCCTCAAGCGGTAAGAGATAGAGTCGGGAGAATGAAATGCAAATCGACGCGGCCCTCCTTCAGTACAACAACAAGCCCCTGCGCGTCCCCTCCGGCGCGTCCCAGGTCCAGGGTTCGGGGGCCCGCGTCGCGGACGCTTCCCACGTCGACAAAAAATCCAAACTCTTCGAACAATGCCAGGAATTCGAATCGATCTTCGTCAAAATGATGCTGAAAGAGATGCGCAACAGCGTCGACAAGAGCGACTCCCTTCTTTCCGGCGGCTGGGCCGAGGACATCTACTCCGACATGCTCGACGACCAATACTCCAAGACCATGGCCAAGAGCGCCGGCTTCGGCCTCGCCGACCAGCTCTACAAGCAGCTGGCCCAAGCTTGAGGCCCGCCGATATTTCGGCAGCCATGGGAAACTAGAATGGAAACGCTTCGCGATCATCTCCACTTTCCGCTAGCCTGGATAAACGCTACTATGTGAATCGTGCCCAAAGATCCAGATTTATTGGCCCGCGGCCTCGCGCTCCTCGGCCTCGAGCCCTCCGGCGACATCCACAGGAAATTGGCGCTCTACATCTCCGAGATCGAGCGCCTCAACCCCAGCCTCGGCCTCGTAGGGGCATCGGGGGACGAGCTCATTGTCAAGCACATACTCGACGGCCTCGCCCCCCTATCGATCATCGTGGGCCTCGTCGCGGGCCTTCCCAGCCCCAGCATCGCCGACCTCGGCACTGGCGCCGGCCTTCCGGGCGTCCCCTTGGCGATAGTCCTGAGCGAAGCCCGAATTACCCTGATCGACCGCATGACCCGCCGCACGGACTTCCTGCGCGGCATGCTCGACTTGATACCCCTCGGCAACGCGGAGGTCATCGAGTCCCAAGTCGAGCACGCGCGCGGCGAATACGACCTCGTGACCTTCCGCGCCTTCCGGCCTTTCGAGCGCAAGCTCTTCAGACACGTCTTCGCGTTGTGCGGCGCAGGCGGGGCGATCGTCGCCTATAAAGGCAGGGCAGAGAAGGCCCGCGCCGAGCTCCCCGAGATCGAGGGCCTGTATTCGAGCGCGGAGATACTCCCGATCAAAGTCCCCTTCCTCGAGGACGAGCGCTGCGTCGTGGTGCTGCGCCCCTCGTCGATCTAGTATGGCCCACGTCTACCCGCGCCCACTTCAACAGCATGTATAACTCCGCTACACTCACCAGCATGCATATAAGACCGACGCGAAAAGCGACCCTTATTCTGGCCCTAGCCCTCGCCTCGGCCTGCGCGCCCCTCGTCCACGCGCAGGATGCGCTGCACTCCCTCGACGACGATTATTACGACCTGCTCGCCCTCGCCGGACTTGTAGAGCGGCCGAGCCTCGACTACCGCAGCCTCTCGGATCAGAAGTGGGGAGAACCCTCCGGAGCCAGCCCCTGGGCCGATATGCTGAAAAAACGCGCGACACGATCGGCCGGCCCAATCGAGCTAAAGGTCTACGGCCCGACGAGCTTCTCGAGCTACAACACCGCCTACCCCCACGGGATGAACGACGGAGCCCTCTACCAGGGCGTTGGGCTCAACACGAACCTGAACGTCGGCATCCGCCTCGAAGCCTTCGGCTTCTCCGCCTCCCTCCTCCCCGATGTTCTCTGGGAGCAAAACCGATACTATGACATTGTCGCCGTCACAAGCACGATTCACCCTAATCCCTACTCGAGTATGTGGACGAGGGGCATCGACCAACCTCAGCGTTTCGGGGACGCCAGCCTCTTCGGCTACGATTGGGGCAACAGCGAGCTGCGCTACGACCTGGGCCCTGCCACGATCGGGTTCGGCGAGCAGGCAGCCTGGCTGGGGCCGGGACGCAACAACGCGATCATCCTATCGGACAACGCCGAGCCCTTCCCCAAGCTCGACCTGGGGATTCACAAGACTCCGACTCCCGTCGGCGATATAGAATTCCGGGCCTTCTGGGGGAAGCTCACGGAGTCAGACTACTTCGATGCGGATACCTCGAACGACCACAACCTGATTACCTGCCTCGCAGCTGCCTGGTCGCCCACATGGACGCCGGGGCTCACATTTGCGCTCCATCGCACCATGCTCTCGAGGTGGACCGATTACGACTGGACGGGCATGCTGACCCTGCTCTGGCCATTCATGAACTCGATAGGCGAAAGCGTCCCCGAGGACCAGCGCGCGTCGATATCGGTCGATTACTTGATACCCGGCGTCGGCTTCGAGACCTACTTCGAGTG
This sequence comes from Spirochaetaceae bacterium, assembly GCA_025355995.1. Classification (GTDB taxonomy): domain Bacteria; phylum Spirochaetota; class Spirochaetia; order Treponematales; family Rectinemataceae; genus UBA1306. The sequence continues at coordinate 11,668 of JANXYQ010000107.1, read as the reverse complement.
GGCTCGCAACGATTTCAGCCCCAGCCTCGATTTCATCATCCGCTACCCCTTCCATACCCAGGCCTACACGATCGGGGCCAGGAAGCTCGTGCGATTCTCGGAGAGTCTCTGGCTCAGCGTCCTCGCCGAGCTGACGAATACCGAGAGCTCCCAGGATTACCAGATGATCGGTCCGAACACCTTCTACGAGCACGGCATCATCACGCAGGGTTACACGAACCGCGGCCAGATCCTTGGAGCGGGTATCGGCACCGGCGGGAACAGCCAATACCTGGGGTTCACTCTCTACTACCCGCGCGGCTCGGCGGAAACCTATGTTCAAAGGATCAATCGCAACAATGATTACGTCTATTTCCTGCACTTCTACGGCGCCTACTCGGACAAGCGCTCCGACGAATACAAATTCAACTCGGAGCTCGCCTTCGGCTTGCGGAGCACGTATTTCGTCATGGATTCGCTGGCGCTCACGGCGGGCGCCGCCTACTGCGACAATAGGAACCCTACCTACGACCCGGTAGGCGACGCGAGCGCGATCATCCGCAACGTCTACCTGGAGCTCGGCGCATCCTACCGCCTCTGACCGGAGCCTGGTCCTACATGCTCGAGAGCATCCCCTTGGCGCGGGCGTCGATGGAATTGAGGGTCTGCATAAGGGCCTGCTTCTCGATGAGGTCGATGAGCCGCGCCTCGACGAAGCGCTTGGCCTCCTCGCTGAACATCCCTGCGGTGATGCAGTAGCCCTTGCCTGCCTTGACGTCCTTGACCCTCGCGTGGAAGTCGCGCACCGAGAGTTCGCCGATCGTGCCCTGGCTGCGTATGAAACGGAAGAGGATGAGGTCCGACCACTTGGAGGTCTCCACCTCGGCGAGGATGTCCGCCCAGTCGTTGCCCTGCACGGAGATGTCGGTGATCTTGACCTTGGCCTTGGGGAAGAAGAGGAGAGCGATCTTCCTGCACAGGGTCACGAAGTCGCTCGTCGTGCCCAGGAGGAAGACCTGGAGGTTGCGGTTGGAATTGAGCTCCCGGTATTTTACGAGGAGGGCGGGGACGTCCTTGTAGTTGGGGTAGACCGACTGGATCTCGTTGAGCAGGGAGACCGCCTTGCCGATATCCTGCATCTTGAGCGCCGCAGCCGCGAGCCGGTACTTGAGCTCGACTACGACCTCGATCTTGACGTTCTGGTGCTTGAGCCCGATCTCGAAATCGGCGATCGCGCGCTCGTAGAGCCTCTGGTTAAGGTGCACCGTCCCCGCGAAGAGGGAGGCGGAGGGCCCGAGGACGGGGTCCGCGCGGAGGTGGGAAAAAATCTTGAGCGACTGCTCGAGGTTGCCCAGCTCGTAATAGCACTCGGCCGCCGCGAAAAGGGATTCCTTGTCGTCGGGCTCGAAATCGATCGCCTTACGCAGCGCGCCCAGTGCTTCCTTATAGGCCTTAACCTTGAAGAAGGAATTGCCCAAGTAGCGGAGGGCAGCCGCATGGTCCGGCTGCACGCTCGTCGCCTGCTTGAGCAGGACCACGGCCTTCTCGTAGGCCTTCTTCTGGTACTCGAGGATGCCCAGGTTGTAGTTGACCTCGAAATCGTCCTGCTTGAGAGTGCGGGCCACCATCAGGCCCCGGTAGGCGTCGTCGCCCCTGGCCAGCTTGAGGGCCGCGATGCCGTAGCGCGAGTTGGCCTCGAACTCGTCGACGTCGGGGTTGCCGGCCCCCGCCTCGGATATGGTCTCGTAGAGCTTGCAGGCTCGCTCCCAGTCCTGCTCCTCCCAGGCTATGGCGCCCAGGGCGGATAGGGCCTCAATGTCCTTGGGGTTCGAGGCTAGCCTGCGATTGGCCTCCTTGAGCACCTGGGACCTGTCCTTGGCCTTTATTTTCCTCTTGCCGCCGCTCGATGCCTTGTCCTTCTTGGACGAGAAGGCCACGGTGAGCACGATGGCGAAGATGAGTATTACGAGTATAACGACGACGAGGGGAAGCAAACCCATGCGATCAATAGTGAAGCCTAGAGGGCCGGGTGTCAACTGCGAGTCATCGCGGCTCCGAGCTCGCGCATGAGCATCTTTATATCCCCGGCGCCAAAGCTCCGCATTATGACGGCCTGGCCCGGGAACCTGGGCTCGACGTAGCTGTCCAGGACGTACCTAGCGACCGTCACGGGTCCGGAGGCGTCGGAGCGCTCCTCCAAGTACCAGGCTCCCTTGGTCGACAGGCAGGAGTCGTCCGTCTCGATCGTCTCGAAGCTCAGCACGGCAGCCGACGGTCCGGGGCGGGTCAGCGTATTTAGGAAGACGAGGTTGGATATGAAGGCGAGTCCCAGGACGCGCACTCCCGTCCTCTGCTCCGTCACCGCCCTGGCGCCGTCATCCGACCGGACTCGCACGGCCTCGATGCGCGAGAACACCTTGGTCGAGGCGGGAAAGTCCCAGAGCGTCGCGACGACGCTCGCCATTTTCTCGCGATAGGCGCACTCGAACTCGCAGGACAGGCGGATCCAGCGCTTGCCTTGGGCGTCGCGATAGTCCGATACCTCGAAGCTGAGCTGCCTCGGGGAGTCCATGGGCGCGGCGGAGACCCCCGCGGCGCCGAGGCAGAGGAGTAGCAGGGCGCGAGCGAGCCGCGATTTCATCCGCATCATTGCCTAGCCCCTCTCCCGGAGATATAGTAAGCGCCTGGTATCAAGGAGTTTGAAACGTGAGGATCGCCCTCGTATCCGACTGCTATTGGCCGCGCGTGAACGGCGTAACAGTCTCGGTCCAGACCTACCGGGACGAATTGACCCGCCTCGGCCACGAAGTAATGATACTCTGCCCCGAATATCCGCTCTCGCGCGGCGCCGTCCCCGCCGAGGACACAGTGCGGCGCTTCCATTCGATGGCCAACGCGGTCTCCACAGAGGACCGCCTGCTGCGCCCCTCAGCTTTTCCGCGCTTCGTCAGGGCCCTCGAGCGCTTCAATCCGGACGTCATCCACATCAACACCGAGTTTACGGCCTATTTCGCCGCGAGAAGCTACGCCAAGCTCAGGGGCTACCCGATACTCATCACCTCGCACACCGACTACGAAGACTACGTCAGCAATTATATCACCTACGTGCCCGCGAGTCTCCTCAAGGCCGCCGTCCGCTTCCTCATGCGCTTCGTCTTCCGGAACGCCGACGTGATTATAACGCCCTCGCGCACCCAGGAGCAGAAGCTCAAGGCCTACCACATCCGCAAGCGTTTCGTCGTCATACCCACGGGAATAGCCGGCGCCTTCGCGCCCAAGCCGGCCGAGGAGGTCTCGGCCTACCGCTCGGCGCTGGACGCGCGCTTCCCGGCCCTGTCGGGCCAGCGCGTCCTCCTCTTCGCGGGACGCATCACCGTCGAGAAGGACGTCAAGTTCCTCATCCCCGTGCTGCGCCGCATCCTATATTGCAGGGACGACGTAGTCCTGCTCCTGGCCGGGGACGGCCCGGGTAGGGCCCTGGTCGAAGCTGCCGCCAAGCGCGCGGGGCTCGCCGACAGAGTGGTGTTCATGGGCTACGTCCCCTGGGCGGAACTCCCCCTCGTGTACGCCTCGGCCGACGTCTTCGTCTTCCCCTCCAAGACCGAGACCCAGGGGCTCTGCACCATAGAGGCCATGGGTACCGGCCTGCCCGTCGTTGCCATAGGCGAGATGGGTACGCTGGACGTCATGCGCGGCGACCACGGGGGCTTCATGGTCGGGAACGACAAGAAGGAGTTCGCCGACGCCGTGCTGCGCCTACTCGGCGATGCGAAGCTCCGCGCCGCCAAGTCGGCCGAGGCCGCCCAATGGGCGAAACAGTACCGGGTCGAGAGCACGACCGAGCGCCTGGAGCGGCTCTACAAGATAGTCGCCGCCCAGCGGGCGCGGAACCTGAGGCTGCGGAGCGGCATACGATGAACGGAAAAGCCGCCGCGAAAAGAATCGCCCCCGCTCTCGTCTTAATCCTATATCTCGGACCGGGTTCCGCCCTCGCCCGAGCCGAGGACGCCTCCGTCCTGCTTTGGGGCGACCCCAGGACCACGGCCGCGGAAGAGGCTTTCATATTAGCGGGAGTGGATCCTCCATTGCTCGAGCAGCCGCCGCTCGCGGGACGCCTACGCCGCGAGCTCCTCGCCCTGGATACAGCCGAGTCTTCGCGGATAGCCGACGACCTCAAAGCCCCCCTCGGACCAGTCCTTTTCACTCCCGCAACGAGCCTGTCCGGAGGCTATTCGGGTTCGCCGGACAGGGACGCCACGATCGCGCCGCCCCGCGTCTTCGACGAGACGAAGGACGCGTCGCAGCTGTCGGCGGCCGCAGCTAGCGGAGACCTGGCCTCCGTCTTCCGAGCGCGCACCACCGAGGATCGGATCTTCCGCAGCGCCCTGGCCATGGGCGAGGCCCTGGCCAAGCCGAGCGTACTCGACCTGAGGCTGCGGCTCCTCGTCGACCCGGTCGCGCTCGATATTGACCCCGAGATCCGGCCCGCCTCAAATTGGTACAGGACGGGCGATCCCCTCTACCTGAATTACGGCCTCATCGCCAGTCCTTCGAGCATCGACGTCAACGTGCCGTACCGGGGCCTCGCGAGCCTTCTATCGGGACCCTTCGAGCTCCGCATGGGTCGCGACAAGCTCCAGCTCGGCCCGGGCCGGGCCTCGACCCTAAGCTACAACGCGGCTATACCCTGGGCCGACTACGCCAAGGCCTCGGTCGAGGCGGGGCCGGTGTCCCTCTCCTGGTACTACGTGCGGCTCAATCCCTACATGACCGACGACGAGCGCCGATACTTGAGCGCGATCTACGACTATCCGAAGCTGGCGGTCGACTACGGCACCAACTACTACGAGCTCATCCACGGCGAGGCCGAGAAGAACCTGGCAATTAGTCGCATAACCTGGCGCATTTGCCCTTGGGCGACGCTAGCCTTCACCCAGCACGATCTTGTGGGCGGCCGTGGCATGCAGCTCAGCGACCTCAACCCCCTAATCATCTGGCACAATCTCTTCCAGGAAGGCGTCTACGGCGTCCCCGCCATGCTCGAGGCCAGCCTCACGCCTCTCAAGGGCCTCAGGTTCTACGGCCAGTACATGCTCTACGACGCCGTGGTCGCCGACGAGAAGTCCTCCTCGACCCAGAACGCGGGCGCCTCGGCCTATCAGGCGGGGCTCACCTGGCTCTACGCCGGCTTCGCGGAGACGAGCGCTCTCTCCGGGCAGCGCCTCCGCCTCGACGCCGAGGCCACCCTCACCGATCCCTGGGTCTACGGCAAGGCCTATTCGCTGCGGCAATTCGCGAGCCGCTTCATCTTCGTCGAGCCTTCCGCCGAGGAGCGCGTATGGGTCGACTATCCCATCGGCCCCTACTTCGGCCCCGACTGCGCCGACCTCGACCTGCGCCTCGGCTTGGGAAGCCCCGAGGGCTGGGAAGCGAGCCTGACCGGAGGCTACCGCGAGAGCGGCTCGATCACCCTGGTCGGCTACGGCGAGGGCTCGGATTACGCCCATCAGGCGGACTACCACCGCGACGGCCTCGCCTACGTCAAGGACGGCGAGGCTTCCGAGAGGCGCCTTAGGCTCGGCCTCGAGGCCTCCTCGCCCCGATGGGACCTTGGCCGATTCTCGCTGCGCGCGAAGGGATCCTTCCAGGCCGCCTGGGCCAGCAACTACGGCTGCGCTCCCGGCCTCGACAAGTCCTGGATCAGCGCCAGCCTATCCGTCGTCGCGTCGCTCGGGGAATAAAAAAGCCCGAGGCGACGGCCCCGGGCTTGCTCGACGCGGACGCCCTCGAGGCGTCGCGCTATTGTCAGTATTTCAGCGCCCAGCTCCCGCCGAGCGTGATGGCGCCGATCAGGGCATTCTCGTCCGAGGGCTTGTAGATGGCGATCCCGTTCTCGAGCTCGTTGTCCACGCCGCCCCAGGCCTCCGCGGTCGTCAGCTTGAGCCTGTTCCACACGTAGCCTACCTTGCCGGATGCGAAGAAGCGAAAATCGCGCCATATGCATTCGGCCGCGGCGGAGAGGACTAACTTCTTCTCGAGGACGCTCTCATCCAACAGCTTCGTGCCGCTGGGGAATGAAGTATCCGTTAGCCAGGGATTCGCGGGGCTCTTCGAGCCCGAGACCGTGAGCTCCAGGCTTGCCGTCGCGGAGAGTTCCCCGAAGCGATCGTCCCAGGAGCCCATGAAGGATAGGTTGTTCTCCCCGTGGAGGTAGCCCACGTAGTTGTCCTCAGGATTCATGGCGCGCATCGTCCCGCCGAGGAGGAACTCGGTGTCGGGGTAGTAGGTGTAGCCGTAGGCCAGATTGTCCTCCCCGCCGTAGCCGGAGGAGCCGAACACGTACCTCGTCGCCCCGGCCTGGTCCAGGCGGAAGGTCCCGTACTCGGTCTTCGCCGAGGCGCCTACGGTCCAGGCCAGCTTGTCCGGATTCTGGTAGCTCGAGGGATGGAGGAAGCGGTTCATGTTGAAGTCGTCGACGATGAACTGCGCGTCGGCCGTCAGGCCGTCCCTGCTCCAAGCGCCGAAGAAGCCCATGAGGGAGTTGTCGTTTATCGCGCTCGCCTTCTTCCAGGGAGCGTCCAGGCTCGTCTCGGCGTACTGGACCAGGAAGCCCGGAGCCGGATCGATGAAATACTCGAGGTCGAAGAGCGGCCCCCTCTGTGAGGCGGTGCCATAGTCCAGGTTCGTATAGATGATCACGTCCTGGAAGCCGAGGCGCAGCTCGCCCAGCTTGAAACCGTAGGACTTGAGCACGGCGCTCCGATCGGGCCAGGCCTGGTCCTTGTAGGTCGGGTTGCCGCCCGCGTCCAGGACCGCCGTCCCGGCGGAGTCGGTGACGGCCACCTTAAAAGTCTGGTTGGAATCGTAATTGAGGGCGAACCATCGGTCCGAGAAGAAGAACCTGTCGTCCTCGTAGCGGAAGGAGGCGGTCAGGGCGGAGTTGCCGAGCGAGGATAGGGCCAGCGAGTAAGGCGAGTCTACCTCGTCCCGGATGGGAAGCTTGCCGAGGTCGAGGGAAATATTCCCGCCCTTCCAATTTACTCCGCCCTCCTTGATGAGCACGGTCCCGTACCCGAATTGGCTGCCGAAGAGGCTGCCGTATTCCCCCGAGCCGTCCATGCTGATGTCCCAGCGGAAGCCGAAGTCGGCTCCCTCGTGCGAGGCGCGGAAGTCGATCTCCGGATAGAGGGCGTGCTCGGTCTCGGTACTCGCCGAGCCGGCGACGGAGACTCCAAGGTCTAGGGCGAAGGCCCCGCGGGACGATAAAGCTACGACCAGGGAAATTATTAATGCCATTCGCGATGCGCGCACGTGAACCTCCGGACTACCTGCCCTCGCGCTTGACCACGGTCATCACGGTCTTGAGCAGAATGGAAAGATCGAGGAAGGGCGACAGGTTCTTGACGTAATATAGATCGTATTGGAGCTTCTTGAAGGTGTCCTCGACCGAGGGCGAGTGGTATTCGCCCGAGACCTGGTCCCAGCCCGTGACCCCCGGCTTCACGAGCAGCCTCTGGCGGTAGAAGGGGATGCGCCGCTCGAGCTCCTCGGCGAGCTCGGGCCGCTCGGGGCGGGGCCCCACGAAGCTCATCTCGCCGAGCAGGATATTCGCCATCTGCGGGAGTTCGTCGATGCGGCTCTTACGCAGGAAGCTACCGAACCTCGTGATCCGCGAGTCCTTTTTGCCCGTCGGCGAGAAATCGTTGCCATCCGATCGCATGGTCCGGAACTTGCGTATCACGAAGGGTCTGCCGCCCTTGCCGAGCCTCGTCTGCTTGAAGAAGGCCGGCCCCGGGCTTCCCAGCCGTATCGCCGCCGCGATGAGAGGGAAAAAAGGAAGGGTCAGTATGAGCCCCATCACGGCGAGCAGGACGTCCAGTCCTCGCTTCACCGCCTCGTAGGGCTTCTTGGAGCGCAGATCGATATTCTCCAGGAACCAGAGGTCGTTGATGCTTCCGACGGGGACCTTCTGGAAGATAGTCTCGTAGAATTCCGGCAACCGGACGAAGCGCGCGGGCAGGCTGATGAGCGAGAACAGCGCGCCCCTCGCCTGCTCTGACAGTTCCTTCTCGTCGGCCATGACTACCAGGCGCACGTTCCGCCTCACGGCGTTCCAGACGAAGGACTCGGCGTCGCTGTAGTACTCGAGCCCCTCGATGCGTTCAGCCCCGGGAGCCTCCTCGAAGACCGCCTCCGCGCAAAAGCCCAACCGAAGATTGCTTCGCAGGGCGTCCACGATCTCCGGGACTATCGGATCGACGCCTACGAAGACGACATTCCTCGCCGGGATGAGGCTGCTCGAGGCTAGGGCGTAGCCTCGCCGCCAGAGCCACATGAGGGCATAGCAGAAGACGGCGATGTAGCCCAGGGTAGTCTTGGGGTTGATGAGGATGGGGACCAGGTAAAAGTAGAGGACGGCAGACAGGACGCCGATCAGGATGGCCCAGAAAAGCGTCGCGCTGAACTCGAGCCCCGTCCTGCCCCTGTCGAGGTCGTAAAGACCGACGATATAGAATACGATGAGCCAGCCGCCGAAGATGAGGATGAAGGCCCCGGCGTGGGACCCCCAGGTTCCCGGGCTGGGTACCTCGCCGTTCCTCACCAAGAGACCCAAGAAGAGCGCCAGGAAAAGCATCCCCGTATCCACGACGAGGAACAGTAACTGCCGGAGCATCCGTGACGATTTCATAGGATCGAAGGAGTCCTCTCGGCAGCGCGCCTACTCGCTACCGCGCTCAGCGCATAGAACAGGAACGCGTACAGCAGCCAGGTCCCGAGGATGAGGAAAAAGCTGACATTTCGAGAGAAGACAAAGCCCGAGAGCGCGACGAGGCAGAGCAGGGCTTGAGCGGAGTAGATGACGGCGAGGGCGCCGTGGACGCTGAGACCTAAGTCCAAGAGCTTATGGTGCAGGTGCAGCCTGTCGGGTGAGAAGGCCGAGACGCCAGCCCTGGTCCTGCGGATGATCGCTGAGAAGGTGTCGAAGATGGGGAGTATGAGGACGGTGACGGCGGGGAAGAAGCCGATCTCGGCCTTCCCGGCGGCTGGTCCGATGAGGGGAAGGATGGCGAGGGTAAAGCCCAGAAAGAGGGCGCCGCCATCGCCCATGAACATCTTGGCGGGCGGGAGGTTGAAGACCAGGAAGCCAGCGACGGCACCCACCAGCGCAAAGCAGGCGAGGGCAGCCCCGGAATCGCCATTCAAGATGAAGAGTACTCCGAAGGTAAGGGCGGCAAAGGCCGAAATGCCGCCAGCCAGGCCATCCATACCATCGATCAGGTTGAGGGCGTTGGTCACGCCGATAATCCACAATATCGTCAGGGGATAGCTAAAGGCGCCAAGAGCGAGGCTGCCCGAGGCGAAGGGCAGGGTGATGGAGTAGAAGCGAAATCCCAGGGCGACCAGAACGAATGCGCCGGCAAACTCCACAAGGAATTTATAGCGGGCGCGTAAATTCCTGAAATCATCGATGAGCCCGACGACATGTACGCCTAGAGTACAGAGTACGACGGCTACAAACCGGCCGCCTGTGTTCAGTCCCCTGCCCGAAAACGCGATGGCGATGGCGAGGGCGCACACGAAGGACAGGAATATCCCCAGGCCGCCCAGGCGGGGGATGTTCCCCGTGTGGATCTTGCGCTCGTCCACCGCGTCGAAGAGCTTTCGCCTGTGCGCAACCTTTATGATTAGGGGCATTAATGCGAGGGAGAGGAGAAGAGAGCAGGCGAAACCCAGGACCAACGTCATTGCATGCTCCGATTCAGTTTGTCATTACTAATGCATATTCGAAGAGCAGCTATTACCGAAACACTATAGCCTTTAGGAAGACAATAGGCTACGAAAATCTTTTAATAAGTTCTAACCCGCAAGAGGCTTGATGCATGTCTAGCGCACAGCGTAATTGCGATCCATCCAATTCAGATACTCGCCCGAGCGCACATGCTCGGTCCACAGCGGATTGGATAGGTACCAGCGCACCGTCTTTCGCAGCCCGTCGTCGAAGTCGACGCTCTGCTTCCAGCCGAGCTCGTTTTTTATCCGGGAGCAGTCTATCGCATAGCGCCTGTCGTGGCCCGGCCTGTCCTTAACGTAAGTTATCTGGCTCCGAAGCTGGCTCAAAGGCTTGCCCGATTCCTCGGCGACGATCTCGACCAGCCGATCCAGCAGGCGTATGTTCTCCCATTCGTTCTCCCCGCCAATATTGTAGCTCCGCCCCGCCTCGCCCCTCTTCATGATCTCCCAGACTGCCGCGTTGTGGTCCTCGACATAGATCCAGTCGCGGATGTTCTTGCCGTCGCCGTAGACGGGCAGGCTCTTGCCCTCGATCATGTTCATGATCATGAGGGGGATGAGCTTTTCCGGGAATTGGAAGGGTCCATAGTTGTTGGAGCAGTTGGAGAGGGTGATCGGCAGGCCATAAGTATGGTAGTACGCCAACGCAAGATGATCGCTCGATGCCTTGCTCGCAGAATAGGGCGATCGAGGGTCGTACGGCGTTGACTCGGTAAAGTAGCCCGAATCGCCGAGAGAGCCGAAAACCTCGTCGGTGCTGATATGGTGGAAAAGAACGTCATGTCGCCCCTTCCACGCATTGCGCGCGACATCGAGGAGAGTGAAGGTCCCCATGACATTGGTCTTTATAAAGGCTTCGGGGCCCAGGATGGACCTATCCACGTGGCTCTCGGCCGCTAGGTGGATGACGGCGTCGGGCGCGAAAGACGCGAAGATCCTCTCCACCGCCGCCCTATCGCAGATATCCGCCTTTTCGAAGAAATAGCGCGTACCCTTGAATTTTACCGCGAGCTCGGCCAGGCTCTCTAAATTGCCTGCATAGGTTAGGGTGTCGAGGTTTACGATCCTGCCCTGGAAGTCTGCCTTTTCCAGAAGGAAATGAATGAAGTTAGAGCCGATAAACCCTGCTCCGCCGGTCACCAGAATTGTCTGAAATCGTCGGTTCATGTTATTTTTCTTCCTTCTTGATTTCCCTAAGGAAAGTCGCAAGCGACTCCTCCCAGGTCGGTATAGAAATCCTGTACATCGCGATTAATTTTTCTTTAGACAGCACTGAATAAGCAGGCCTGCGCACCTTCGTTGGATACTGCGCGGTCGTGAGTGGATCCACCGCACAGTCTCGCTCTAGTATGCCGTACTCGCGTCCGAGCTTTTGGATAGCTACCGCGAAACCATGCCAGCTCGTTTCGCCCAAATTGGTGAAATGGAAGGTACCATATTCCGTATGAGGCGAGCGCACGATCGATACAATCGCGGCGGCGAGGTCGGCAGCGTAGGTAGGCGTACCGCGCTGGTCAGCCACGACCCCGATCCTATCTTTTGCGCGCATCAATTTTAGCATGGTAAGAACGAAATTTGCGCCGTGCTTCCCATAGAGCCAGGCCGTGCGAAGTATGACATGTTCGGGCAAGGCAGCGCGTATGCGGTTTTCTCCTTCAGCCTTGGTTCGTCCGTAAACCCCGATAGGAGCAACAGAATCATCCTCAAGGTAAGGTCGGTGACCTGAGCCGTCGAATACATAATCCGTCGATATATGCAGAAGCTTGGCCCCAATCGCGTACGCCAAATTGGCGATGTTCTCGGGACCATCGGCATTTAGCCTACGGCAATATCCAGCCTCATCCTCTGCCTTCTCTACTGCAGTATATGCCGCGCAATTTATTATCCACTCGATCGT
>JANXYQ010000047.1 GCA_025355995.1 Spirochaetaceae bacterium | reverse complement strand
CCGAGGGCGGCTTCCTCCTGGCCGAGAAGATACTTAAGCGCGTCGAGGAGAAGGAGATCACCTTCGGCGGAGAGCTCTTCAAGGTCACGGTCACCGCCGGAATCGCGGTTTCCCGAGGCGGCGAGGATGGGTCGGACGACTGCGTGCGACGCGCCGACGAAGCCCTCTTCATGGGCAAGGCGCAGGGACGGAATAGAGTGGTGGCGGCGTCTTGACGGTCAAGCGGGCGGCCGTGATGGGCCGATGCATGGGCGTCAAGCGGGCGGCGGATCTCGCCCTCGCGGCCGCCGCGGAATCGGGAGGGAGGGGCGTCTTCACCCTCGGGCCCCTCATCCACAACCCCCAGGCGGTCGCGGAGCTGGAGGCGGCCGGGGTGAGCGCCCTCTCGGAGGGCGAGCTGGACGGCCGCGTGGCCGGAAGGACGGTGGTGCTGCGCGCCCACGGCGTGCCTCCCTCCTCGAGGGAGCGCCTCCTCGCCCTGGGGGCTCGGATCGTCGACGCCACCTGCCCCCGCGTGCTCACGAGCCAGCGCAGGGCCGCCGGCTATGCCGCCCGCGGCTGGAAGGTGGTCATCGCCGGGGACGCGGGCCACGGCGAGGTCGTGGGCATCGCGGGCTACGCCCTCAGCGCCGTCGTGGTAGGCGGCCCGGGCGAAGCGAGGGCCGTCGACGCGTCGGGACCGGGCGGGGAGATACTGCCCATAGCCCTCATAGCGCAGACGACGATCAAGAAGGAGGAGTACGAGGCGATTCGTGCCGTCCTAGCCGAGCGCTTCCCCGTGCTCGAGGTCGTAGACTCGATCTGCCCCTGCACAGAGGACAGGCTGGGCGCGTTAGCCGTTCTCGCCGCCGAGGTCGATGCTCTCGTCATAGTCGGAGGCCGCAACTCGGCCAATACCGCGCGGCTCCTCGCGACGGCGAAGGCCTTCGGGAAGCCCGCCTGGCTCGTCGAGACCGCGGCCGAGCTCCCCCCCGAGGCTTTCGGCTTCGATAAGGTCGGCCTCTCGGCAGGGGCATCAACGCCGGAGCGGCTCATCGCCGAGGTCGAGGAAAGCCTCTGCCGGGGCGGCCTTCCGCGACGGGCCGGCTTCGGTGTACTGTAATGGGATATGGCCCAAGTCAAGGTTATCGGCATCTGCGGCGGATCGGGCTCGGGAAAGACGACGATAGTCCGCAAGATATCCGAGGTCATCTCGGATTTCGTCTTCATCCCCCAGGACAACTACTATAAATCCGCCTCGTATATCTCGAACTCCAATATCACCGCCTTCAATTTTGACCATCCCGACGCCTTCGACAACGCGCTGCTCATCGAGCACCTGGACGCGCTGAGGGCGGGGCGGGGCATCGAGATGCCCACCTACGACTTCGTGCACCACCGGCGCACCGATGAGACGGTCCGGATCGACCCGGGCAAGCTCGTCATCTTCGAGGGCATCATGATCTTCACCAATAGGGACGTGCGCGAGAGGCTCGACCTCAAGGTCTTCGTGGACACGCCCGACGACATCCGCTTCATCCGCCGCCTAACGCGGGATATAAAGGAGAGGGGCCGCACCCTCGATTCCGTGATCGAGCAGTACCTCACGGTCGTGCGCCCGGGCCACTACGAGTTCATAGAGCCGACCAAGCAGTTCGCCGACATAATCATACCCGAGGGCGGGGCCAACGAGCGGGCCCTCGACGTCCTCGTCGGCTTCATAAATTCCGTTCTATCGGCGCCCGAATGATGCCGATACTCTATGTGGAGTACCCCAACAGATGACTTACCGAACTTCGCGAAGCATCGTCGAGATCGGCACGATGGGAGCGGCGGCCCTCGCCTTCCTGGTCGTCCCGCTGGTAGCCGCGGCTGGACTCTCTTTCCCGGCCGCCGCCGCGGCCGGCGCCGCGTCATTCACCCTCTTCTACGCCCTCAAGGATACCTTGGCCGCGGCGCTCGAGCGCCGAGCCTATTCCCTGAGCTTCCGCGGCCGCGAAACCCGGATAATCATGGAATTCACCGAGAGGGTCGGCGTCAGCTTCACCGTCCTCGACCTCGTCGACGCCATACGCGAGAAGCTGGAGAAGGCGGCCGACATGGGGGTCGTCCTGCTCAAGTCCGCCTCCTGGGAGGTCGTCTACCAGAGCCCCTCGGCGGCCGCGAGCGACGTCCGCCTCGTCGAGACCCTGGGCTTGAGGTTCCGCGACCGGGCTGAGGGCATCTGCTACATCAGCGACGACCTGTCCCCGGTCTCCGGCAGCGACGGCGCGAGGGGATTCCTCATCGGGGTCAACGGCTTCCACCTCTTCGTCCTGACCCGCCTGTGCGCCCTCGTCGAGCCCGAGGCCTTCAGGACCCTCTACGGCGAGCTCCGCATCTACTTCGACCGCGTCCTCACGATCTCCAACCTCTTCGAGGTCGCGTCGCTGTCCAAGGAATGGCAGCTCATAGCCGAGACGCAGCGCTCCTTCCTGCCGCGCCAGCTTCCCGCGCCCAAGAAGCTAGACCTGGCCGTATTCTACAGGCCCCTGGTCAACGTCTCGGGCGACTATTACGACGCGATCCCGATAGACGACGACAGGACCCTCCTCGTCGTCGGCGACGTATCGGGTAAGGGCCTCGCGGCCGCGCTCATCATGGGCATTATCGTGAATACGATCCGCGTCGCCAAGGACAAGGCCGACCTGGCCGACCTGGTGCGCAGCGTCGACGCCGCGGTCCGGGACATGGGCTTCGACGACAAATACACCGTGATGTTCATAGGCCTGGCCGATACCGCCAAGCGGACCTTCCGCTACGTCAACGCCGCGATGGCCGATCCCCTTATAATCACGCAAACGGCCATGGGCCCCAAGGTAGTGAGGCTGGAGCCGACCATGGGCCTCGTGGGGCTCGTGCCCTTCGACGAGGTACCGGTCGAGGAACTGCCCCTGCACACCGACGCGATCATCCTGCTGGCCTCCGACGGGGTCACCGAGGTCGCGGACGCCTCGGGAGCGAGGCTCGGCGAGACGGAGCTTTTCGAGCGCTCGCTCTCCAGCGCCTCTAAATCGGGCGCCTCGGATTTCGTCTCGAGCGTGAGCGCCATGCTCTACTCATACGTCGGGGACAGCCCCCTCAAGGACGACGTCACGATTCTCGCCGCGAAGGTAGGCAGGCTATGGGACTGACGATACTCGCGTTCCTCTCGATCCCCGGCTTCGCCGTGCTATTCTTCATCGTCCTCCGCCGGGGACGAGACACGCCGGCCGGGCGCATCGTGGCGGCCATCGCCGCCGCCCTGGCGCTCTACTCGCTGGCCCAGGGCCTCGTGTTCATCTTAACGGGGCCAGGCTTCCGCCAGAGCGACGCCCTCCTCCTCGAGCGGGCCTCGGGCGCCCTCATCCTCGTGACCCACGTCCTCGTCTTCCTGTTCGCGCTCAACTTCCCGACCCCCCTGCCGCGCTTCGCGCTCAACCTCATGCTGGTCGTGGCCCTGCCGCTCGGGCTGGTCGCGGCCTACGACGCGACCTTCACCTTCGATTACATCGTCTCCGTATATCGGCCATGGACGACGATCTTCCGCACGGAAGGCCGCTTCTACAAGCTCTTCGTCTTCGGCGACGCCGGGCTGGCGGCCCTCTCCTCCCTCCTGCTGGGCATCAGGCTCCTGGCGTCCAAGAGCCGCGTGCAGAGGCAGCGGATGGCCGTCGCTGCCGCCTTCATCCTGATCGGCGCCGCCCTCATCCTCGTCTCCACCGGCCTCTTCACCACGGGCCAGGCCAAGAGGCCGAGCTACGTGTTCGCGCCCGTGGGCGCCCTCTTCCTCGCCGGAGGGATCACCTACGCCTTCCGCCTCTCGCGGCTCTTCGACTGGCGCACGATCGGGAGGACCCTGCTCGGCTACGCGGCGCTCTTCGGCGCGGTGGGCCTGCCCTCGGGAATAGTCGTGGCCCTCCTCGTCCTGGTCGGCAAATCGACCTCGACGGCCGTCCCGGCCATCGGCGCCCTGGCCGTCTTCGTCGGCGCGGCCCTGCTCGGCAGGCTCTTCTTCAAGCGCTTCTTCGTGCGCCTGGGCGCCAGCCACGACTACCGCGAGAAGCTCGAGTCCGAGCTCGCCGGCGTGGACCTGGCGCAGGGCCGCGACGCCGTCCTGGCGCAGGTTTATGAGCTCCTGTCCAAGGCCATCGGGTTTACCGACCTCGCCGTCCTCATAGACGACGACCAGGGCTATATGCGGACCATCTACGCACCCACCGGCGGACGCGCCACCATCGAGCGCGCCTCGAAGCTCGCGGAGCTGCTCGAGAAGACGGGGTCCAATATCATACTCAAGACCGAGGCGCAGACCGACCCGACCTACGCCGACCTCCGCGAGCCCCTGCTCGAGCTCTTCGAGTCGCTCAAGGCCGAAGCCCTGATCAGCGTCCTCGAGGGCCGCCGCGCCATGGGGCTCTTCGCCCTCGGCGCGCGCAGCACCGGCGCGGAGTACACGGCCTACGACTACGACGCATTCAAGGCGATCTACGGC
This sequence comes from Spirochaetaceae bacterium, assembly GCA_025355995.1. Classification (GTDB taxonomy): domain Bacteria; phylum Spirochaetota; class Spirochaetia; order Treponematales; family Rectinemataceae; genus UBA1306. The sequence goes on along the minus strand of JANXYQ010000047.1, from coordinate 25,098 downwards.
AAGCTCTTCGTCATCGCCTACTACCTCAAGAACATCGCACGCGAGTCCATCATGACGACAGTCGACCGCGAGATAGCCCTCTCCGACCAGATCATCAGGTTCGCCCTCGAGAAGGTGGACAGGATCGAGCACGCCAAGGCCGACGCGTCCTGGGTGGCTCGCTCCGCGAGGAGCCTCGGCGGCGACTTCATAGACTTCGTCAGGCTCAGCTCCGACCGCTGGTTCATCGTCATGGGCGACGTGTCCGGCAAGGGCCTGTCCGCCTCGATGAACATGCTCATCCTCAAGTCCATGATCAGGACCTTCCTCCGCGTCGAGAAGGACTTCATCGGGCTCGTGTCCCGCGTCAACGCCTTCATCAAGGAGAACCTCCCCAAGGGGACCTTCTTCGCGGGGGTCTTCGGCTACCTCGACCTGGCCAAGGACGCCTTTTACTACATCAACTGCGGCGTGCCGACCATCCTCCTGTACAGCCCGAGCTTCGACACCTTCATCGAGGTCCAGGGCGAGGGCAAGATACTCGGCTTCGTGAAGGACATCTCCCCCTTCCTGAAGCCTCGCAAGCTCCTCCTGCCGCCCGGCTCCGCGCTGGTGTCCGCGACGGACGGGATACTCGACAGCGAGAACCTCCGAGGCGAGCGCTTCGGCAAGGAGCGGCTCCGCCGCTCGGTGCACGAGCGGCTGCACCTATCCTCCGCGGAGATCTCCGCCGGCGCGATGGAGGACTTCCTCTCCTTCACCGACAAGCGGCAGGACGACGACATCACCCTCTTCGTGATGAAGCTCAACGAAAGGAAGGCGACATGACCCAGCTCGACATAATCGTGCGCAACGAGCACCACAGGCTGCTCCTCTCGGTCTCGGGCCCGATCAACAGCTACACCTTCACCGACTTCCAGGAGAAGGTGTACAAGGCCATCGCCCAAATGGACACCGCGGTCGACATGGAGCACGTGACCGCCCTGTCCTCGGCCGGGATAGGCGTGATCATGACGGCCATGGAGGACGCCGAGACGACCGGGCACGGCTTCGCCATCGTCAATCCCTCCGAGATCGTGAGGCTCGCCATCGAGTCCACCGGCTTCGGCGATCGCTTCCCGGTAGTCAAGACGCTCAAGCAGGCGTGAAGTGGCCGAGGGCACCGTCCTCCTCGAGGCGAAGACCTCCTCGATCCTCGACTTCGAGAGGTTCGTGGACGGCGTCGACTTCCTCGAGCCGGGCGAGCGCGATCGCCTCAAGGTCGCGGGCGGCGAGATCCTCGACAACATCGTCAAGCACGCGTCGCCCCTCTACCTCCGCAGGATTCGGGCGAGGGCAGCGCGCCGCGGCTCCACACTCATGCTGGGCTTCTATTTCCGCGCGCCTAGCTTCGCGTCCTTCGCCTGCGGCGAGCCGCTGTCCGGCGCGGCGGAGCCCCTCTTCGACCCGGCATTCCGGCGCTGGCGCGGAATCGGGCTCGTGATGTGCCGCAATCTCGCGCGCAAGGTCGTATTCAGGCCGGGCGAGATGATGGACCGCATCTTCCTGGAATTCTAGCTCCCCCGCTTCCCCTGCAGCCTCTCGGCCTCGTCGCAGAGCAGGCGGTGGGCGTCGACCCACGCCGGGGGCAAAACGAGGCCGTGGGCGTACGACGCGCCCACTTCGTCCACGGTCACGAAGGTCGCGAAGCCCCGCACCGTGGGCACGGCCTCGTCGTTGATGAAGACCTCGGTTCCCACCGTGAGGCTCTTGGTCCCGGCCCGCGCGGGGACGGCGACGAGCTCGATGGTATCGCCGGGGAAGGCCGGCTTGACGAAGGTCAGACCGTGGATCTTGACGCACACGAGGTCCTTGGGATTCCCGAGGAAGCGGGCCGCCGCAAGGAAGCAGGTCTCCACGAGCCACTCCGACATGCGCCCCGCGAAGAGGGTGCCGTGGTGATTGAGGTCCTGGCTCTTCACGAGCCTCGTCGTCCGGGTTTCCTTGAGCATAGGCGATAGTAATCAGTATCTTCGCCTAATGGAAGACAAGAACGAACTTAACTACGCACTCCTCGGCGGGGGCTGCTTCTGGTGCCTCGAAGCTGCATACGAGCTCGCGCCCGGCGTGGTCGCCGTGACGAACGGCTACTCCGGGGGGGACTCCGAGTCGCCGAGCTACGAGGAGGTCTGCTCCGGCGAGACCGGGCACGCGGAGGTCGTCCGCGTCGCCTTCGATCCCGCGAAGACCTCGTACGAGAGCGTCCTCGAGCTATTCTGGAAGGTCCACGATCCCACCTCCTTAAATAGGCAGGGGGCGGACGTCGGCACCCAGTACCGCTCCGTCATCTTCTACGCCAACGAGGGTCAGAGGCTCGCCGCCAAGGCCTCGATGGCCGCCCGGGCGGGGAGGCTGGGGAGGCCGCTCGCCACCGAGCTGCTCCCGGAAGGGCGCTTCTGGCCCGCCGAGGACTATCACCAGGGCTATTACCGCAAGCACCCGGACGCGGGATACTGCCGCGCCGTGATCGCGCCCAAGCTAGCCAAGCTGCGGGAGCGTTAATCGCGCGCGGGATCCTTTCGCCCGGGCCTCATCCGCAGTATGGTAAATACCGAGGTGGAAAATGTCGCTATTCCCCCGGAACATGCCCCTCGGGGCGGCAAAAAGGCTCAGTTCCTCCCCAGGCCCCAAGGCCGATCCCGCCGACGAGAAGCGACTCCGCGACGCCTGCGCCGCGACGGCCGAGGGCGCGCTCGCCATCCTCGAGACCAGGAAGGAGGGCCTAAGGCCCGAGGAGGCGGACGAGCGCCTGCGGGAATTCGGTCCCAACGTCCTCTCCGGCGAGAAGCGTAGGGGCCTCATCCCGGAGCTCTTCGGGCGCTTCAAGGATCCGCTGACCATCCAGCTCCTCGTCATCTGCCTCGTCTCCTACGCGATGGGCGACCTGCGCGCGGGAAGCGTCGTGCTCTGCATGATCCTCGTGAGCGTGGTCCTCGCCTACGTCCAGGAGCGCCGCTCGGGGGACGCGGCCGAAAAGCTCAAGCTCATGATCCACGCCAGCGCCGTGGTCCTTCGGGGAGGCAAGGAGACCGAGGTCCCGATCGCCGAGATAGCGCCGGGGGACGTCGTGGCCCTCTCGGCGGGATCCATCGTCCCCGCCGACATGCGCGTGATAGGCGCCAAGGACTTCTTCCTGACCCAGGCGGCCCTGACCGGCGAGTCCCTCCCCGTGGAGAAGGAGGCGGCTCCCGACGCGGCCGCCTCCGGCGTCTTCGAACTCAAGAACGCCTGCTTCCAGGGCAGCACCGTCATATCGGGCTCGGGCAGGGGCATCGCGGTCAACACCGGCATGAGGACCTTCCTCGGCAGCGTCGCGGCCGACCTCTCCGAGCCCAAGGGAGCCACCGACTTCGACCGCGGCACCAAGGGCTTCGTCAACCTCATGGTCCGCTTCATGCTGGTCATGGTCTCCGTCACCTTCGTCATCGTGGGCGTCACCAAGCGCGACTGGCTCCAGGCGCTGCTCTTCGGCCTCTCGGTGGCGGTTGGCCTGACCCCCGAGATGCTGCCGATGATCGTCACCGTGTGCCTCTCCAAGGGCGCGGTCTTCATGTCCCGCAAGAAGGTGATCGTCAAGAAGCTCAAGGCGATACAGAACCTCGGGGCGATGGACGTCCTGTGCACCGACAAGACGGGCACCATCACGCAGGACAAGGTGGTGCTCGAGCGTCACGTCGACGTGACGAACAGGCCGAGCGAGGACGTGCTCCGCTACGCGTGGATGAACAGCTACTACCAGACGGGCCTGCGCAACCTCCTGGACAACTCGATCCTCTCCAACGAGGACCTCGACGTCGAGCGCTCCTGCAGGAAGATCGACGAGATCCCCTTCGACTTCATCCGCAAGCGCATGTCCGTCATCATCGAGTACGAGGGGGACAACGTCCTCATCTGCAAGGGCTCGGTCGAGGCGATCTTCGAGGCCTGCGACCGCTACCAGATCGACGACGAGGTCCTGCCCCTCATCGACATGCTCAGGTCGGATATCCTGGAGGAGTACGAGCGCCTGTCGAGGACGGGCTTCCGCGTGCTCGCGATCGCCTATCGCGAGTACCCGAGCTCCAAGGAGACCTTCTCGTCCGCGGACGAGTCGGGCCTCGTCCTCCTCGGCTACTTGGCCTTCTTCGATCCGCCCAAGGACTCCGCCGAGAAGGCCATCCGCAGCCTCCGGCAGCACGGGGTCAGGGTCAAGGTCCTGACCGGGGACAACGAGTTGGTCACCAAGAAGATCTGCGACGACGTCGGCTTCGCCGCGCAGAAGGTCGTGACGGGGAAGGAGCTCGACGCCATGGGAGACGCCGATTTCGCGGCGGTGGTCCGCGAGCGCGACGTCTTCGCCCGCCTCACGCCGAGCCACAAGGAGCGCATCGTCAGAGCGATCCGGGCCGACGGGCACGTCGTCGGCTTCATGGGCGACGGCATCAACGACGCGGCCGCGATGCGCGCCGCCGACGTGGGCATCTCCGTGGATACTGCGGTGGACGTCGCCAAGGAATCGGCCGACATCATCCTCCTCGAGAAGAACCTCCTCGTCCTCGAGGACGGCATCATCGAGGGCAGGCGGCTGTTCAACAACATCCTGAAGTACATCAGGATGAGCTCGAGCTCGAATTTCGGGAACATGTTCTCCGTAGTCGGCAGCGCCTACCTCCTCCCCTTCCTGCCCATGGCCCCCGTCCAGATACTCCTCAACAACCTGCTCTACGACGTCTCCCAGGCGGGCATACCGCTGGACAACGTGGACGCGGAGGCGGTCAAGGGGCCCCAGAAATGGGACGTCTCGCTGATCAAGAAATTCATGGTCAGGATCGGGCCGATCTCCTCGATCTTCGACTACGCGACCTTCGCCCTCATGTGGTGGGTCTTCGGCTGCTCCGCCTTCCTGGGCGCGGGGGCGACCGTCGCGTCCAAGGACTACCTCCAGGCGCTATTCCATACGGGCTGGTTCGTGGAGTCCCTGCTCACGCAGACCCTCATCGTCCACATAATCAGGACCAACAAGATCCCCTTCTTCCAGAGCAGGGCGAGCCTGGCCATGACCTTCACGACCCTCGCCGTGATGGCCATCGCCGTGGCCCTGCCCTATTCGCCGCTCGCGCCCTTCTTCGGCCTCGTGGCGCTGCCGGCCGGATACTGGGTCTGGATCGCGCTCTTCCTCGCCTGCTACGCCGTCCTCACCCAGCTCGTGAAGACCGCCTTCGCGAAACGATACCAAGGGAGCCCTAGATGAAAAGCCTGCTCGAGGCCCTGAAAGAGGGCCGCCTGCTCGAGTTGCCCGACTGCGACAAGGCAGCCTCCCTCGAGCTCCTCGCCCACGTCATCGAGGCCGTCCCCGACATCGGGACCAAGGCGGACCTCATGAAGAGCGTCATGGAGCGGGAGGCGCAGGCCAATACCGCGATAGGGCGGGGACTGGCCTGCCCACACTGCCGCGCGATGGCCGAGGGCGAGCTCCTCTGCGCGGTGGGCTGGTCGCCCGCCGGCATCGACTACGGCTCGCCGGACGGGAAGCGCGTCCATCTCCTGATCATGTATTACGTGCCCGATCGGGAGCGCAACTCCTACCTGAAGGAGATATCCGGCCTCGCCAAGGCCGTCCAGGCGGGGGACACGATCGAGACCATCGCGGCCCTGCCCGACCTGCAGTCCGTGAGGGAGAAGCTGCTCGACTGGGTGGGCATGGCGATAAGCGAGACGATGCCCGATGCCAAGGCCCGCATGATCAAGCTCGAGGCGAGGCAGGCCGCGGCGTCCGCGGCCCCGCCGATGGGGGGCGGCCTCGCCGCGGACGCGCGCATCGTCCCCTTCCGCCTCGTGGCCTGGAGGGAGGGCGGCGTCGAGGCGGCCCTCGTCCTCTGCCGCGATCCCTCCCTCGCCGAGGCCCTCGAAAAGGCGTCCGGCCTCTCGGGCAGGCTCGCGGCGTCCAAGGAGTTCGACGAGGCGGGCTACAGGATCGCCGTCCTCTCGGAGGCGCTCTATTCCCGCGACCGCAGGGAATACGACGCCGTGGCCATACAGCTGAGGGCCTAGCTCCTCCTCTCCAGGACGAAGAAGGCGAGCGCGCAGGCCTTTATGAAGACGGCCCGCACGCGCTCGTCGAAGCCTCGGCCCGGCCTGCGGAGCTCGATCCAACCCAGGACCGCGGAAAGGATCCAGCCGATCGCGATGCCCGTCGCGAGCCCCGCCGTGAATGCGACTCCCATTTTCAGGGCCGGACCGAAAATGAGCGTATTGACGAATAGGGCGGCCAGGACCAGGTTCATCGCGATGTAGCCGCGTAGGCTGAGTTTCTTCCTCATCAAGAACAGCATCTCATTCCTCCTCGGGTAAAAATAGGGACTCGACGTTTTCGCCGAGCAAGGCAGCCAACTTGAGGGCCAAGGAGAGGGAGGGGTCGTAGCGGCCGCCCTCGATGGAGATGATGGTCTGCCTCGAGACTCCCGCCTTGGCGCCGAGTTCTTCTTGGGTCCAGCCCGCCTTCGATCTCAGTTCCTTGATCCGATTTCTCATCGCACTCTCCGTCGCGAGCCAGCGTTTTGTAAAGCTCGCTTTACAATAACTAGTGCAATTCATCAAATATGTAAAGCACGCTTTACAATCAAACGCTTGACGATACACTCGTCTCTTAGTATGTTAACGGCGTTCACTTGGGGAGAGAATGACGGCGCAGAAGGCGAAAAAAGAGCGCGGCCCGAGCACGGCCGAGAGGATCCTATCGGCCGCGGAGGACATCCTGGCTGATGAAAGCCATGCGTCCTTGTCGATGCGGGCTGTCGGGGCGCGCGCTGGCATCTCGCAGGCGGCGATCTACCGCCATTACGGCGACAAGGCCGATATGGTCGCCGCCATCGTAGAGAGGGGCTACGCGCGCATAGTGGCCTCGCTCGAGGGAAGCCTGGCTGCCGGGGCGAACGAGGCCGAGGGCCTCGCGAGCTCCTTTAGGAACTACGTCACCCTGTCCCTCGAGCGGCCCGAGCTATTCAAGGCGGTGCTGTTGCAGAACATAGGCCCGGCCCAGGAGGAGACGAACGTCCTCGGCAAGGGCGTCAGCTCGGGCCGCAGGAGCATGGGACTCCTCGTCGAGGCGCTCGAGCGGGGCATGCGCGCCGGGATCTTCGCCCGGGCCGATCCCGAGCTCACGGCGCAGGCCGTGTGGGCGGCCATGTACGGACTGACGGCGCGCCTCGTCCTCGAAGGGCGGGGGCCGAGCGAGCATAGGTCTGCGCTCATAGAGAGGCAGATTGAGATAGTGGTAAAGGGTCTGCGGGCATGAATGCCCGGGGCTAAAAAAACGGGCGCGCCTGCGGGGCGCCCAATGGAGGCATTATGAAAATTCTTCTCGTCTTCGACACCAAGCACGGCACCAGCGAGGAGGCAGCCGGGCGCATCGCCGCCGCGGTGAAGGCCAAGGGGGGCGAGGCCCAACTCCTCGACCTGCGCACGAAGGGAGCGGCCGCGGCCTCGCTCTCGGGCTACGACGCGGTAGCCCTCGGCGCTCCCTTCTACATGGGCAGCTGGTCCAAGCGGGCGCGCTCCTTCGCCTCGGCCCGCGAGGCTGAGCTCCTGGGGAAGAGGCTCGGCATCTTCGCCGTCGGCTCGAACGTGGAACTGGGCGACAAGGCCGCGCTCGCGACGCTACCGTCCGCCCTGGCCTCGAAGGTCAGCGCCACGGCCTACCTGGGGGGGCGCTTCGATATTGATAGGCTGAACGGCCTCGAGCGCTTCATCGTCAAGATGGTCGCCGGCAAGGCGGAGAGCTCGTCCACCCTCGACTTCGGTCCCGTGGATGCCTTCGCGGAAGCCCTCGTCGGCGCGGGAGCTTCGGTATGAGGGGCGCGCGGAATACCGCCCCCGGCCTTCTCGCGGCCGCGGCCCTAATCGTCGCGATGATGGCGGCGTCCTGCGCGACTCCGACGATTCTGATCGGCTCTCCCGACCTCGCGAAAGCCAAGGACGGGGCCTGGAGGGGCTATTACGACGGAGGGATGGTCAAGGTCGAAGTGGAGGTGGCCGTAAAGTCCCACCGCATCGATTCGGTGACGATAGTGAAACACGAGTGCGGACTCGGCAAGCCCGCCGAGAAGATTACCGCCTCGATAGTCGCCGCGCAGGGCCTCGACGTGGACACGGTCTCGGGGGCGACCTTCTCGAGCAGGTGCATCCTGAAGGCCGTCGAAATCGCCCTCGCGTCGGCCTCGGCAGGATAGACGAGAAGCGAGGGCGGGAGGCCCTAGCTTCTCGGATACGGAAAGCCGGGGCCTCGCCGTTCCAAACGCCGCTCGAGGCGGAGAGACAGCCTTCGCTCGATTTCCGGGTCGACGACGATCATCTTGAAATCCGTCCTCGGGTCGGGTTCGACGACCGTCATCTTGTAGTCGATCCGCGGATCCGGCCGGAGGATGCCCAGCTTGAAATCGAACTCCGCGATTTCCGTTCGAGATCCGACAGCCGGAGGGATTCCATCGCCGCCGCTCTGGCAGAACGCGGAGGACGAGACCAGCGACAGGGCCAGGAGGTAAAGGATTCGTTTCATGACTCCTCCCGAAGGCGCATTGCTTTAAAAACAATACTCGGCGGGGCCGGTTACGATTCATTATCGCCCTCGGTACCCATCGGCGGCAAGGTCCTTGCCCGCGGGACTCCGGCATCGTAGTCTGTCCATACGCATGAAGCTCGACCGCCTGCTCTCCATCGTAGTCCTGCTCCTGGGCAGGGACCGGATGACCGCCGAGGCCCTGGCGCGGCGCTTCGAGGTGACGCCTCGGACCGTCTATCGCGACCTCGACGCGATCAACGCCGCGGGAATACCGGTCGTCGCCTACCCGGGGCCCGGCGGCGGCTATTGCATCGACCCCTCGTACACCATAGATCGCCGGCTGCTCGGCTTCGACGACCTGCGAGCCATCGTCGCGGCGCTCAAGGGAGTCAACTCGGCCCTGGACGACAAATCGATCGGCTCGGCCCTCGAGAAGATGGAGAGCCTCGCACCGAGGGAGCGCTCGGCCGAATTCCTCGAGGACAGGATAGCTATAGACCTCTTCCCCTGGGGCAGGAGGGAGGAAGAGAGGCGCCTCGTCAAGCTTCTCGAGCCGGCCATCGTCGAGCGCCGCCTGGTCGAGTTCGGCTACTCCTCGCACGGCAGCGAGCCGGAGACGCGGATCGTCGAGCCGATGACCCTCGTCTTCAAGGCCTATGCCTGGTACCTCTGGGGCTACTGCCGCCTGCGCGAAGGCTACCGGATATTCAAGCTCTCTCGGATGCGCGGCCTCAGGCCCGCCCTCGAGCGCTTCAAGCGGAGGAGCGCCTCCTATTCCCCCGAGGCCGGGATGCCGGCGCCGCCGATGGTCGACATCGTCCTCGGGATCGAGCGCTCCCGCGCCGCCGAGGCGGTGGAATGGTACGGCGCCGAGGCCGCGGAGGCCCGGGCCGACGGGAGCCTCCGGATCAGGCTCTCGGTCCCCGATGGGGACTGGGTGATCAAGACCCTCCTCGGCTTCGGAGCCGGCCTCGAGGTGCTCGAGCCCCCTTCGCTGAGGCGAGCCCTGTCCGAGGCGGCCGCGGGCATCGCCGCGGCCAACGAGGGCGATGGATCGGATCCGTGAAAAAGCGAGTGTAGCCAGGAATTCCTGACATACTGCCGTCGCCCGAGGGGAGTAGGCTTTGCGCGAATACGATCCCAAGGAGGGAAATATGAAAGCGCAGTGGATTATCCTTCTCGTCGTCGGAGCGGTGCTGGCCCTCGGCCTGGTCCTGGTCCTCAAGAAGGGCCCCGACCTCAGCTCCTACCTGCCGCTCAAAGAGCCGCGCATCGCGCGCAGAGACGACGAGCGGGTACTCGAGGTCCAGTTCGACGGCAGGGCCGATACCGTCATCAAGAAGGCCTACTCGGTCCTGTTCAAGGCCTACTTCGGGACGAGGGGGAGCCCGAAGGGCCCGGCCATGAAGCCGCCGAAGGCGCGCTACGAGCTGCCCGCGGAGACCTACCTAGGCAAGGATAACCCCGAGCTCGACAAGCGCCTGACCGAGTTCACGGCCCACGACTGGAAGGGCTCCGTCGCCATCCCCATTCCCGAAAGCCTCGTTGTCGCCGAGGGCAGGCCGAACGCCGACGGGCTGCTGGCCAGGCCAGGCCTCTGGGCCTACGGCGAGGTAGCCGAGATCCTCCATCTCGGGACCTACGAGACCGAGCCGCCTACCATCAAGAGGCTGACGGACTATATCGCGGCCCAGGGCTACGGTATCGTCGGCGACCACGAGGAAGAGTACCTGAAGGGACCGGGCAAAGCCTGGGTCGCGCCTAAGGACTATTGGACGATAATCCGCTATCGGGTGAAGAAGGCGCGCTAGGGCGGCCCAGCCGCGCGTGATTCAGCGCCAAGCCCCCGAGGATCAGGGCTAGGCCCAGGCCGAAGCGCAGGTTGAATCTCTCGCCCGCGAAAAGAGCTCCCAGGAGCACGGTGAGGGCGGTCTCGAGGTAGAAGACGATGCTGCCCTTGCCCGCCTGCACCTCGCGATAGCCGTAGGCCATCAGGGCCTGGGCGAAGAAGACCACGACGCCTACGCCGAGGAGGAGGAGGAGGCCGAGGAGGCCTCCCGAGGCGAGGCCGTCGCCGGCGGGGGCGAAGGCGAAGAGGGGCAGGCCGAAGAGGCAGGGGCTCAGGTAGAGCATGAAGGGATTGTCGTCCTTGGTCGCGCGGCGCACGATGTTGACGGCGATGCCAGCGAAGACGGCGCTGCCAAGGGCCAGGAGGTCGCCGGCGAGCGATGCGCCGGAGCCGTCTCGCATCACCAGGACCGCCCCGCACGTGCAGATCGCTATGCAGGCGAAGACGCGAGGGCGCAGGCGTTCGCCGAAGAAGAGGGCGCCGAATACCGCCACGAAAAGCGGGTAGGTGTTGGACAGGAGGGCGGCCCGGCCGGGCCCGGTGAGGGAGATGGCGGCGTAGGTGCCCGCCATCGCGAAGACTCCGACAATGCCGCGCATCGCGACGAGGCCCGGATGGACGGGCTTGAGCGATCGATAACGCCAGAGGAGGACGACGACGCAGAGGACGGTTCCCGTCGCGAAGCGGGCGGCCGACACGAACATGCCCGAATAATACCGGGACGCGAGCTTGACCAGGAGGGACGTGAAGGCGAAGAGGAAGGCCGCCGAGTAGAGGGCCGCGTAGCCGCCGCGGACGCGCATGATGTAACCTCCGGGCGGTCATCTTAGTCCGAATCGGGCCTAAATTCGACTCCCTGGCCGAATAGCCGGCGACGGCATGATCTCCCCTGCCTATCTTCTCCTAAGTATCTTGATACAAGGAGACAAGCATGGACGCACTCAAGTCCCTTTCCGATTCGGTAGCCGCCCTCGCATCGCGGGCGAGCTCCAAGCTCTTCCACGTTCCCTCGCCGATGGGCGGCAGGACGGCCCTCGGCTTCGACGGTAAGCTCCTCCTCGTGCCCGCCCTCGAGGCCCAGGTCGGCGAAAAGCTCCTGGTTCTCGCGCCGGGTGGCAAAGAAGTGGAGGCCAAGGTGGCGGGCTTCGATCCCGGCCTCGGACTCGCGGCTCTCGAGCTCGCGCAGGCCTTTCCCGACACCGCATGGACCGCCGCCGCGGCTAGCCCGGCCCTGGGCTCCCTCCTCCTCGTCGCCGCCTTTCCCTCTCCCGAGGGTCCGGAGGTCAGGCTCGACGCGCTGCGCATCGCGGGGGGGGAGGGAGACGACGCCTACCTCCAGACCGACGGCTCCCCCTTCCCCGGCTTCGCGGGCGCGGCCATAGTCGATCCCGAAGGGACCCTCGCTGGCGTCGTCCTCGCCGACCGAGGAGGCAACAGGGGCTGGGCCCTGCCCGCGGCGCGCGCGGCCTCCCTCGTCGCGTCGATCGCCTCCGGGCTCTCCTCCGCGAGGGCCTGGCTCGGCGTATCGACCGTGCCCATCGCCGCGCCGCCCGAGCTGGCCACGGGCTTGGGCGACGGCCGCGAGACTGCCCTCCTCGTCGCGGGAGTCGAGGCCGAGAGCCCCGCCGCGGCCGCGGGTCTCCTCGTCGGCGACGTCCTCGTCTCCGCGGGAGGGGCGGCCCTGGCCGAGCCGGCCGACCTCATCGCCGCCCTCGACGCGGCCAAGCCGGGCGCGGAGCTGCGGCTCGTCGTCCTGCGAGCCGGCGAGAGGAAGGACCTGACCGCGGTTCCGATCGCCAAGGCCCGCGAGCCCAGCGGGCACGGCGCCCGCAGCGGGCGGCACGGCCACGGCGGATGGCGTATGGGAGGGGGCGGATGCGGCTGGAATCCGGGCCGCTGAGGCTTCGGATCGAGGCCGATGGGCCGGAGGCGGGCGAGCTCCTGGCCCGGGCCGAGGAGGACGGCATCGTCCTCGCGGCCCCGGGAGAGGCGGCCGATCTGGTGGCTCGCCCCGCCGCGCCCGCCGCCTCGGGCCCGCCGTCCAGCCTGAGCCCCCGGGAGCTCGAGATACTCGACTACCTGGTCGACGGCTGGTCCAACGCCGAGATTGCCTCGGCCCTGCGCATCGGCGTGAGGACCGTGCGCTTCCACCTCGAGGGCCTCTACGGGAAGCTGGGCGTATCGAGGCGAGGCGAGGCGACCCGGGAGGCCCTCCGCCTCGGGCTCATCCGCTTTAGCGTATAGCTTCGCGGCGCCTCGATGGTATACTCACGGCATGATCGTCTCCGCTTCGCGGCGCACCGACATCCCCGCCTACTACTCCGAGTGGCTCATGGGCCGGGTGGAAGCGGGCTACTGCGTCGTACGCAACCCCTTCGACGCGCGCCGCTCCACGAGAGTTAGCCTGGTCCCCGAGGACGTCGACTTCCTCGTCCTCTGGACGCGCGACCCGCGGCCGCTCACGCCCCGGATGCGCGAGCTCGACGCCCGGGGGATCCGCTCCTACGCCCAGATGACCCTGACCGGCTACCCCGCGGCCATCGAGCCGGGTTCCCCGAGCCTGGACGAATCGATAGCCGCGTTGCGCGATCTCTCGGCCGCGATCGGGAGTAGCCGAGTCCTTTGGCGCTACGACCCGGTATTCGTCGCCCAGGGCCTGGACTCCGACTTCCACCGGGGCAACTTCGAGCGCCTAGCCGCCGCGCTAGAGGGCGCTACCTCCCGCGTCACGTTCAGCCTCCTCGACGAGTACGCGGGGACGGCCTCGCGGCTGGCGAAGGCGGGCTACCCCGGGACGGTCTTCGGGACCGTCCGCGCCCGCAAGGGCAAGGACTCAAAGGTCGGCGACGGAATCGCTCACCGCGACCTGTTCGACGACGAGATCCCCTCCGACCCGAGGAAGCGGCTCCTGCCCGAACCCTACGCGGCGCTGCTCTCGGACCTCGCCGGCATCGCGAGATCTCGAGGCATGCTTCCCCTCGCCTGCGCCGAGCCCTACGACCTCTCCGGCCTGGGGATCCAGGCGGGCGCCTGCGTCGACTACGGCCTCGCCGCCTCCCTCTGGGGCATCGAGGCCAGGGAGGGCAAGGACGCGGGCCAGCGCCGCGCCTGCCGCTGCTACCCGAGCGTCGACATCGGCGCCTACGGCAGCTGCCCCCAGGGCTGCGCCTACTGCTACGCGAGCAAGGGCAGTGGCATCCTGGAGCCGCGAGGAAGGGACGACGAGGAATTATGATACGAGCGTCCGTCAACGATATCGAGCAGCAGGCGCGCATCGCCGCCCTGCCCCCCGACGGGATCACCGTCTTCCTGCTCGGCGGCGGCAGGGTCCGCGGTGCGATACTCCACGGCACGCGCATGGTCGACTCGATGCGCGCGAACCACGCACTGGGTCCCCTCGAGACCATGGTCCTCGGCCGGGCCTATCTATGCGCGGGCCTCCTCGGCTCCACGATCAAGGGGGGGGGCGACAGGATCGGCCTGCGCGTGGACGGGGACGGTCCCGCCGAGGGCTTCTCCGTAGAGGTGTCGGCCGACGGCTCCGTGCGCGGCTGGCTCTTCAAGTCGCCGATCGTGGTCCAGGGGCCTCTGGAGGACTTCGACGCCCTCTCGGTATTCGGCTCGGGCGCCCTCACCTTCACCCGCTTCTCCGAGGGCAGGCCGCGCCCCTATATCGGCACGGTCCCGCTCAAGACCGGAAGGCTCGCCCAGGACCTGGCGAGCTACTATCTCGAGTCCGAGCAGACGAGGACGGCCTTCAAGCTCGGCATGGACTTCGATCGCGAGGGCAGGCCGACCGGGGCGGGCGCCCTCTATTTCCAGGCCCTACCCGGCGCCGACGATCCCTTCCTCGCCAAGGTCGAGGAGGCCCTCGAAGACCTCCCGCCCCTCGGGCGCTTTTTCGCCGAGGGCGGCAGCAGGGAGGGCTTCCTCGACACGGCCCTAGCCTCCTTCTATCCCGAGGTAGTAGGCGAGGCGCGGGTCGCCTTCGATTGCCCCTGCTCGCGCGAGCGCTTCGCGGCCTTCCTCCGCTCGGTCAACGACGAGCTCCTCGCGGAGCTGGCGACCGTGGGTCCCTGGCCCGTCGAAACCGTCTGCCACAACTGCGGAAGCGCCTACCGCTTCCCTAAAGAAGAAATCGAGGGGATGCTGAACGAAAGAAAATAGCGGTATCTTCTCGGCGTGGACGACTTGGAAATCAGCTTCGCCCAAAGGATGGCCGACATCCCCCGCGCGGAATGGGACGCCCTCGCCTCCCCCTACGGCAACCCCCTCCTGAGCTGGGGCTTCCTCGCCCTACTCGAGGAATCGCTCTCCATCGGGCCTGAGACCGGCTGGACGCCCGCCCATGCCCTCGCTCGACGGGACGGCGAGCTCGTGGCCGCGGCTCCCTTCTATATCAAGACTCATTCCTGGGGCGAGTTCGTCTTCGATTTCGAATTCGCCGAGATAGCGCGTCGCTACAAGGCCGAGTGGTACCCCAAGCTCGTCGGCATGGTGCCCGCGACGCCCGCGCCCGCGTGGCGAGTCCTCGTCCGTCGCGCGGAGCGCGGCGCGGAGCGCGGCGCGGAGGAAGGCGGCCTCGAGAAGGCCGTCCTCGAGGCGGCCTCCGGCGCCGCCCGCGAGGCCGGCTTGGCCGGCCTCCACGTCCTCTGGCCCGAGCCGGGAACCGCGGCCCTCCTGCGCGGCGAGGCGCAAAAGCGCTCGTCGTCCTGGGCCGAGTGGGACCACCAGGCCTTCCTGTGGACGGACGAAGGCTACGGCGACTTCGCCGGCTACCTCGATTCCTTCTCGAAGAACATGAGGCGCAACGTCAGGAGAGAGAGGGAAGCGGTCGACGCAGCGGGCGTCTCGACTCGGATCATCGGCCCGCAGGAAGCTCGGGCGCGCCCCGGCCTGCTCGCCGCCATGGCCGATCTCTACGATTCCCACAACGACAAGTTCGGCCCCTGGGCGGCCAAGTTCCTGACGCGCGACTTCTTCTTGCGCTTGCCGGAGTTCATGGAGGAGGGCTGGGCCCTCGCGGCCGCCTTCGACGGCGGTGTGGCCCTCGACGGAGACGAACCCGTGGCGCTCGCCTTCCTCCTCGAGGGGAAGGATAGGCTCTACGGCCGCTTCTGGGGCGCTCGCCGCGAGGTGCCGGGGCTCCACTTCGAGCTCTGCTACTACCTGCCCATCGAGTACGCGCTATCCGAGGGAATAGGCTCCTTCGACCCGGGCATGGGCAGCCCGCACAAGGCGCGCAGGGGCTTCCGCTCCATAATGGCGCCGAGCTTCCACCTCCCCTTCGACCGCAGGCTGGCCTCCCTCATGTCCAGAGTCCTTCCCGGCGTCAATGCCGAGGAGCGCGCCCAGGCCGCGGCCCTCGACGGGGAACTGCCCTTCAAGAAGGCGCCTAGCTCGAGCTGAGCCTCGGCGCGATCGATCAACCCTTCTTCCAGGGAATGGCAGGCAGGGGATTGCCCGTCTCGAGCAGGGTCTTTATGCCGCAGAGGATGAAAGTCCATCCCGAGGCCGCCGCCTGGAAGCCCGCGCTAGCAGCGTCGATATCCTGGAGTATCGAGAGCTTAACCAGCGGTCCCATCTCCTGGAGCTCGAAGAGTACGGTCGTCGCCTTCCCCTCCTCGTTCGATACCGTTCCGCTCTCCCAGGTATAGGATAGCCGTTTCATCGGCACTATCTCGAGGACCTTCCCCCGGACCTCAGTCGCTCCTTCTGGCGTCCTGATCTCCACGGTCGAGCCGAGCTTCCAGTCGGAGATCGCGCACCGCCCGAACCAGTATTTTTTCGTGAACTCAGGATCCATGAGGGCCTGCCATACCTTCTCGACCTTCGCCGAGATTACGATTTGATACGCGAATCCTGCCATGTCTCTCTCCTTACTGGTCTTTCTCGAGGGCGGCCTTTAGCTCGCCCAGGGCCTCGATCCTCGTCTCGTCGAATTTTCTTATCCAGCGATCGTACACCTCGCGCAGGGGAACCGGATTCAGGTAGTGCAGCTTCTCCCGCCCCTTCCACACCGAGACGACGAGCTCGGCGTCCTCCAGGATGAGGAGATGCTTGGAGGCGGCCTGACGCGACATCTGGAGAATCGAGCTGAGCTCTGTCAGCCTAATTCCGTTATTCGCATAGAGCGCGTCGAGCAGCTTCCTTCGGCTTTCATCCGCGATGGCGTCGAATACCTTGTCCATCTGAATGCAGTATATGCAACCTTTTGGTTGCATGTCAAGACGAGAAAAACCTGCAGACGCGAGAAGCAGGGGATGATTCCCTTTCGCTAGGCTAGTCTCGTCACGCCGGGCTGAGGCAGAGGTAGGCGTCCCGCATCAGGTCTACGGCCAGCGGGAAATCGGAGGCCTCGAAGCGCTGGCTCTCGCCGTCGGCCTGGAAAAGGATGGCGTCGGGATACTCGATAACGAGCCTGGCGGCGCTGAAGAGGTCGGCCTCGGGAAAGGCCTTGTGCCCGCCGTTCTGGAGGGGACCCTTGACCGCGAGCTTGCGGAAGAGGGACATCTGGGATATCGCGCAGACGTTGTCGTCGTCGGGGAGTATGGACTTGTTCGACCCGTACTGCCGATGGCCGGAGGCGCCTATGGCTATGAGGAGGAGCCTCCTCGCGAAGTCCCGGACCAGGCTCCCTTCCTTCGAGTAGGCCTTGAGGGCAAGCTCGTGGCTGGGCCAGGCGAGATCGTAAAAAACCGAGGCGAGGTCCACCCAGAGCTTGTAGAAATCCCCCGGGAAGACGGTCTTGAGCTTGTTGGTCATGTGGGTGATAAAGGCGTCCACCCCGAGGCTGGCGATATTGAAGGACCAGACCGGGCGCTTGCCGCCCCCGATAGCCGGCGTGACGCGGATGGCCGTCATCGGCGATGTGACGCAGGGCCCGAGGAGGCGCCCCAGGCAGGCGAGGAGGTCCCGGCCCTCCGAACCGTCGTTGCCCGTGCCGAAGGGCAGCCTGAGGACCGCATAATGCTTGCGCTCCTCGGACGGTAGGTCCATCAGGGCGCTGAGCACCTCGTGGGAGGTGCCGTCCCCGCCCGCGGGCATCACGAGGCGGAATTCGCCATCGCGGAGACCCGACGCCCTTGCCGAGGCGAAGAAGTCGCGGGCGATCTCGGCGGCGTGGGCGGCCTTCACGGTAAGGCCCAGCTCCAGGCCGGGGACGCCGCCGTGAAGGGGAAGCCCGTCCGCCTTCGCCTTCAGGGAGAGCAGCTCGGCGTGGCGCCGCTTGGAATAGGAAGGCCGCGTGAAGCCGCCGGCGGTGGGATTCGCGACGAGGAGGGCTCCCGCCAGTCGGCCGGGAAGCGAAGGGGCGCGATCGAGTATGAAAGTAAGGCCTTCGGCCAGTTCTTCGGGGTGCATGGGGAGGGAGTCTAGCGCCGATGGCCCTTGCTGTCCATCATGACGAAATCCGTTCGCTGCGGAAGTCGCTTGCGGGTTGAAGTGCGGGGGCCGGGACGCCGATAATCGATAGTAGATGAAAGTCCTCTGCATCGCCCAGCAAAAGGGCGGAGTCTGCAAGACGACGACGGCCCTGTCGCTCTCGGCCGCCTGGGCCCTCGCGGGCAGCCGCGTGCTCATGGTCGACGTGGACCCCCAGGCGAACCTCACGCGCAACATAGTCGACTACGAGCGGCTCGCGACGGACATCT
Organism: Spirochaetaceae bacterium; assembly: GCA_025355995.1. GTDB lineage: Bacteria > Spirochaetota > Spirochaetia > Treponematales > Rectinemataceae > UBA1306. Next base: position 7,043 of record JANXYQ010000047.1, on the reverse strand, counting down.
CCGCGGTCTACGCCGGGAAGGCTCCCTTGCGCGAGGCCATAGCCTCGACTGCGACCGGCGGCCTCTTCATCGTCCCCGCCCGAACCTCGCTGAACCGCGTGGAGAACCTCGAGCGCAGCCTCTCGACCTATACGACGCTGAGGAGGGAGATCCCCAAGCTCGAGGGCGACTTCGACCTCGTCGTCATCGATACCCCGCCCTCCCTCGGCCTCTTCACGGTCTCCGCCCTCCTCGCCGCGAGCCACGTCCTCGTGCCGGTCCAGCCGACCTTCTTCTGCCAGGAGGGCCTCGGCGACCTGAACCAGACCATCGTCGAGGCCAGGGAGAACAACGCGAGCCTGGCCTCGGTTCGCTACTTCATGACCCTGTTCGATAGGCGCACCATTATCAGCCAGGACATCGCCAAGCTCCTCCGGGAGAAGCTGGGAACGAGCCTCTTCTCCACCACCATCCGAAGGAACATCGCGATCGAGGAGAGCCAGTACGCCCAGCGGACCATCTTCGATTATTCGCCCAAATCCACCGGCGCCGAGGATTACCGCGCCCTCGCGGAGGAAGTAGCATCGTGGCTCGAAAGCGATTGATCAAGGGCGCCAACGCGGCGAGGGTGGGAGAGCGCATCGCGCGCGTCCCCGCCGACGTGGAAGGGCCGGGACGCGGGGGAGAGAGCATCTTCGGCGCCCTCCGAGCCCTGGAGAAGAGCGAGGCCTCGGCCGCCAAGCCCGCGGCGCGGAAGCCCGCTACTAGGACGCTCCCTGCGAGAAAAACCGAGGCTCCGAAGCCGGCCGCGCCCCGGCCGACCGGCAAGAAGGGCCCGCCCGCGAGCGCGCCCCTGCCCGCGCCCGAGAAGCCCGCCAAGGCCCGGAGCCTCGGGCCGTCGGACTTCAACGCCGCGGAGCGCGAGGCCATCGTGCGCTGCTGCTCGGATTACCGGAACCACCTACCCACCTACCTGCTCGCCGTGCAGAAGGAAGTGAGGGTGATCGACTCCGTGATCGACAAGTGCCGGGCGACGCGTAGCCGCCCCAAGAAGCCCTGAGCGTCCCCTACCTCTTGCCCGCCTCGACCTCGTCGAGGAAGGACCCCAGGTCGGCGTAGAAGTTGTCGGCATGGCGATCGTAGCCCGGCTCGCGCTTGACGCGAGGGTAGCTGTAGACCCGCACGTCCGCGCGGGCGAGGTTGTTGCGCCCCTCCTGGGAGAGCCAGGGATCGGCTTCCCCGGCCAGGGCTATCGCGGGCAGGCCCAGGGTCTCGCGGCGAACGAGCATGACGTCCTCCACCGCCGCCCTGAGGTCGCGGATATTGAACCTGAGCAGCTCGCCCTCGTCCTGAAGCCCGTCGAGGAGCTCGGGCATGCCGCTTTGGTCGTCCCGCCCGACGGCCAGTGCGACCGTCGGGAAGAGGAAGAATCGCCGCTTCAGCTTAAGCGGGGTGAATTCCACTATCGGGCCGATCATCGCGAGGGCGACGATTCCGGGAATCCCCGCCGCGATCGGCATCAGGGCGCTCGCGGAGAAGGACGAGGCGATCAGATAGAGCGGCATGCCGAGGGGCGTGGCTTCCTTCGCGAATTCGGCGATCGTCTTCCTGAAATCGAAGAGCCTGGTCCGCGGGCCGCGGGACGAGCCGAAGCCGAGGTCGAGGGAGAGCACGCGGAATCCGCGGCTTAATAGGAAGGAGACCATCCGAGGCTCCTTGTCGGCATTCCAGACGCCGTTGCCGACGACGAGGGCCGCCCGGCGATACCCGCCCTCGCGCTGCTCCCAGGAATGGCTCCTATAGACGCGGCCGTCGCTCGATTTGAAATCCTTGGCGATATGGTTCATGCGGCGTTCTCCTCTTATTTCACATAGCGTATAGCCGCCGCGTCGATCTAGCAAGGGAAAACTCGAACTCCTCGACATTGCGCGGCCGCCCTCCTGCGACTATAGTTGTCCTCACGAGCAACGGAAGATGATAATCGCGCTTTTCGCAGATGAAGCCTCGGCACAGCTCGTAGCCCAGCGCCTCGAGGCCAAGGGGCACGCGTGCATTCTCGCCGAGGGGACTATCCCGGGCGAGGTCGATTGTGTCGTCGTCGTCGGCGATCCCGGCGGCGACGGCGCCCTCGTCGATGCGGCCGAGGAGGCGGGGCTTCCCGTCCTCAGGCTCCCGCTCGCGAGCGCCCCCGAGGCCGCCGACGCCGCCGGTTGGGGCCTAGGCCTCGCCGACGAGCGGTACATCGAGGCGGCCCGCTCCGACGCCAGGGTAAAGCGGCTCGAGGACATCCGCGTGAAGATGGCGGAGCAGCGCGCCCTCGAACTCGCGACCGCGAACGAGCTCCTCCAGGATCAGGCCAAGGAGCTCAAGGCAACCCTGTCGCGGCTCGACGGGGCCAACCGGCAGCTCGTCGACGAGCTCAACCTCGCGAGCGAGCTCCAGAAGAGCCTCCTCCCCCGATCCTACCCGGACGACGTCCCCCTCGAATTCTCCCACAAATTCATCCCCCTCAACTCCATCGGGGGCGACTTCTTCGACGTGCTGCGCCTCGACGATAGGACCCTGGCCATGGTCATCGCCGACGTCTCGGGGCACGGCGTCGGCCCCGCCCTGGTCACCGCGATGTTCAAGAGCTCCTTCGGGCTTCAGAGCAAGGGCCTGCGGTCTCCCGCCGCCCTCATGGCGGCCCTCAACGCGGAGCTGGGCGGCATCCTGACCACGGGGCACTACGTCACCGCCTTCGCGGCGATCATCGACGTCGAGAGCCTCGAGATGCGCTACTGCAGCGCAGGGCACCCGAACCAGCTCATCTTCAAGGCGGACGGCGAGTCGCGTGAGCTCGCGACCATGGGCTTCCTCCTCGGCATGATGGCGGACATGGACTACGAGGAGAAGAGCCTGGTGCTCGATCCCGGCGATACCCTCGTCTTCTTCACCGACGGAGTCATCGAGTCCCCCGACGCGAAGGGGGAGCTCTTCGGGCGGGAGGGCATTCAGCGCTCCGTCTCGGGCCGCATGGGTTCCGGCGTAGGGGAGCTCTCGGACGGCCTCTTCTCCGACCTGCTCTCGTGGACCGAGGGTACGGAGGCTTCGGACGACATCACGATCCTCATGGCGCAGGTGATCGAGTCGCTATAATTCCTGCAAAATCGAATTATCGAGCCCCTCAATCTATCAGTCGGCTCTATCGACTACATCATCCTCCATCAGCTAGGCGGATGCCCACCTGGCCGCAGGATTGGGGCTCCATGTCGACGCGGGCGCAGACGCGCAGGGCGCCGGCCCCGGACATCCAGGAGCCTCCCCTCGCTACCTTGTAATCGCCAGCGGGCAGCCCGGAGGGATCTCGCGCTTCGCCCGGCGAATAGGGCCCGTACCAATCGGCCGTCCATTCGAACAGGTTGCCGGCCATGTCGTAGAGGCCGAAGCCGTTAGCCTCGAATTTCCCAGCCGGCGTCGTCCCCCGGTACTGCTTCGCCAGGTTGGCCAGCTTGTCGTTCATCAGGTCGCCGCCGGGGAACTTCTTCCCGACCAGCCCGCCCCGGGCCGCGCATTCCCACTCGGCCTCCGTGGGCAGCCGCTTGCCCAGCCACGAGGCGAAGGCTTCGGCCGCATAGAAGGAGACGAAGGAGACCGGGTTGTCCTCCTTGCCTTCGGGATAGCCTGCCTCGCCCCACTCCGAGAGATAGCCCTCGTCGCGAAGCTCCGGATCGGCGCGGTCCTTGGCCCAGCTCGGGTTGGCGGCCACGAAGAGGGCGTACTCCTTGTTCGTGACGAGGTGGTCGCAGACTCGGTAGGCGCCCAAGGTCACCTTGTGCGGCGGCTTTTCGGCATCCGAGGCCTCCGAGCCCATCACGAAGGATCCAGCCTGGATCGCCTTCATCGTCTGCTCGATCAGGGCGAGGGCGGCGGCAGTCCCGCCCTCCGAGCCGCCCGGGGGCGAGGGCGGCTCGGCCGCCCGGGCCGCGCCCGCCGCCTGAGTGGCCGCGCTTTGCGCGGCTTCCGTCGAAGGCGTGGCGGCTGGCGCAGGCCCGACAGCCCCCCTGGGCTGCGCCGCAGGGGGCGGCGCCGCCGGGATCCGCGCGGCGGTCGCGGGGAGCCGCGCCTGGCCCGAGCCGCCGGTAAAACCGAGCAGGGCCGCCAGGGCCGAGCCGAGGTCGGCGCCGGAGGCGGTGACGACCGACCGCAACTCGTCGCCGAAAAGCGCGAGCTCGTCGGGGGAGGATGTGTCCATGAAGTAGCGTAGATCCTGCAAGAGGCGCAACTTGCGTTGCAGGGCGGCCATTTGGAGCTCGAGCGCTTGGATGTGGTCCATCCGGTAGAATTCTATGCATCGCAACCTATTAGTCAAAGGCGAGGATCGAGGCGATGGGCGAATTCGGGAATATATTCGATCGAGAAATGCTGGCCGGGTTTGACAAAGTTTCAGGCGCACATATACTTTTTTTCCATGAGCATCCAAGCGGCCGATCTCCGGAAGCTCGTCAAGATCGTCCGGCAATACGAAGTGATTTATGGGGGCGGCATAAGCTCTGGCGATGCCGCCATACGCGAGGAGTGCGAGGGCCTCGTCGGCTTGCTCGAATCGGAGCTGGGCGGAAAGAAAGCGCCCGGCGGGCCGAAGGCCCGCGCTCGCGCATCCGCCGCCCTGCCCTCCCTCATCGACGCGAGTAAAAAGCCGAAGGAAGCCGGCTCCAAGCGGCCCCTGGCCTCCCGCGCCTCGGAGCTCGCCACGCTGACCTCCTCGAAATCCTCCGAGAAGAGAAAAGAGAAGGAAAAGGCCGAGGCGAAGGCTCCCATTATAAAAATATCCCCTCCTGGCGCCGCCAAGAAGGGGGCGGGAACGCGACCGGCTGGCACGAAGCAAGCCGCGCCGAAGGCCGCCGCAAAGAAGACCGGGAAATCCCCGCCCGCGCCTGTCCGGGCCGCCGCGAAACCGGGGCCTGCCGCGCGCGCCGAGCGCGCCACGGACGAGGTCTACAAGGACGTGCGCAGCCGCCACGCCGACGGCGTTAAGGCGGCCGCCGAGCGCTCCGACAGGATCGCCGGCAAGGCCGACGCCGCCGACGAGGTCGAAACCAAAAAGCGTTTCGCCGCTCTCCACCTCTTCGACGCCTTCCAGCAGAACCGCCTTCCCAAGTATGGCGGCTTCATCGTCTGCGTCCGCTTCCACGAGGACGGCTACTCGATCATCGAGATAATCGGCTACGGGAATATGCAGGACCTCTATCCCGAGGGCGACACCCTCGTCTTCAAGAGCGTCGGGTGCAAGCTCTACGCCCTCATCGAGCCCTCGGGCTACCTGCAGAAGAGCGTGGAGCCCGTCAACAGGCCCTCCGGCCAGATGATCCCCTATCGCTTCGTCGAGCTCCTCAAGATCACCACCAAGCGGTTCCAGAGCATCTTCGTCGGGCGTAAGCCCGTGTTCATGCCCACGAGCTTCTCCGTCTTCAAGCCCGAGGGCGAGGACATCGCCGTCCTCTTCTACGACATCGCGGACGTTTACTCGAACATCCAGGATTTCCTCATAATGATCCTCCGCGACAGGCTGGGCGTGCCCGTCGTCGACTCGAGGAAGGCGGCCGAGGTCATCGCCCGCGGCATCCGCGAATTCCGCCTTTGGATAGACGAGGCCTAGCATGAGCGAGAAAACCGCGGCGGACATCCTCCTTACGGGCTTCGCCAACCAAGACATCCCCGGCCTGCGCGACGCGATAGGCGCCCTCGGCCGCAGCTCCGTCGACGGCGACCCCGTCAACGACGCGGGGTCGAGCGTCGTCCTCGCGGCCGCCTACGACGAGACTTCCCTGCGCGGCCTGCGCGCCGCCGCCCTCGACGACCCCCGCCCCTGGTGCTTCTGCGTGCCGGTCTCCGACCGGGCCCTCGTCGCGGCGGCCGCCTGCGCCCGGGAGGGGCGCATGCTCCTGTTGCCTCCCGAGGGCCGCGAGCTCAGGCGGCTGCTTGTGGCGCTGGCGGAGGAGGCGAAGGACAGGTCCACGGGCGACGCCGCGTTCGCGGGGCTCGAGCGCCTCGAGGCGGAATTCTCCTGGAAGACCTCGGACTTCCAGATCAGCCAGGTCTGCAGGCGCGTCGCTCGCCTCCTCGCCGAGTCGGGCTACTACGCCAACCGGTCGGGTGAGGACGAGTGCGCCCTCGCGCTGGAGGAGGCGCTCGTCAACTCGGTGGAGCATGGCAACCTCGGCTTGGACTCCTCCCTGCGGCCGGACGACCCGCTGGGAGAGGACCTCTACGAGGCGGAGCGCGAGAGGCGCATTGCCGACCCAGCCTACGGCGGCAAGCCGATCCGCATGAGGATCGCGATCGCCCGCGGGGAGGCGAAAGTAGTCCTCGAGGATGAGGGCGCCGGCTTCGATACGTCGAGGATCGACGACGGCCCGAGCGGACTCGATGTCTCGGGCAAGGGTTTCTGGCTCATCAAGCGGCCTTTCGACGCCGCTTCCTATAGCGCGAAGGGGAATACGCTCACGCTCTCGCGGCTGAAGCCCTCGGCCAGGCCCGGGACGAGATAACCATAGCAATGGAGGTATCATGGATTTCAGCGACAAGGAATTGAAAATTCTGCTCCAAGCGCTCTACCGCTTCAGGGGCGAGGTCTCCGGCGCCAGCCAGAGCGAGCAGAATACCTTCGGTCTCGTCGCATCGGTGATCGACAAGATCGAAACGAGGGTCGGGCCGCTCACGGCCGAGCGGACGGGCTTCGATCGCGAGATGGAAGAGAGCCTCTCCGTTCTCAAGACGGGCAGGGCCGGCGCGGCCAAGGCAGCCAAAGCGAAGGCCGAGCTTGACAAGAAGGACGTCGCGCCTAAGGTTAAGGTGAGCGCGGCCGCGAGCAAGACGAAGAAGGCGGCGAAGGCGCCGCCCAAGGCTAAAAAGGCATCCGGCTCGAAGAAGGCCGGCTCCGCTAAGGCCTGAGTCCTAGAGAAAAGGGCAAGGAGGAACGATGGCTACAACAAAGGCGGAGGAGCAGGCACGGCTCTGGACCCGCGAGAACATCATGTCCGTGGAGAACCGAATTCTCCAGCAGGTCATGTCGTCACGGACGC
>JANXYQ010000121.1 GCA_025355995.1 Spirochaetaceae bacterium | reverse complement strand
CCTGCGGCTCCGCACACCTCGACGCCGGTCACGAAGCGCACGCCCTCGGCGGCCATGAGGTCGATCCTGCGAGACACGATCTTCTTGTCGAGCTTCATGTTGGGTATGCCGTAGGTGAGGATGCCCCCGACGCGGTCGACGCGCTCGTAGACCGTCACCTCGTGGCCGGCCTTGTTGAGCTGATCGGCGCAGGCGAGGCCCGCGGGGCCCGATCCAATGACCGCCACCCTCTTGCCGGTGCGCTTCGCCGGGAGCTCGGGGACCAGCCAGCCCTCTTCCCAGCCGCGGTCGACTATGCTGACCTCGACGTTCTTGATGGCGACCGCGGGCAATGGTATGGACCCGACCGTGCAGGCGCCCTCGCAGGGAGCGGGGCAGACGCGGCCGGTGAACTCGGGGAAGTTGTTAGTGAGCCTGAGTCGCCTCAGGGCCTCGAGCCAGAGGCCGCGGTAGATGAGGTCGTTCCACTCGGGTATGAGGTTGTTGATGGGGCAGCCCGAGACGGCGCCGTCGTACATGATTCCCGAGTGGCAGAAGGGCGTCCCGCAGTCCATGCACCGGGCCGCCTGGGCGCGGTGCTCCTCCTCGGTCTTGAAGCTCGAGTGGAATTCCTCCCAATCCTTGACCCGCTCCGCGGGAGATCGGTCGGGAGGGAGCGCTCGCTCGTATTCCATGAAGCCCATGGGGTTGGCCATGCCGTTCTCCTAGTTGCCCGACACCCGGGTCAGGTCCTTGTTGTTCGACTCGAAGGCGGCCATCAGGGCCAGCTCCCCGCTCAGGCCATCGCGCGAGGCCGCGTCGATGGCCGTCAGCATGCGCTTGTAGTCGCGAGGCATCACCTTCACGAAGCGCTTGACCCTGCCCGCCCAGCCCGCGAGCATGCGCTTGGCCCGGGCGCTGCCCGTGGCCTTCGCGTGGCGCTCGATGAGCTCCCGCAACCGGGCGATCTCGGCCGGGTCGGACAGCTCCTCGAGCTCGACCATCTCGTGGTTGACGCGCGAGGGGAAGTTGCCGTCGGAGTCGAAGACGTAAGCGACGCCGCCCGACATGCCCGCCCCGAAGTTGCGCCCGGTGTGGCCGAGCACGACCACCGTCCCGCCCGTCATGTACTCGCATGCGTGGTCGCCCACGCCCTCGACGACCGCCGAGAGGCCGGAGTTGCGCACGCAGAAGCGCTCGCCCGCCATGCCGTAGATGTAGGCCTCGCCCGAGGTCGCCCCGTAGAAGCCGACGTTCCCGATGATGATGTTCTCCTCGGGCTTGAAGGGCGAGCCGGCCGGCGGGTAGACGATGATCTTGCCTCCCGAGAGGCCCTTCCCGATGTGGTCGTTGGAGTCGCCCTCGATCGTGAGCGTGACCCCGCGAGGCACGAAGGCCCCGAAGCTCTGCCCCGCCGAGCCAACGAACTTCAGGCTTATCGTGTCGTCCGGCAGGCCCTTGGCGCCGTAGCGCTTCGTGATCTCGGCCCCTAGTATGGTGCCGACGACGCGGTTGACGTTGCGTATCGGTATCGTGACGTTGACCTTCGCCGCGCGCTCGAGGGCGGGCTCGCAGAGGCCGATGAGGACGCGCCTGTCGAGCGAGTCCTCGAGGCGGTGGTTCTGCGTCTTCTGGCAATACCTGCCCCAGTCGTTCGGGACCTGGGGCCTGAAGAATATCTTCGAGTAGTCGAGGTCCTTCGTCTTGGGATTGCCCTTCGCGCTCTCCAAGTCGAGGAGGTCCGTCCTCCCGACCATGTCTACGAGCCGCCGTATCCCGAGGGCCGCCATGTGCTCGCGCAGGTCCTGCGCGATGAAGCGCATGAAGTTCTCGACGTGCTCCGGCTTCCCCGTGAAGCGCTTGCGGAGCTCGGGATTCTGGGTGGCCACGCCGGCGGGGCAGGTGTCGAGATTGCACACCCTCATCATCACGCAACCGAGGACAACGAGGGGGGCGGTGGCGAAGCCGAATTCTTCGGCGCCGAGGAGTGCGGCTATCGCGACGTCTCGGCCGGTCATCAGCTTGCCGTCGGTCTCCACCGTGATGCGCGAGCGCAGGTTGTTGAGCAGGAGGGTCTGGTGGGTCTCGGACAGGCCGAGCTCCCAGGGCAGCCCCGCGTGCCTGAGCGAGGTGCGGGGCGAGGCGCCGGTCCCGCCATCGTATCCAGAGATGAGGACCAGGTCGGCGCGCGCCTTGGCCACGCCGGCGGCTATGGTGCCGACGCCGACCTCGGAGACGAGCTTGACCGAGATCCTCGCTTCGGGATTGGCACACTTGAGGTCATGGATGAGCTCGGAGAGGTCCTCGATGGAGTAGATGTCGTGGTGGGGCGGCGGCGAGATGAGGCCGACGCCCGGCGTCGAGCCCCGGACCGCCGCGACCCAGGGGTAAACCTTGCGGCCCGGCAGCTGCCTGCCCTCGCCGGGCTTGGCGCCCTGGGCCATCTTGATCTGGATCTCCTTGGCGCTGACGAGGTATTCGCTGGTGACGCCGAAGCGCCCGGAGGCCACCTGCTTGATGGCGCTGCAGCGCGAGTCTGCGTTCGCGTCGGGCAGGTAGCGGTTGGGGTTCTCCCCGCCCTCTCCGGTGTTGCTCTTGCCCCCGAGGCGGTTCATGGCGATCGCCATGGCCTCGTGCGCCTCCTTGCTGATCGAGCCGAAGGACATGGCGCCCGTCTTGAAGCGCTTCACGATCGACGCGACGTCCTCGACCTCGTCGATGGGAACGGCCGAGGTTGGCTTGAATTTCATCAGGCCGCGCAGGGTGCACTGCCTCTTCGTCTGGTCGTCTATGAGCTCGGTGTAGCGCTTGAAGGCGGCGTAGTCGCCTTCGCGGCAGGAGCGCTGGAGCATGTGCACGGACTCGGGATTGTAGAGGTGGTACTCGCCGTCCTTGCGCCACTGCCAATCGCCGCCGATGGGCAGGGTCCCGAAGTCGGGAGCCCGCTCGTCGAAGGCCGCGGCATGCCTCTCCTCGACCTCCGTGGCCAGCTCCGCGATGCCGATGCCGCCCACGCGCGAGGGAGTGCCGGTGAAGTACTTCGCGACGAGCTCGCTCGCGAGCCCGACCGCCTCGAATATCTGCGCTCCCTGGTAGCTCTGCACCGTGGAGATGCCCATCTTGGACATGACCTTGATCACGCCCTTGGTCACGGCCTTCTTGTAGGTCTTCACGGCCTTCACGTGGGTGAGGTCGGGCAGGAGGCCGGTCTTGATCATGTCGTCGATCGCCTCGAACACGAGATAGGGGTTGATGGCCGAGACTCCGTAGCCTATCAGCATCGAGAAGTGGTGGATCTCCCGCGGCTCGCCCGATTCGAGGACGATGCACAGCCGGGTGCGGGTCTCGTTGCGTATGAGGTGGTGGTGGAGGCCCGAGACCGCGAGGAGGGCGGGAATCGGAACCCTGTCCTTGGAGACCCCACGGTCCGAGAGGATGAGGATGTTCGCCCCCTCGGCGAAGGCCTTGTCGGCCAAGGCGCAGACCTCGTCCATGGCCTTCTCGAGCGCGGCGCCCGCGTTGCCGCGGGCGGCGTAGATGATCGGGATCGTCACGGCCTTGAACCCGGCGCGCGTTATGTGCCGCAGCCTCTCGAGCTCGTCGTTGTCGATGAAGGGGCTGGAGAGCTTGATCTGCCGGGCCGCCTCCGGGGTGGGGTGCACGAGGTCGCCTTCGGAGCCCATGAAGGTCTCGGGGCCGATCACGATCTCCTCGCGGATGGCGTCGATGGGCGGGTTCGTGACCTGCGCGAAGAGCTGCTTGAAGTAGTTGTACAGGAGCTGGGGCTTGTCCGAGAGCACGGCGAGGGGGGTGTCGTTGCCCATGGAGCCGATGGGGTCTACCCCGTCCCGTACCATGGGGATGAGCACCTGCCGCTCGTCCTCGTAGGTGTAGCCGAAGGCCCTCTCGAGCCTCTGGACGGTCTCGTGGTCGGGCTCCGGCAGCCGGGGGGGCGGCGGGAGGTCCTCGAGGCGCACCATGTGCTCGTCCAGCCACTCGCGGTAGGGATGCTCGCAGGCGGCCCTCTCCTTGATCTCCTCGTCGTCGATTATCCGGCCCTCTTTGGTGTCGATGAGGAGCATGCGGCCGGGCTGCAGCCTCTCCTTGCGGATGATCCGGTCGGCGGGGATGTCGAGGACGCCGACCTCCGAGGCAAGGATGACGGTGTCGTCGAGCGTGACGTAGTAGCGCGCCGGCCTGAGGCCGTTCCGGTCCAGGACCGCGCCCACGCTCGAGCCGTCGGTGAAGGCCATCGCGGCGGGGCCGTCCCAGGGCTCGATCAGGGTCGCGTGGTACTCGTAGAAGGCCTTCTTCTCGTCGCTCATCGACTCGTGCCCCGACCAGGGCTCGGGGATCATCATCATCATCGCGTGGGAGAGGGGCCTGCCCGTCAGGTAGAGGAATTCGAGGCAGTTGTCGAACATCGCGGAGTCCGAGCCGTTCGGGTTGATGATGGGCATTATGCTCGAGACGTCCGGGCCGAAGAGCTCGGTCTTGATCATGGACTCGCGGGCGTGCATCCAGTTGACGTTGCCGCGCAGCGTGTTTATCTCGCCGTTATGGATCAGGTAGCGGTAGGGGTGGGCTCGCTCCCAGCTCGGGAAGGTATTCGTGCTAAAGCGCGAATGCACCACGCTCAGGGCCGACTCGAAGGAGGGGTGCGAGAGGTCCAGGTAGAAGGGCTCGACCTGCTCGGACGTGAACATGCCCTTGTAGACTATCGTCTTGCAGGAGAGGCTGGCGAAATAGAAGTAGTCGGCCGCGCCCTCGTCCCGCCCCTCGGTGGTCTTCTCGGCGCGCTTGCGCACGACGTAGAGCCTCCGCTCGAAGGCCATGTCGTCGCTCGCGAGGACGCTCGCCCCTGGGCCCTTGCCCACGAAGACCTGGCAGATATGGGGCATGACCGAGCGCGATATGTTTCCCAGGGAGGAAACGTCGACGGGCACGTCCCTCCAGCCGAGGCAGGAGAGCCCTTCCTCGAAGATCATCTTCTCGATGCGGCCCTTCACGATCGCCCTCGTCGCGGGATTGCGGGGCATGAAGACCATGCCCACGCCGTACTCGCCGGCCGGCCTCATCTCGACGCCGGACTCGGGCGCGACCTCGCAGAGGAAGCGGTGCGGGATCTGGGTCAGCACTCCTGCGCCGTCGCCGGAATTGCGCTCGTAGCCTGCGCCGCCCCGGTGGCTCATGTTGTTGAGTATCGTCAGCGACTGGCTGACGATCTGGTGGGACTTCCGCCCCTTGATATTGACGACGAAGCCGATGCCGCATGAATCATGCTCGTTCCGTGGGTCGTACAAGCCCTGCTCGTGCGGTAAGCCGGCAGTCGTCCGACCAGCTGTCTGCTGCTGCCCCATCATTGCTACCTTCCTGTTCCCGCGTTGGCCAGGATTGCGCTACAGCGCAAATCTGGAGAGTTCAGAAACCATATTTATGCAAAAAAAGTCAAGCACTTGGCGGTATTTTGCATAAATATACGGAAAACGTAGAAAATGAGGCTCTATATTGCATAAATCAACATCTCAAGCTGTGTTTCTATTAACAATAAACTTACTGACGAGGTCTTTCAAGGCCTTTACCGATTCCGAGTTCTTCGTCCCGGCCTCGGCGATGGCTTCGGCCGCCTTGAATATCTCCGTGATTCCGATAGTGACCTCCTCCATCCCGTTCTTCGTGTCGGCGGAGATGTCGGAGACCTGGTTCATGGCTCGGGTTATCGCTCCGACTTTTTCGCTCATCGCCCCGGAGGAATTGCGGACCTCGTCCGTCGTGGTGATCAGGGAGGACAGCGCCTCGAGTATCTGTTGGGCGCCGATGGAGAGCTCGCCCGTGGCGTTCTTCATCTCGGACATCGAGAAGGCTACGCTCTTGATCTGGTTCACGATCTTGTCGAAGACCTCGCCCGTCCTCCTCGTGCTCTTCTCCGAGGTAAGGATGCTGGCGGATACCTCGCCGAGGGCCTTGGTCACCGAGTCCGCGCTCTCCGCGCTGGACTCGGCCAGGTTGCGGATCTCGTCGGCCACGACCGCGAAGCCCTTTCCGTACTCTCCCGCGTGGGCCGCCTCGATAGCGGCGTTCATCGCTAGCAGGTTGGTCTTTGAGGCGATATCCTGGATGATCTGGGTCATTTCCATGATGATCCCGGCGGAATCGGCGACCTTCTTTATGCCCCGCTCGGTCTCTTCCATCTCCGATTGGCCGTCCAGGGCCGAGGCCTCGAGCTCGTTCGCGATCTTGAGCTTCTCCTCGGCGGCTTCGGCGATATTCTTGATGTTCGCGCTCATCTGCTCGATGCTGGCGCTGGACTGGTTGATCGCGGAGGCCTGGTCGGCGATGAGCTGCGACAGCCGATCGATGAACTCGTTCACGTCCGCAGCCGATTTCACGCTTCCAGACACCTCGGAATCGAGGATGATGATCTTGTTCTTCATGCCCTCCGTGTTGGCCCTGATCTCGTGGAGGCTGGCCGCCGTCTCCTCGGAGCTCGCGGCCAGGTCCGAGGATATCTCCTCCGCGCCGTTCGCCACCGACTTGACCTCGGTCATCAGGTCCTGCAGGGTGCCGATGAAGCGATTGAAGAACTCGGCTACCTTGCCTATCTCGTCTTTGTTCCTCGCGTCGGCACGGACGGTCAGGTCCCCCGTGGCCGCCTGCTTGAAGGTGGCCACGTAATTCCCGAGGGGCTTCATGACTATCCTAATGAGGAAAAACAGGCCCAAGCCCAGGCCGAGGGTGAGGACGAAGGCCGAGATGGTGATATTTCGCGTCGCCGCGACCTGGGTGAGGGCGGCCGCCCTGAGGGAGCTCGTGATCTCGAAGGCGCCATGGACCTCCCCTACCTTCCAGCCCTCCCGAACGCCCCCGACGGGATCGATCGATCCGGCGGGATCGCCGTGACAGAGGAGGCAATCCTGGCTCAACTTGATCGGGCGGAAATAATAGACGTTTTTCTTGTCGATTTTGACGAATTCGGCCAGCTCTCCCGACTCGAGCTTTTTGAGCGCGTCGATTTCGAGGCCTTTCGGCTCGTTATCCGGGTTTCGCGGCTGGAATTTGGGTACCCTGAGCTCGTATTGCCCCTCTTTGGCGTTCTTCGAGGCTACTTCGATGGCCGTCAAGATCGGAACCGCCTGGAGGAGAGTGGCGCGGTCGACTTTCTTGGCCAGGCCCTCCAGATCGCCTATGAGCCCCGATCCGAGGCGTTCGGCCATGGCGTCGCGGGCCGCCTCGGCCGAATAGACCACCGCCCGGCTCTTCTCGAGGATGGCTGCCTCGGCTTGAGCAGTTATATCGCGGATATAGAATTGGGCGATGATGACCGTGATCGCGAGCATGCCGCCCAACGATAGGAGAAGTACCTTTAGCTTTATGTTGAGGTCCCTGAAATGCATGGCCCGAAGTATAGAACGAAAGCCGCACGGCTTCAAATTCGCGGGTTTCTCGGCTTTTCGGCGTAATGGTTTGCGGTGTAGAGTGCCCCTCCCTGAACCGATATTTGATGGAAGGCCTTTCGCGTCCGCAGGGGGCGCGTCTATTACTATTGAAGGGAGCGAGACGACGGGTCGATGACAGTAGGCCAAAAAGCTAGCGTAAGCCTCTTGATTGCCGTCCTCCTCTTCGCGGCATTCGCCGTGGCGGCCTTCTCAAGCCTCTTCGACGTCGTCGAATCGAGCTTCCGCAACCCCGCCATCGTCCGGGGCGTGGAGGCTTCCCTCGCCAAGGTCGCCGAGGCCGAGGCCGGCTACCACTCGTCCAACCTGGCTCGATTCGGCTCCATCCTCGCCCAGGACTCGCTGCGCCGGAGCTTCCTGCCCAACCTGAGCTCGGAGGATTCCTTCGCGAGGGCCAACCTCCTCGGAAAGCTCCAGGAGGAGACGGCCGGATTATCCGGCTTGCGGCTCATCGACGCGAACGGAAAGCGCCTCCATTTCAGCACCATTCCCGGCGACATTCGCTCCAAGACCCCGCTCGAGACCGTCTATCGGAACTACGGGGATGGCGGCGACCCTCCCTACGAGTCGATTTCTGCGCCCGAAGGTTCGAAGGGCATCGTCCGCGTCGATCCCGTATCGGGCCGCTTCGTCTACTCCCTGCCTTTCTCCGACAGCTACGGCATCTACAGGGGCAGCGCCGTCTTCCAAGTCTCCGTGGATGCCTTGGTGTCCCTCCTCGTGAAGGACGGTCTCGCGCCGGTCGGGGAAAGCGCCACGCCGGCGGGCGAGGGCGGCCTCCTCCTCCGGGTGCCCCTGGCCTACCGATCCGTCCTCCCCCCCCGCGTCGCCGAGCTCTGGGCCTCCGGCCTTGGCGAAAAGCCCGTTCCCATCGCCGCGTCGGGCGGCAGCGCCTCCGGCGGCGCTGCGGGGGAGTCATTCGTCCTCTTCTCCCGTCGGGTCGAAGGCGCGGGCCGCGTCGGCTACATCCTCAGCGCAAGCGACTTCGCCCTGCCGACGGCGATGAAATGGATACTGCTCGCCTCCTTCTTCGTGACCGCCTATCTCCTGGCCTTCCTCCTCCTTAACCTCCGGCAGGACCGCATGACGGTCCTCTCGGACAGGATCAAGCGCTTCCAGATCAATCTTCTCGAGGAGTACGTCGAGAACAAGGCCGACCTCGATTTCGGCCGCTGGCACCGGGAGCTCGAGGCAAGGCGGCCCGAGGTCAGGAAGGCGATCCGGGCCAGCGTGGGCAGGGTTCGCAAGAATCGCCAGGCCGACGTGGACGAGCTCATCGACAAGAGCTGGGACGAGATACTCTCCGTCCTCGGAGGCCGCGCGGGCGTCGGGGCCGAAGGCGCCCAAGGCTCCATCGGGCTCAGGGAAATCGAACGGCTGCTCGGAGAGGCGCTCAAAAGCGGCAGCTTCGTGCTGCCCCCGGGCTCCGTCGTGGGCAGGGTCGAACAGCCCGTCCTTTCGCGCCCTGCGGAGCCTCTCGAGTCGGAAGCGGCGGAAGAAGTCGAAGAAGCCGAAGAGTTCGAGGAGGCAGAGGCTGCCCAGGAAGTAGAGGCTGCCCAGGAAGCGGAGGCAGTCGAGGAAGCGGAGGCAGTCGAGGAAGCGGAGGCAGTCGAGGAAGCGGAGGCAGTCGAGGAAGCGGAGGCAGTCGAGGAAGCGGAGGCAGTCGAAGAAGCGGAGGCAGTCGAGGAAGCGGAGGCAGTCGAGGAAGCGGAGGCAGTCGAGGAAGCGGAGGCAGTCGAGGAAGCCGAGGCAGTCGAAGCGCCGCTCGCCTCGATACCGGAGTTCGCGCGACGCGCCAGTCTCCAGCCGGTCTCCGTGCGCTATGCCCAGGCCAAGGAGTCCGAAGAGCCCCAAGGGCTCGTGGACCTGGAGGAAGTCGAAGAGGCGGCGAGCTCCGAGCCGGCGCGAGCGGAGGCAGAGCCCGCTCCGGTCGCGAAGGATTTTGAGGATGTCGAGGAGCTCGAGGCGGTAGAGGACGATGAGGGGGCTGCCTACGACGGGCGCTCCGCCTCGACTCGGGCCTATGAGCTGGCGACGACCGAGTACGACGATATCCCGATCATCCCCGAGACCTCGGGCCTCGAACTGGCCGACGAGTCGGACATATCCGATATCATCGGGTTCATCGACCTCGACGACGCGGAGCGAGCCGAGGAGCTCGAGCAGCTCCAGGCGGAGCGATCGATAGAGGATTCGATAGCCCGGCGCGTAGAGGAATCGCGACCCGACGCGGAAGGCAACGAAGAGGCGGAGGAGCTCGAGGAGCTGGAGGAACTCGAGGAACTCGAGTCCATGGAGGCCGGCGAGGGCGCCGGGGATATCGATATCTCGAACTTCATCGAGATTCCCGCCGCGCGTAAGCCCTTCGTTCCGCCGGCCGAGCCCCAAGAGGCCGAATCCGGCCTGGAGCCCTTGGAGGAAGTCGAGTTCGAGCTCCTGCTCTCCTCGATCGACCTGTCCTCGCTGGAACAGTGGGACAGGGGCCCCGCGGGAGCCGCCGAGGCCGACGCGACGCGCTCCGAGGCTACGGAGGCCGCGGACTTCGCTCCGGCTCCCGAGCTTGAGGAAGCCTTCGAGGCGCCCCTCCCCGAGGCTTACATCGAGCAACCCGCCGCGGCGGCAGAGGAACTCGAAGAGATCGAGGCCGAAGCGGAAATCGACGACGGGACCGCGATCGAGCTGGGCCGCTATCTCGGCCCCTGCGTCCGCTACCGACCTTTCGCGGCCTTCGAGCGCTCTCCCGCATTCGACGAGCTCCCGGTCGTAGGCGAGGGGGAGCCCTGGACGGAGGTCGAGAGCCTGGACGAGGACGAGGCGATCTCCGCGGACGGCGGCATCATCGAATACCGCGACGGCGTCTTCAGGCTGAATCCCGAGCTGGCACTCGCCGGCGGGCGCGAGGATCCCGAGCTTCGCGCCCTCGTCGATTCCGTCCTGGGCGGCGACGCCGAATCGACGACGCCTTGACCCGGGACGCGTTCCGCGTCTAGGGTATTCCACCATGTCCGGCCGTGCTTTCCTTAGGGGCGCCTCCTCCGCGCTGCGAGCCCTGTCCTCGGCCGCTACTTCGGCGGTCGCCGTGCTCGCCCTCTCGCTTGCGATAGTCTGGCCGCTATGGAAACTCGCCACCACGAACCGCCTCGCGTTCACCATCGCAGTCGGGGCCGCGGCCTGCCTTACGCTGCTCGTCGCCGTCGCCCGCGCGGCCCTGCGCCGCCGTTCCGCGATGGCGCGGCGAACTCGGCATGGCTAGGCCTTTGCGCTCGGGCCTCGTAGCGGCGTTCCTCTCGATCCTGCTCGCCGCCCGGGCGCTCGATGCCTGGCCCCAATCCTACCCGGCGCTAGGCTCCCTCGGCCCCGATGATCTCATCTATACCCAGCAGCAGGAGCAGCTCTCCCAATCCTACGCGGCGATCCAAGGCGGCAAGAAGCTGCCGGAGCTGGTCATCTACTCATACCTGGTTCGCTCCCCCGTCGATCTCTTTTCCCTCTCGGCGAGGCTCAACCTGCCCTACGAGACCCTCGCCACGCTCAATCGGCTCGACCGCTCGCGCTCCTTCCTCCCAGGGGAGCGCGTCCTCGCCGCGAGTGCACCCGGCGTCTTCGCCCCCCTCGCGCCGGGCTCCGACCTAGACCTCCTCCTATCCTACAGGCCCAAGGACCAGGGCAGCCTGGTTTCGGTCAACGCGCGAGGGGCGGTCTCGGGATTGCGATTCTATCCCGGAGCGAGGTTCAGCCCCGAGGAGCGGGCCCTCTTCCTCGGCCTCCTCTTCCGCTTCCCCCTCCCCATGGGCGTGCTCACCTCGGGCTTCGGAATGCGCGAGAGCCCGATCACGCACAGCATGGCCTACCATTCGGGAATCGACCTCGCCGCGCCGACGGGCACCGACGTCTACGCCGCGCGCGAGGGCAAGGTGACCGATACCGGAACCAACGCCGTCCTCGGGCAATACATCGTGATAACGCACGACGGGAGCTGGTCCACGGTTTACGGCCACCTCTCCGCCCGGCGCGTCCGATTGAACGAGGCGGTCGAATCGGGTATGATCATCGGGAACGTCGGGTCGACCGGCGAGTCCACCGGCCCGCACCTGCATTTCGAGGTGCGCAGCCGCGGCGAGCCGCGCGATCCGGAGCCGCTCATCCCACAGGGGAAAAAATGAATCGCCCGCACTACCTAGGCGCCATCCTCGCCCTCGCCTGCGCGCCCTTCGCCTCGAGCGCCGCCGCCGAGGACCTTCGCGCCCTCGTCGCCGGCGTCGCCACCGTCTCGAGCGACAATTCCGAGGGCGTGCGCCTCACTATGGGCTACGACGAGTCGATCGCGGTTCTCCTGCAGAAGGACTCGCCCTTCGTCCAGGGAATCGAGATCGAGATCAAGTCGCCCCAGACCGTGATCGCCGCGCCCGGGGGCTTCGCCTACGAGCTCTGGCGACGGATCGATCCCTCTCCCGACAAGAAGCGCTTCGCCTACAAGGGCGAGCGGATAATAATGCAGCCGCTGCCCGCGCGAGCGGGTTACGCGATCCAGATACCGGTTCGCGCGGACCACTCCCTAAGGCCGACTCCCTACGCGACCCTCATCCCGGCGATAGTGGAACAGAAGGACTTCCCTTTCCTATTCAGGCTCGTGCCCATCTCCAAGGGCGCGAGCGCCGAGGTCGAGTCCGCTAAGTTCCAGGTGCGGGTCCGGCCCCTGCTCACCGACGAGGGCGCCCTGTCCCTGAGGCTCCGCTATCCCGAGGGCGGGGCCGAGCGCTATCCGGTATCGGTCACCGTGGACGACAGGAAGGTGGATGCCGCCTCCCCCCTCCTGCTCAAGGCCGGACAGCACCGGCTCGGCGTCTCGTCCGAGGCCTACCGCGACGAGAGCCGGAGCTTCGCCGTGGAGCAGGGCAAGACGATCGAGCTCGTCGTCGAGCTCCAGGATACGACGCCCGTCCTCGTCGTGGAGGCGCCGGATTCCGCGGTCGTGACCCTGGACGGCGTCCGCGTCGACCACGTCTCCAAGCCCAGCATGACCGTCGAGCCGGGGGACCATACCGCCGCCTGCCGCATAGGCGACTACTCGCTGACCCGGAAATTCACCGCCTACCGTGGGAAGACCTACAGGCTCGTCCTCGAGATTGACCTGCAGGTCCAGGAAGGGCAGCAGTGACCCGCATATTCTCCTGGAACGTGAACGGGATACGCTCCTGCGCCGGCAAGGGCTTCCTCGAATGGCTCGCCTCGGAGAGCCCCGACGCGGTCTGCCTCCAGGAGACCAAGGCCGATCCCGACCAGCTCGCGCCCGAGCTGCTCTCGCCGCCCGACGGCAGGGGCGGCGCCTATCGCGCCTACTGGGCCTCCGCCAAGCGCCGCGGTTACTCCGGCGTCGCCATCCTCAGCAAGCGGGAGCCGCGCTCGGTTTCCTTCCTGGGCGAGGCGGCATACGACGAGGAGGGGAGGGCGCTCGTGGCCGATTTCGGCGACTACGTTCTCGTCTCGGCCTACTTCCCGAACAGCCAGGACGCGGGAGCGAGGATCGGCTACAAGATCGGCTTCTGCGACGCGATCCTCGCGTTGTGCGACTCCATCGTCGCCTCGGGAAGGCACGTCGTCGTGTCGGGCGACTACAATATCGCCCACGAGGCCATCGACCTCGCCAACCCGAAGGCGAACGAGGGCAACCCGGGCTACCTGCCCGAGGAGCGCGCCTGGATGGGCAAGTACCTCGCCTCCGGCTACGCGGACACGTTCAGGCGCCTGCACGCCGAGGGCGGCCGATACACCTGGTGGACCTACCGCGTCGCCGGAGCCCGCGAGCGGAATATCGGCTGGAGGATCGACTACCACTGCGTCGACGAGGCCCTCCTCCCCGCGCTGAGGGGGGCGGCCATCCACCCGGCCGTCCTCGGATCCGACCACTGCCCCGTCTCCATCGACCTGGACCTATAATAGGAGCCCTCATGCGTATCCGTTACAACGCGCCCACCACCCTGACCTTCACCCTGATCTCGGGCCTGGTCCTCCTCCTGTCGGGCACGGTCCTGCCGAGCCTGACCGCCGATTGGTTCGCGACGCCCGCGCCCTTCCACGCCAACAGGTTCCAGGACTACGTCAGGCTCGTGAGCCACCCCCTGGGGCACGCGAGCATCGACCACTACATCTCCAACTTCAGCTTCATCCTCCTACTCGGGCCCATCCTCGAGGCGAGCTACGGCTCCCTATCGGTGCTGTTCATGATGTTCGCCACCGCCCTCGTCACGGGCCTCCTCCAGGTATTCTTCTTCCCGAGCACCATCCTCCTCGGCGCGAGCGGCATCGTCTTCATGATGATACTCCTCGCCTCCTTCACCAACTTCAACAAGGGCGAGATCCCCCTCACCTTCATCCTGGTGATGGTGATCTATCTGGGCCGGGAGGTATTCAACGCCGTCGCGGCCAAGGTGACGCCGGGATCGGCCAACAATATCTCGCAGTTCGCCCACGTGATCGGCGGCCTCGTCGGCTCCTTCTTCGGCTTCATAAGGCCGGGAAAGCGGATAACGGGCGGACCCGCCGGCGTGACGGGCGCCTAGCCCTTGGCCTCGCGCATCGCCCGCTACGTCAAGCGCCTCCTCATTGCCGCCGTGGCGCTCGCCGTCCTGGCCCTGGTCCTGACCTTGGTCCAGGCCGCCTTCCATCCCTTCGACGCCCTCCTCGCAAAGGGCTCGGCCCTCGTCGAGGAGCTGGACTCGAAGCTCTCCCGGGAAGCCTTCAACGGCATCACGATAGGTAGCCTCGTCCTCGTACTCGCACTCTGCGTCTTCCCCATTTTCCTCAGCCGCATAGACGAGAGGGCCTACGCGCGGGGCCTGTGGCGCGGGGTCATCTCCGCAGCGGTCTTCTACGTCTCCAACGGGCTCTTCGCCCTCGCCTCGAAAATAGGGCGCGTCGATTTCATCATCTCCGTCCTCGCCGTCGTCGTCGTCAGCGCCATCGTCGTGGAAGGCGTGTCCCTCGCCGTCCGAGAGGAGGAGGAGAGGTCCTTCCGCACCGACATCGTCGCCTCGATCGCCTCGGGCCTCCTCTTCGGCGTCCTCGTGAAGCTCGGGGGGATCGGCCTCGAGCTCCTCAGGGCCGGCGTCGGAAAGGCGATACGATAGGAGATTTGGCCGATAGCCCGGGCGGGTAGGGCGGGGCATGATGACGGCCATGAATACAATGATCATCCGCGCCTCCCTCGCAGCCTGCGCCTCCTTAGCCTCCGCCGCCCTCGGCTCCGCCCAGGGCTCGGTCCCGTCCATCCGCGATGCCCTCGCCGGCGATTTCACGCTGGGCGCCGCGGTCTCGCCGGAGTTCACGGATGCGGCCGACCGCCACGCGGCCCTCATCGCGAGGCAATTCGGCGCCCTCGTCTGCGAGAACGCCATGAAGCCCGAATCCCTCCAGCCCGTCGAGGGCACCTTCCGCTTCGCCCCGGCCGACAGGGTCCTGCGCTTCGCCGAGCGGAACGGCATGGCCCTGCGCGGGCACGCCTTGGTCTGGCACCAGCAGACCCCGCAATGGTTCTTCTCCGACTCCGACGATCGCGCCAAGGCCGCCTCGCGGGAGCTCCTCCTGCGTAGGCTCGAGACCCACATCCAGACCGTGCTCGGCCACTATCGCGGGCGCATCCGCGCCTGGGACGTCGTCAACGAGGTACTCGGCGACGACGGCAGGCTCCGCGATGCCCGGGGCGGCTCGAAATGGTACGAGATCATCGGCCCGGACTACGTCGACAAGGCCTTCAACTATGCGCGGGAAGCCGATCCCGCCGCCCTCCTCGCGATCAACGACTACAACCTCGAGAGCTCGGCGGCCAAGAGGGACGCGATGTACGATCTCGTCAAGGGCCTGCTCTCTCGGGGCGTCCCCGTCGGGGCGGTAGGCATGCAGATGCACGTCTCGATCTACGGCCCGGGCCTCGACGAGATCCGCCAAGCCATCGAGAAGTTCGCCTCCCTCGGCGTGAAAGTGCAGGTCACGGAGCTGGACGTCTCGGTCTATGCCGGAAAGGAGGCGGAGAAGCCGATCACGGCCGATCTCCTGGATCAGCAGGCGAAGCGCTACGCCGAGCTCTTTGGCCTTTTCCGGGAGGAGGCTAAGAAGGGCAATCTCGACATGGTGATGCTATGGGGCGTCTCGGACGAGCAGAGCTGGCTCAACTCCTTTCCCGTGCCGGGGAGGACCAACGCCCCCCTCCTCTTCGACCGCGAACTCGAGCCGAAGCCGGCGTTTTGGGCGATAGTGGGAACCAATATAAATTCTACCTTAATAAAGAAATAGGTCGTTAATAGCGCTGGAGTGCACTCCCAACTGCGTTTCTCTTTATCCGATGCCCCGGGATTATTTTCGCTTTACAAGCTGGCTTCCTCGTTGTAGAACTAGTTAGTAAACCGGTTTATATTTGGGTGGTGCAATGCGGGAAAAAACTGGATGCCAATCTCTCGCCTGTAAGGCGATCCTCATCGCGGCCCTGGCCCTCGCGGGCTGCGCGAGCCTCGCGCCGGCCAAGGACTCAGCCTCGATATCCTCTCCCGGCTCCAGCGTGGAAGTAGGGAAGGAACTCCCGCTGTCCCTGCGCCTGAGCCTCTCGCGCGGGCTGCCCTCGATACGCTGGAGCGCGAGCGCCGGGACCCTCCTTCCGACCCTCGTCGACAACGAGGTGGATTTCCGCGCTCCCGACGAGCCGGGCGACGTGACGATCGATGCGACCGCTACCCTGGGAGGCCGCGCGATCAGCGCGCAGGCTATCCTGAAGGTCCTCCCCGCCGGCGCGCTCAAGAAGACCGTCGAGGTGATAGTCGAGGTCGACTGCAAAACCCTACGGAAGGTCTGGGTGGACGATTCCCATCCCGCCGAGGACTTCTCCCCGCCGCTCAAGATAAAGGGCACCTTCAGCCTCGACGCGGATTCGGGCGAGGCTTCGGCGGGAGGGTCCTGGCCGACCTACGATATGTACGACGACGGGACCCACGGCGACAGGGTCAAGGGCGACGGCATTTGGGCCGAGCGCTTCGTATTCCCCAGGACGAGCTCCAAGGTCTACTTCGCCTTCGACGACGCCAACGCCTATCGCGTGGGCTTCGAGTCGGGACTCGCCTGGCGCTTCAAGCTGGCCTGGCGCGGCGTCGACGAGGCTGGCGCGGGGGAGGTCAGCGACGCGAACAACCTCTTCTTCGTCCCCGACAGGGACCAGACCGTGGCCTGGACGGCGGACCTGGCCGCCAAGTCCGGCATGCACGAGAAGGCCGCGAAATGATGGAGACCGACGTGAAAAAAAGAGCGCTCGCCTGCGCGGCACTGGCCGCGATCCTCCTGTTCCCGGCCGCCGCCGCGGGCTACGGCGGCTTCGAGACGACGGCCGTCTTCGCCGACGGCTCCGCCCTCTACGTCCATCCCCAGGAGCCGACC
The DNA here is from genome assembly GCA_025355995.1 of Spirochaetaceae bacterium. GTDB lineage: Bacteria > Spirochaetota > Spirochaetia > Treponematales > Rectinemataceae > UBA1306. Next base: position 9,253 of record JANXYQ010000121.1, on the reverse strand, counting down.
GCCCGCGAGCCGGTCACCCTCAAGCTGCGCGCCGGCAAGGGCAATCTCGACCAGGCCATCCTCCATATCGGCGACGCGACGCTTCCCATGGTCAAGCTCGCCTCCGAGGGGAGCTTCGATTTCTACTTCGCCGAGCTGGCCCCGAGCGCCAAGCCCAGCTCCTACTACTTCGAGCTCAAGCGCGGCAATTTCGCGCTCTATTACGGGAGGCGAGGACTCGAACCCAAGCCGATCGAAGCCTCATACCAATTCAGGATAGCGCCGGGCTTCGCGGTGCCCGCCTGGATGAAGGGCGCCGTCCTCTACCAGGTATACCTCGACCGCTTCGCGAACGGCGACGAGTCCAACGACGTCCTCACGAACGAGTACATGTACGACAACTGGCCCTCGGTGCGGGTGGAGGACTGGAACCAGCTCCCTGACGCCACGACGCCCTACGCCACGGGGGGCAACCGGACCCGCGAATTCTTCGGCGGCGACCTGGCGGGCCTCATCGGCAAGCTGGGCTACCTCAGGGACCTGGGGATAGACGGCATCTACCTGAACCCCATCTTCGTCTCGCCCTCGAACCACAAGTACGACGCCCAGGATTACGAGCACGTCGATCCCCATTTCGGCTCGATAGTCAAAGACGGGGGTGAGCTCATCGATCCGTCGAAGGATCCGAACTATCGCAAGGCCGGAGCCTCGGACGCCTCGGCCGTCAACAAGTACGCGAGCATGTACACCATCCGGACCACGGATCCGGCCAATCTCGCGGCCTCCGACGCCAAGTTCAAGGAGCTCGTCGACAAGGCCCACGCGCTCGGCATCAAGGTCATCCTCGACGGGGTCTTCAACCATTCGGGCTCCTTCAACAAGTGGTTCGATCGCGAGGGAGTCTACCCCGCCTCGATGGGCCCCGGGGCCTATGAGTCCAAGTCCTCGCCCTTCGCCTCGTACTATTCCTTCTCGAGGGACGCCTGGCCAGACAACGAGAGCTACGAAGCCTGGTCCGGCTTCAAGACCCTGCCCAAGCTCAATTACGAAGGCTCGCCGGAACTGGAGAAGAAGATCCTGGGCCTGGGCGCCAAGTGGGTCGGGCCGGAATTCGGGGCCGACGGGTGGCGCCTCGACGTGGCGACCGAGCTCGGGCACAGCCCTAAGTACAACCATCGCTTCTGGTCCCTGTTCCGCTCCTCCGTGAAGGCCGCCAACCCCGAGGCGGTCATCCTCGCCGAGGTCTACGGCGACTCCTCCTCCTGGCTCGGCGGGGGAGAGTGGGACACCGTGATGAACTACGACGCCTTTTTCGAGCCGATCGGCTGGTACCTGACCGGCCTCGAGAAGCACAGCTACTACTACCGGGAGAAGCTCTACAACGACACGAAGACCTTCGCCTCCGAGCTCCGGGAGAAGATGGCGAAGCTTCCCTACAACTCCCTCGAGGCCGCGATGAACGAGCTGGACAACCACGACCACTCGCGCTTCCTCACGCGCACCAGCGGCTTTGTGGACGACAAGCGTAGCAGCTCGGACGTCTCGCCCCAGGGCGAGGCGGGAAAGGGAGTCAACAAGGGAGTCCTAAAAGAGGCGACGATCCTCCAGATGTGCATGCCCGGCGCGCCGACTATCTACTACGGCGACGAGGCGGGTCTCGCCGGATTCACCGATCCCGACGACCGCAGGACCTATCCCTGGGGACGCGAGGATGCGGAGCTCCTCGCCTTCTTCAGGGATGCGATCGCCGTCCACAAGGAATACTCGGCCCTCAAGACCGGCTCTTTCGCGAGCCTCGTGACCGGCACGAGCGGCGCCTTCGCCTTCGGCCGCTGGGACCGCTCCTCGCGCGCCCTGGTCGCCGTCAACAACACGGGGACGGCCTGCGAGCTCTCGATACCCGCGGGCGCCATCGGCCTGGCCGAAGGCGAGAGGCTGGAGCTTGCCCTGGTCGCCGACCGCGATTCCCACGGCAGGCCGGGCACTGCCTTCTCGGTCTCCGGAGGGGCGGTGAAGGTGAGTGTCCCTGCCTACGGCGGGGTCGTCCTCGCGTCCGGGGCCGGCTCCCGCGAGCCCGAGGCCACCGTGACGGCCCGGCCGATCGTCAAGTCGGTATTCCCCGCGCCTGGGGCCGGAAAGGTTTCGCCTGACGCTATCATAACGATCGCCTTCGGCGAGCCCATGAGTCAGCGGGATATAGCCTCCGCCTTCTCGATCGCCCCCGCGGTCCGGGGCCGCTTCGTCTGGAACGGGTCTACTGTCGGCTTCGTGCCGGCCGCCCCCCTGGCCCCGGGCTCCTACGCCGTCGCGCTGTCCGGGGATATAAGCGCCTTAAGGGGCGGATTCAGGATGGGGCAGGCGAAGGCCTGGAGCTTCACGGTAACGAAATAGGGGACCATTTTTCGCCGGAGACGCGAACGAGGATCCAGGGATAACTGAAGCGAGGGAAAGGAGTGAGGCTCGACCTCGTTCGCTCTCCTTTGCGTCCCTTCGCGGAGCGGCTGCGCCGAGTCGCCAAACGCTTCGCTAGGGCTTCGCCAAACGCTTCGCTAGGGCTTCGCCTAACGCTTCGCCTAACGCGCAGGATCACAACAGCAAGTCCATCCGCGCGAAGACGTCGTCGAGGTTCTCGCTGGCGATTGGCGCGCGGCGGTAAAGCGTATCCTCCAGGGCCTCCGCGGGCCCGGCCTCGCGCTCGAGGTAGCGCTTCTCCTTCCCCTCCTCGAACCAATAGGAGAGGGCTATGCGCCCGGCCTCTATCTCTATCGCGGTGATCCCCTTCTTCCCCACGGCGCAGCCCGAGTTGAACAGGCAGGGTAGGAGGAGGTCGGAGCCGTAGAGGCTGCGGCTCAGCCGCTTCCGCCTTTCCTTGCGACCCAGCCTCCGGAACTCGTCCTTGTAAAGCTCCACGGTCTCGACTATCGCGCCTCTCCGGGCCTCGCCCGCTCCCGAGTACTCGGCGCAGAGCCGCTCTATCTCGAAGCGGAGGCGGTCGTATTTCGAGAGAGATTCGAAGAGGGGCCTGTGCGTGTGGCCGATGATCGATACGATGCCCGAGCCCTTCGAGAAATCGTAGATGCGGCGCTCGATCCTGTATCTCCTTCCGGAGTCCTTCGAGGGGCTGACGTTGCGAATGCGCAGGCTGTGCAGCAGGTAGCGGACGATCGCGCCGCTCAGATCGTTGTGGTTGACGAGGAAGCCCGAGGCCTGGTGGCCGTGGAAGGCGTAGAGTGTCCTCGGCCCCCAGGCGAGCCTCAGGCCGGGATGGAGGGGGTAGGGATAGCGCGAGGCCTCGAGAAGGTCCTCGTCGTGATTGCCCCAGATCTTGTACAGCCTGCCCTCGCGGGCGAAGCGGTCGAAGATCGAGAAGAGACCGCGCCAGGCCGACCGGATCCTCGCGAGCGGGAATTTCTGGAGGTCCTCTATGTCCCCGTTGAGGACCAGGGTCGCGCCCCTCGCCAGGTAGTGGCGCTCGAGGGCGGCGGCGAGGAGTTCCCCGTTGCGCCTCAGGTCGTCATTCGACGAGCCGTCACCGAGGTGGAGGTCGCTCAGGACGACTATTCGCGACGAGGCGTCGAGGGCGAGGGAGGGCGCCGACCTCATCTGCCTCAGGATGCCGTCGGAGAACTGCTGGTCGTTCACTGGCGCATCGCCCTCTCGAGCGCGCCGATTATATCGGTATCCTTCAGGGCATCGTTGGCCCTCGCGTAATCGAGGGCCGTCCTGCCGGCCAGGTCCTTCGATTTCGCGTCCGCGCCCGCCTTCAGGAGAGCCGCGGGCAGGTCGGGGCCGCGGGCGCCCTTGGCCGCCCAGGCCAGGGGCGAGAGGCCGTCGGAATCCCGAGCCTTCACGCTCGCCCCGGCCGCGAGAAGGGCCGCGACGATCGCCGGATCCGCGTCGCTCGAGGCGGCGTATATCAAGGGAGTCCTGTTCCGGGCGTCGCGGGCGTTTACGTCGGCTCCCTCGCGAAGGAGCGCGGCGATCGTTCCCGACTGCCGCGAATTCGCCGCGGCGTACATCAAGGGGGTCTTCCCCTCCAAGTCGCGCGCGTTCGCGTTGGCGCCCGCCTTCAGCAGGGCGCCGATGGCGGCGAGAGATTGACCGTTCGCGAGGGAGTGCATCAGCGGGGTCCTGCCGGCCGAGTCCTTCGCCTTGGCCGACGCGTCCGCCTTGAGCAGGGCGAGGAGCGGTTCGGAGCTCAACGCGTTCTTGGCCGCGTAGAGCAGCGGGGTATCGCCGTTCGGGGCCCGGGCGTTGGCGTCCGCGCCTGCCCCGAGGAGGGCGATCACGATCCCGGGATCGCTCGAGCCGCCGGCCGCGTACATCAGGGCCATGGCGCCGCTCGCGTCCTTGCCGTTCGCCTCGGCGCCGGCCTTCAGCAGGGCTACGGTCACTTCGAGGGGCAGGTTCCGCAGGGCGGCGATCGCGAGCGGACCCCGGCCCTCCGGATCCTTGACCTTGACGCTAACGCCGGCCTCCAGGAGGGCCAGGATCGTATCGGCATGGCCGTTGTACTTGATCGCGTACAGCAGGGGAGTCCAGTCGACGGAGTCCGAGTAATTCGCGTCGGCCCCCGCTCCGAGCATCGACGCGATCGCCTCGGCGCCCCGATCCACGCTGGCATACACGAGCGGGGTCCACGCGTTGTCGCCGGTCTTCGCCTTCATGTCGGAGCCCGCGCTCACGAGGGCGATGACCAGCTCGTCGGGTTCCCCGTTCGCGAGCGCGTAGGTCAGGGGAGTCCTTCCCGTTGGGTCCGCGGCCTTCGGGTCCGCCCCGGCCTGCAGGAGGGCCGAGACGAGCTCGGGGGCCAGGCCGGCCCTGCAGGCGTAGAGCAGGGGGCTCGTTCCTTCCGAGTCCGCCGCCCTCGCGTCCGCGCCGGCCCTCAGGAGCGTGGATATCGCCTCGGCGCCTGAATTAGCCTTGCACGCCAATAGGATCGGCGTATCGCCCTTGATGGATCGAGCCTTGGCGTCGGCGCCGGCCTTCAGCAGCGCCATGATAATTGCTGGTTCCGCGCCGTATCTGCAGGCGTACATGAGGGGAGTCGATCCCGACGAATCCTTGGCGTTCGCGTCCGCCCCGGCAGTCAGCAGGGCCGCAATCACCGTGGGCCTGCCCGAGCCCTGGATCGCCGCCATGAGCGGGGTCGCTCCGTTCGGATCCCTGTAGTTGACGTTCGCGCCTTGATCGAGGGCGGCGATCACTTCCTGGAGCGAGCCGCTCGCGACGATTTTCCTGAACGTTCCGGGCGGTACGAAGGCGGAAGCCTGCGGAAACGCCGAGATGGTCGCTGCGCAAACGGCGACAACCAGCGCGATGTGAGCCTTCATTCCCATTCGAGCCCTCCTGGACGGATCATTATATCGTATCCGCGGAGCCTCGGATGCCCATTCTCCCCTGGCGGAGGAAGGCCGCGGGTTGTATCGTGGCGGCATGCACGATCCCGTCAGGATCCCGCGGCCCGAGCTCGAGGGCTTCTGCGCCGCGGTCTTCGCCCGCAACGGCCTCTCGCCCGAGGACGCGCGCATCGCGGCGGAGGTCCTCGTGGCAGCCGACGCCATGGGCCTGCCCTCGCACGGGGTCGGCCGCCTGCGACGCTACGTCGAGGGGCTTCGCTCGGGCCTCATGCTGCCCGGCGCGGCCGAGGAGATCGTCTCCGAGGGCCCGGGCTCGATCCTCATAGACGCCCACGGGGCGATGGGAGCTCCCGCCGGCTTCAGGGCGATGCGCGCCGTCATAGGCAAGGCGAGGCTGACGGGCTCCGCCTTCGGCTGCGTCCGCGACTCCAACCATTTCGGGATCGCGGGCTACTACGCGAGGATGGCTTTAAACGAGGACATGATCGGCATAGCGATGACGAATACCGCCGCCCTGGGCGTCCCCACCTTCGGCCGCGACGCCATGTTCGGGACCAACCCCCTCGCCTTCGCCGCCCCGGCGGGGAAGGAGGCTTCCTTCGTACTGGACATGTCCACGACGGTCGTGACCCGAGGCAAGCTCGAGCTGCGCGCCCGCGAGGGCGGGACCCTGCCCGGAGGCTGGGCGGTGGACGGGCACGGCCTGCCCGCGACGGATCCGGGGAAGGCCCTGGGCAGCCTCCAGGACGGGTCGGGAGGCGGCATCCTCCCCCTGGGCGGGCTCGGCACGTTGTTCGGGGGCCACAAGGGCTATGGCCTCGCCGTGATGGTCGACGTTCTCTGCGCCGTCCTATCCGGCGCGCCCTTCGGTCCCGCGGTGCGGGACAGCGCCTCCTCCTCCGCCCGCGTGAGCCATTTCTTCGGCGCCATCCGAGTCTCGTCCTTCAGGGACCCGGCGGATTTCCGCCGCGACATGGACGAGATGCTCGCGTCCCTGCGCTCTAGCCCTCCCGCGGAGGGCGAGGAGCGGGTGTACTACGCGGGCCTGCCGGAGCGCGAGGCCGAGGAGGCGAGCGCCCGGGCGGGCGTCCCCTTGTCCGACGCCGTCTTCCGCTCCCTCTCGGCCCTGGGCCTCGAGCTCGGCCTTACCCTCAGCCCCTGAGGGTTTGAGACAGTTTTTTCCTCAGCAGCTCCGAGCACAGGATCAGGCAGGAGACGTAGGCCAGGAGGAACAGGGGCAGCAGGCCCAGGCTCGTGGCCGAGGCGATGAAGCCGAAGGCCGGTGGCAGGCAGGTCGCGCCGATGTAGGCCACCGCCATCTGGAATCCCATGATCGCCTGGGCATGCGTCGGCCCGAATCGGTTGGGAGTCTCGTGCAGCATGCAGGGGAAGAGGGGCGCGCAGCCGAGGCCGACCATGAGGAAGCCCGCGAGGGCGAGCGGCAGGGGCAGGGGGAGCAGCATCAGGATGACGCCTGCCAGGACGATCAGGCCGCCGAAACGGATGAGGTCCTTGTTCGAGGCCCTGTAGGTGATGAAGCCGGTCAGGAAGCGCCCCAGGGTGATGCTGGCGTAGAAGAGCGATACCCAGGTCGCAGCCGTGGCCGCCTCGATCCCCTTGATCCTGAACAGGAAGCTGCCGCCCCAGAGTCCCATGCTGCTCTCGAGGCCGCAGTAGCAGAAGAAGGCCAGAAGCGCCAGCTTGGCGCCCCTGAGCCTCAGCGGGAAGAACAGTGCCTGATGCGGCGGCGCCTCCTCCTCGCGACTGGCCGCCGTACGGCTCCCCACCTTGTTCCAGAGCGGGGTCGCGAGCATCAGGACGGTCACCAGGATCACCTGGAATATCGCGATGAACAGGTAGCCCCTGCGCCAGCCGGCGCCCGCGGCGAAGAGCGCGGATAGGACCAGGGGACCGGACAGGGCCCCCACTCCCCAGAAGCTGTGGAGCCAACTCATGTGGCGCGACTCGTAATGGGCGGCCACATAGGAGTTGAGTCCCGAGTCGACGGCTCCGGCCCCGATTCCCAGGGGAACGGCTGCCAGGAGCAGCCACCAGAACGAGGGGCTCAGGGCGAAGCCGAACAGCGCCAGGGCCGTCAGCCCTACGCTCGCGGCAGTAACCCTTCCAATGCCGAAGCGCTTGAGCGCGCGGGTGCTGAAGACGCTCGAGAGTATGGTCCCGCCGGAAATGATCATGGAAACCATGCCGGCGTAGCTGAAGGGAACCGCCAGATCGGCCTGTATCACCGGCCAGCCCGCTCCGAGCATGGCGTCGGGCAGGCCGAGACTGACGAAGGCTACATAGATGATGACGAGCAGCAGCGTGGCCATGGAAACTCCTAATAGAAAACCGGGATAGTGGGATGGTTCGAGGCGAGGAGGCCGAGGGTCAGGCCAACGATGCCGGCCTGCAGGTCGACGGTGAAATCCGCGGATGCGAGGAGCTCGGGCCTGGCGGCCTCCGGCACTAGGAGATCGCAAAAAGTCCGAATGTCCCTCAGGTCCTGGTCACCGAGGAATTCCGCCTGCAGCACGATCATGTGCGGGTTGAGGACGCTAGAGAGCGAGGCGATCACCCGCCCGATCGCCTGGATCGATCGTTCGTTCGGGGAATGGAGTCCGGGATCCGACCAATCGAGGCCCAGCGGGAGGAAGGACACTTCCCCGGCGTACCGGGCCGCGCCTCGAAATAGCTTGCCCTCGATCAAAAGCCCCGAGCCCGGGGGATATTTACGGGGAAAGTAGAGGTAGGCGATCGTGTCAGTGGGAGCGATCGGATGAAGCTGGGCAAAGCCCACCGCCGCGGCGTTCACGTCGTTTTCGAATAGGACGGGCAGGCTGTATCTTTTCTCGAAATGGGGGACGAGGGTCCTTCCCGCCAGCGCGGGATAATCCATCGCCACCACTTCGCCGCCGATCTCTACGCCCGGCAGGCTGAATCCGAGGGCCTTGATATCGGGATGCCGTTCGATCATCCGATCGATGAGCGGCTCGAAGGATTCGAGGGAGTCCGGAGTCATGGCGAGCTCGCCCGAATCGATGACCGAACCGTAGAGGTCGGCCACGCGAATGTAGACGGTATCCCCGCCCTCCGTTTCCCGGGTAAATAGGACCAGGACCGGCGAGCGATTGGCATTGAAATGAAATTGAGCCGAGGGGCGTCCTCCCTTCGAGGGTATAGAATCGCCGGGAATCGCCTCTCCGTTTTCTACCAAGGTTTGCGTCAAGGTCGCGACCGTCACCGTGGATAGACCGGTCGCATTCGCGAGCTGTTGGCGAGTGGCGGTCCGTTGCGATTTTAGGGCCTGCCGCACGACCTCGAGATTGTATTCTTTTAGCTGTATAGGATTACTGCCTTTTTTCACGCTAGCTCTCAGTGTATAATTAATATCATATAAAAAGGTCTTTGTTAAGTCAAGCGCATATTTTTTTTTACCTGCGCCGGCTCACGCTTCCGCGGATTGCCTTCTTCGCGATGGCCACTCCGGGCTTCGTGTTGCCGCTTATTCGAGTCGGCATCTCGTCGTAGGTCTGGCTGTACTGGATCATGCCAAGACTCGGTCCCACCCGAATTCGATCTGCGAGAGGACGTAGTAGAGCAAGGTGTCGAGGGCCTTGCTTCCGCCCCGTTGACCTGTCCCGTTTTCTGGTCGATGTATTCGTTATTGCCGGGGCTTTGGGCAGTCAGATGGGAAGAACCACCTTACTTCAATCGAATTAGTCGTCATCTGGATTTCGCTGGATTTATGGCATGGACACCGGCCCCAGGGTATTCTGATCTGAGCCCCGAAAACTAGTCCAACTAGATATGTGAAATCCAGCTCGAAACCTGTCGAAAAGGAGCTGGTATGAAAAAGCAGTACAGCGAAGAGCAGATTATCAAGATCTTGACGGAGCTCGAAGCCGGATCGACGG
>JANXYQ010000138.1 GCA_025355995.1 Spirochaetaceae bacterium | reverse complement strand
TTGCAGCTAACGGTCGCCTGCCTAAGACGTTGCCCGAGCCGATAAAGCGAGCCCGCCACCAAGAATCAAGCGGGTTCGCTGGCGAGGGCAATGTGGTTGAGCGGAATGAGCGAATGCGAATGAAGCGAAACCCGAGGGCCCACAGGATTTCAAGGCCCGAGCGCGGACAGGCTTGTTAGGCGATTTTTGAACCGTCTTCATAATTTATGCGCGCCGACGGGCGGAGCCCCGGCGCGGTCATGGAATGATTCAGTATTCTTCTACATATTTCTTACTATTGATCTTGATTAATTCATGCTTCGTCCGCGCGCAGCGCGGTTGGCGCCATTCTTGCGTTAGAATTCTCGCAAGAATGGTGACAAAGAAGCTCTTTTGTGATTCTCATCATTCATGTTCTAGTTTCCGCACGAAACAAATATTGAAAAGTCTACTTTACTAATTTCATCATCTTGATCAAGCCCTCTCCATTTATTTTTATATTTTGGTCCTTTATAATTGACTGGGTTTTCATACCTTCTTCATTTATTTTTATAATATTTGTTTCCACATCTCTTTAAAATTGTATTTTAATTGGATCTTTCTAATATCAGAAATCTAAATCATTCCATGTTCAATATTTCTTTCACTCATATTCGCCCGACGGGCGGAGCCCCGGGCGATCTTCGACTTAACTTTCGCGGTTCAAATTTCGCCTAACGGTCGCCTGCCTGCGACGTTGCCCGAGCCGATAAAGCGAGCCCGCGAATAGGATTTACGCGGGTTCGCTGGCGAGGGCAATGTGGTTGAGCGAAGCGAGCGCTATGCGAGCGTAGCGAAACCCGAGGAGCCACAGGATTCGAAGCGACGAGCGCGGGCAGGCTTGTTAGGCGAAGGATAGATTCCCTGTCTTCATTAACTTATCTCCGTGCCGAACGCCCGGAGGGCGAGGCGCGGAGACTAGCATAGTAAATTTGCTATCACAATTGATATATCATTCCTCAGTCTTTGCTGGAGTTCTTTTTGTCTTGCCACCTCTTGATAACCGGAGTTTCGTCGCATTTATTGAAATATCGACAATACATGCTATTTGTTCTTTTGAAAATCCTAAAGAATGAAGAACGATAACTGGATCACTATCTATCTTTGAGTATTCATCATTTTTTGGAATTGTATTATCCATATGTGCAACAAAATAACCAAAGCAGTTAGCGATTTGATTTAGCGATACTTCAATTTTAGATAAATCATTGGTGGATTCATTTTCATTTATTTTCATTTCATCCTCCAGCTAGATTGTTATGATTCCAATCATTTTTGTGCAAATCAGCATAAATACCAGCTATTTAATTCCACTATTTTCAAGTAATCTTGCCCAATCCCTAAAAAATAAATCTATCCTATTATGATCATCCTTACTTATATCTGTACTATGCGCCAATGCATTTCTTGCCATATAGATTTCATTCATTCGACTATCAAACCATTGGAAATCAACAATTACTGATAAAAAAGCGGATTGCTCATTCATTATGATTCTTTTTAAATCTTCGAAATTAGTATATGACAACTTATCCTTTCCACGCTTTTCTCGATAAGGGTATTTTTCTTCTTTTATTATAGTTTTTTCAACATTATCACGCGTGTTTTTTATGTTTGCCTTATTCCACCAATCAGAACCATACTTCAAAGTAAGCTGTTTTTTTATCAAATTTCTTATGGAGGCTTCTAAAACATAAATCAACGGATACGTTTCTTCACCAATTTTAATAGCTTTTTGTATTGTTACCTCTGGAACTAATGGATATAGCGTTTCCGTTTTTCTTGGCTTCTTTGTCGATTTCTCAGGTTTTTTTGATACAACAGTACTCTCTTTTGTCCCGATTGATTTAGGGACCAAGGATCGTATTCGATCAACTTGACCAACTGATAGATATTTTGATAGATCAATTTTATTTTGATGCGCTATTATATAGACAGCTTCATCCGTAGTCATAGGACCATAATTTTCTTTTATTTTTTTTGCTTGCTGGCTTATTGCTTGCTTACTTATCCTAAGCTTTGCAAGTAATTGCTTCCGTATTTCCGTATTAACCATATGTCATTTTCCTTTTTTTGTCTGCTTTTTTACTCCATTACTTTTTACGACTTTAGCCACTAACTTTTTTTTAGATTCAGCCAACCTAACACTAACTGTATTTGTGCTCGTGTCATAAACAGCTGCTATTTCAGATGCAGTTAATCCAAGTCGGCGCAATATTGGTACACCCTCCGGCATACTTTTCCCTGCAACGATTTGATAGGCATAAATCTTGATGAGAGTGTCGATTTTTTGCTCAATTCCTTTTAGGTCTTCTTTCTCCATAGTGTCCTCCAATTAGAACTACAAAAAAATATATCATAATTTGTTTATGATGCGCGAGCCCGACGGCCGGAGGCCCGGGCGAGCCCGAATTAAGTAGATGCAGGGAATCTATCTTTTGCCTAACGGTCGCCTGCCTGCGACGTTGCCCGAGCCGATAAAGCGAGCCCGCAAACAGGATATACGCGGGTTCGCTGGCGAGGGCAATGTGGTTGAGCGGAGCGAGCGCTATGCGAGCGCAGCGAAACCCGAGGAGCCATAGGATTCCAAGCGACGAGCGCGGGCAGGCTTGTTAGGCGAAGTACAAAACGTCTTTTGTAACTGTAGCGCACCGAACGCCCGGAGGGCGAGGTGCGGGCATTGAATCTATATATCTTCTATTTCAATTTCATATCTCAATCGCGAGGGAATACACTTCTTATATTTAATGTCCTTACCAAACGAAGTATTGTTTAAAATTTCTGTCACTATCTCTTTGATAAGTTTTTTTTCAGTCCTTATTCCGAAAATTATTTCTTTTAGTTCTCCTTTTTCAATACTAATAGGATTAGTATTCATTTTTGAAACCCATAGTGGTATTCGATATTCTTTCTCATATTCCCAAACGATGCTTTTGGTAATAAAGAATTTTGCTAAATCTTCATGATTTCCACCCCTAAAAATATTATAAGGTTTGGGTCTATCAAGTTTATATTCTATAGGTACTAGTGGCAAAAATGTTCCATCATCTCCCAAATCAATAGGGATAACTCCGCCTTTTTGTACTTTAATTCCAATTGAGTTAAATTGATGTAATACACGAAATCCTAAACATATTCCTGTGTGTTCCATAGAATAATGTGACCATAGAAGGATATTGTTTGGTTCTTTAGAAAAACAATATATCCTTAGTGGACTTGTAAAGCTTGGATCATTTTCTGGTGATAGTGATGCTAAAGTAATAACTCCATTTTGAATTTGATGTATCAAATACTGTATTTTATCCTCCGGCAAATGTCCAATATTCCTATAATAATTTGCAACTTCAGTTAAGGTTGCTGAATGATCAAATGTTTCTTTCGAATCAAATGGATCATTAAAGGTTTCAGGTTTTGAAAAAAACATGTCTCCATTAATTATCAAATTCATTGTGTTTTTATTCACGGATGAAAGACCAGTATATATTTCATTCTTTCCAATAAGTGATCTATATTTATATATTAATGACAAATGCTCATCTTCTTTCCTAACTGACATTTTGTGTTCCTTTTATTCACAATTGCGCCCGACGGCCGGAGGCCCGGGCGTGCTGCAAAGCCCTAAAGAAAGCGTTTTGTATTTCGCCTAACGGTTGCCTGTATGCGACGTTGCCCGAGCCGATAAAGCGAGCCCGCCGCCCAGGATTTGGCGGGTTCGCTGGCGAGGGCAATGTGGTTGAGCGGAGCGAGCGCCATGCGAGCGTAGCGAAACCCGAGCCCCACCAGGATCACAAAGGGCGACGTGCGTACAGGCGTGTTAGGTGCTTTACTAATTTTGCGTTTTCATTAACTATTCTCCACGCCGAACGCCCGGAGGGCGAGGCGCGGAGATAATCAAAAACTATCAGTATTTTTTCCTACCAACCTTTTTTTAGTGCTCGTTTAATAATATCAGCAACTGTTTCCATATTTATGCTCTTTTTAATACAATATGGGCTAGAAATCCAATCACTCAATTTTCTTGCGCTTTTACTAGAATTACATGACCTACAACAAAGTGCGACATTATCTAGTGATATAATGGCTTCATCATTAATTATATGTTCCCAAGTTGAAATTATATTTGTAGAAAACCTAATCCTACAATACACACAATCCAAATCTCTTTTTCTAATTGTAGCTTCCATTTCTTGAGGAATTTTCCAATTATTCATTTTTGTTCACCTTCACTCTTTTTATTAGATACAAATTGATTGAAATAAGGACGCCAAATTATGTGCGAGCCCGACGGCCGGAGGCCCGGGCGTGCCCTACCCTATCGAACGCGCAAAATTAGTATTGCACCTAACGGTTTCCTGTCTGCGACGTTGCGCCCGCCCATAAAAGCGAATCCGCGTACTCGAGGATTCGCGGGCGGGCGCAATGTGGTTGAGAGGAGCGAGCGAATGCGAGCGGAACGAAACCCGAGGGCCAACAGGATATCAAAGCCCGAGCGCGGACAGGCGTGTTAGGCGATTTTTGAACCGTCTTTTTAATTTATGCGCGCCGACGGCCGGAGGCCCGGCGCGGTCATGGAATAGTCATGTTTAATTATTCACTATTCTTTTCTATTTTCATATTATTCTGCTTTTTGTTTTCAAATATCCTTTTTGTTCTATATAAATCCTTTGCTAGTATTTTATATAGAATATTCGTAAAGATCGTACTAATCCTTTTTCTCTTTTCCTTCAGGACCATTTTTAATTTCCACTATAATTAAATTGTTATCTTGCAATTTATATATCAATATTCTTTTTTGATCTAATTTATCCTATATTTAATAACCCTCTAATATTCGTAATTCGATTTATGTAAACATATTTCTCTTTCATCATTCTTCAACAAAATATGACTGCTCAAAACTTGAATTTCATAACTACTAATATCAATATTCTTACCAATGACATTCATAGGATTATTATTTCATATATTTCTTAAATCTTTCTTCATAATTCGCCCGACGGGCGGAGCCCCGGGCGATCTTTGACTGAACTCTCGCGGTTCAAATTTCGCCTAACGGTCTGTACGTGAATTTGAGATATCTGGAAATAATTCAACTAAAGATGAATTCACCAATAGGTAGAAATAGAATTGCTTCAAGTATTTTTTATTCAATTTATATAAGTCTAATAACGTTATTGTATGAAATATGTCTATCTTGATAATAATAATTGAGATATTTATACTTTTAGGCCTTGATAGGCCATTTATAGCTAGATTATGTGAGGAACGGTTGCGCGTAGTCCGCCGAAACAGGATCTAAGCTACATACCGACCAATGTTTGATCATTGTATGCTCCTTCCAGTCATATCTCAAGAAATTCTTTTTAGATGATCTATCGGCTAACAATAATGACTGTAACTATAAGCTATGGCTCTTCAGTCCGGTCGTAGGGACTCCGGATTCGCAGGAAGTCCTTTTTTGCGATATGAGTATAAATTTGCGTGGTCTTTGCGTTCACATGACCTAAAAGTTCCTGAATATATCGAATATCGGTTCCATCTTCGAGTAGGTGGGTAGCGAAGCTATGGCGAAGAGAATGTATGCTGACATTTTTAGTAATCCCTATCCGATCTCTTGCTCTGTTAAAGACTTCCTGTATAGACCTGATGCTCAAATGCCCTCCATTCTGTCCTTCAAATAGCCATTCATTCGGATGATATAAATCAATATAGGATTCCAGTAGACGGTTTGCTTTTTTTGCTAGAATCGTATAACGATCCTTCCTACCCTTGCCGCAACGTACCAAAATCAAACCCCTTGCTGCATCAACGTCGCTGATGCGAAGGGTGGCTATCTCGCTCACACGAAGGCCTGCGGAATATGCAAGGACCAATAGGGCTCGATGTTTTAGGTTACGCGGCGCTGTCACGATTCGATTGGCCTCTTCACGTGAAAGTACGCCTGGGAGTCGGCGGTCGGACCTTGGGCGCCTCGAAAGTGACGTTTCCCGGCCCAATACCCTGCAAAACAGAAATCGAAGGGCACTTATAGCCTGATTGATCGTTGAAGCTGAGGCACCTGAGTCTTGTTCGAGGCTAGCCAAGAAACGTGTCGCGTCCTCGTCCCTTGAATCCAGGAGAGGAGAATCGAGGAACCGCGCATAGCGTTCCGCGATGGAGATATATCGGTGGATAGTACTTCGCGAATACTTCATAGCCTGCAGAGAGTGCAATAGCGCTGCCGCAATATTCGGAGGGAGGCTGGGAGCGGCTGTAAGGGGCATGTCCGTTTTGCGTTCTGCCCCATTAGCCGACGAGGCTGCGGCGGAGGCGAGTATGAGCCATTCATCGAAGGCCTTCCTGAAAGCGCCACCCTCGCTAACGGGAAACTCCCAACGTATCGTTACCGGGTTCCACCGCGAATGAGGGATCGACCGCATGAGGCAGGCGAAATCGTCCGAGTAGGGGGCAAGCGCGGCCAACTTGCCCTCTCCCGCATCCAGAAGCGTAACCGTTCTCTTCCCCGTACTTCGCCTCCTAGCGCTTACTACGCGCACGGGAAAGCTCGGGGATTGAGACTAGCTAAAGAATCCAGAAAAAGCATTAGGACCAGATGCGGCAAGTAGTCGGCGCGAGGCCTTCCAGTCGCTGCAGGGCGGCGACAGGAGGCTTTGCGCTTATTTTACGGTCATGTTAAAGACACCGTCCCACGAAGCCGGCGGCGGGTTCGTCTTGAACAAGCTGATCCTACCAAGGAAGGTTGAGCTCGCCTCGTCCTTATACTTGGTGGAAAGCAACGAGAATATTTTCTCAGCCTTGGCCCATTTCTGCGCGCGATAGAAGGCGAGAGCCTCCTCGAAGCCCTTGCAGAGATCGAAAAGGTGGGCGCCGGCACTGTCCCTCGCTTGAATGACTTCGTAGACGCTAACCCCGAGCTTCTTCCCCTTGACCGTGAGCATGTCGACCTCGCGGCACAGGAAGGTTTCCTTGACCTTGTCGTACACGGCGTCGGTGACGAGGGTCTTCGTGCCGTAAGCCTTGTTCGCGCCTTCGAGTCGAGCGGCGAGATTCACAGTATCGCCGATGCTCGTGAAGTCCATGCGATCCTTCGCGCCGACCGAGCCGAAAACGACGGGGCCCGAGTTGATCCCGATGCCGATGGAGACAACGTTCATCTTAGCGGCGATGGCTTTTTCCTTCTCCTCGGCCATGGCCTTTCGGATGCCGAGGCTGGTCTTGACCGCATTGAGCTCCTTGTCGGGCCCCTCGAACATGGCCATGACCTCGTCGCCGACGAATTTATCGACGTCGCCGTGGTTGGCGAGGATGATGGAGGACTGGATGTCGAGGTAGTGGTTCAGCATCTCCACGACTTTCTCGGGAGTCATGCCTTCGCAAAGCGAGGTGAAGCCTCGGATGTCGGTGAAGAGGAAGCAGAGGTCGCGGCTCTCGGTCATGGGCGAGGTTCGCTCGGAGAACTTGAGGGTCGAGGCTGAGATATAGGGCACTATCCCGCGGATGACGGCGGTCATGTTGCCGACCTCGCTGGACAGTCCCTTGATCTCGTCGCGGGTCGAGACCCGGTCCTGGAACTGCAGTAGGTCGGCCGAGATGCGCTTCTCGCCCTTGATCATGCCGGAGAGCGAGGCCGAGATAGAGGCAACGCTCATGCGGAGGTAGAGGATGGGGAATACGATATTCCGGCCTATTAGGTAGATGAGGAAGACGGAGAGGTAGATGAAGATCGAGGCGATGCTGACTACCTTTATCTGCGTCCGGAAATATGGCTCGAAGATGACGTCACGGGCGTAGTCGACCTTCACGTAGCCGAGGAAGGCCTTGCTGAGGTTCACGGGCGCCAGGAATTCGTATTCTTTGGTGGCGGAATTGTAGCGGTAGACCGGCTCGGAGAAGGCCTCGACCTTAACATCCGAGGTCGTGCCGGAGAGGGCTTTATCGGTTGTCGCGGACACGGCGAAGCTGCTGTTCTTCGGGTTGCGCGCATAGTAAGTCATATCGTGGAAGGGGAAGGCCGACGTGGCGTTTTTCTTCGCCTCGATGAGGAGGAAGTCCTCCGCGGCGATCTTGTCCGCGGGATTGGCCTTGATGACGTTGGCCGTGCGATCCGCGAGGAGCTTCCCGTTGTCGATGACGGAGGCCATTATCGTATTGCTGAAATCAGTCATCAGGATGAAGGACAGCACGATGATTATGAAGAGGATGAGGGGCACGAAGGAGAACACGAGCTTCTTCTGGATGCTCGGCTTGAGGATGATCTCGCGAATGCTCTGCTTCGTCGTGGCAGTGACCCTGTACTGGAGGTATTCCTGGTAGGATTCGTTTCGCTTCCCGAAGGAAACGATGAACAGGTAGATAAAATACGCGTTATACGCGGCGGAGATGATCAGGGTGACATAGAGGAAAGCAGAGGAACTTGCGAAGAAGCTAGCGCCCCTCGCGAACTCGAAGACGTAGGCGATGATGGCCGCGATGACGAGACCGGACTCCAGCACGCTCAGTAGCGAGGAAAGGGGCCGTCGCGGATCGGCAAAGGCGGGCAGGGTCTCGTCAAGGAAGAGGGCGGCGATCTTGAAGACCGCAATGACGGCGGGAAGGAACACGGCGATGGACAGGAAGACCATCATCGCCAGGCTCTGGGATCCCCCGCCGAAGGCCTTGAAGGGAAGGAAGGGGGTCGGCATGAGGCCCTCGTCCTTGGAGAAGAGGGGAACAAGGAGCCAGGCTAGGGCAACGAGGGAGTAGAGTATCTCGACAAGGTGTATAACGACGACGGACTTGGGCTTTTCTTTCATCGTGGGCTCCTGCGCCTGCTATTTAATTGGAGTATTGGTCGAGGAGCTTCTGCTTCTCCTTGGCCTTGTCTAGGTAGTCGGAAGCCTGCTCGTACTCGGCGTCGATGCCTACGACGACGTTAAGCTGGTCGACGGCCGACTTGAAATTCTCGGACCTGTAGGCCGCGACGCCCTTATCGTAGAGGTCCTGGAGCGAGGCCTCGATGGCGGAGCGCCGCGAGTCCAGCTGGCCGAGCCTTGACTTGTCCTTGGTGAGCCGGGCAGCGGAGGCGATGCGCTTGTTCGCGGCGAGGAGGTCCCCCGCGGCGATGAACTTGTCGATCTCGGGTAGGGCGGCGTCGAAGGAGGCGTCCTGGTTGACGGTAGCCGACCTCCCTGCGAGCTTGGCCTTGAGCGCCGAGGCCTCGTCGCTCCTCTTGGCGGCGATGGCGAGGTCAAGCTTGTCGTCGGCATCAGAGATGGCGCCCTTCGCGTCGAGGGCCTTCGCCCACTTGAAATAGAGGACGTAGGTCGACGAGGCGATGATCGGCGCATGCTCGCGGCCGAGCTTTGCGTCGAGGGCGTTAGCCCGGCCGAGCTCGGCCTTGGCCTCGTCGAATTTGCCGAGCGGGATAAGCTTGGTCGCCGCGGCCGAATGCTTGTCGAAGGTTTTTTCAAGCTCGGCCTTGATCGCGGCCTTCTGCTTGGAGGCCTGGGAGTTCGCGGGGGCGATGGTCGAGGCCTTGGAGGCCGCGTCGAAAGCCTGGATATACAGCGCTTCCCTTGCGGAATCGGTTGTCGAAGGATCGGCGGCCTTGGCCTGCGCCTCTTTACTGCGGGCGAGATAGCCATCCACGAGGGAGGCCTGGACCGGGGCGTTCTCCTTGAGGAGCTTGGCGGCGGAATCGTTGGATGGGTCAACGGCAGCGGCGGTCTGGAGGGCGACGAGGAGGGCGTAGTTGTCCGCATCGCTCCGCTTGGGCTTGGCCAGGAGCTTGTCGGCGGCCTTGAGCCTATCCTTGACGAGGCCGGTCTTGAAGTTGTCGACCTTATCGAGGTACTGCTTGGCCTTGGGATTGGTCGGGTCGTATCGAAGGGCGACGACGAAGTACTGCCGCACCGAATCGGCCTTGTCGTAGGCCGCCTGCTGGATGAGGAAATCGTTGTAGGCCGCGATGCCTTGGTTCGTGAGCGCGATCGCCTTGTTCGCGTCGTCCAGATTCTTTACGAGGAAGTTGTTGTCCTTGAGCGAGGCGCAGCCGAAGGCCACTACCAGGACGAAGAGCGCCGCCGCGATCGACCGAATTCTCATTATTTTCCCCATGGGCGTCCCTACAGCATATACGAGCATTCTTGGCACCATATTACATCCTCGGGCCTTAATTGCAAGACCCATCATCGGGCTTCCGCCAAGGCGTTCGGCGTGATAGTATTGAAGATGCTTAATCCGGCTTAGCGCCGTCAATAATAAGGTTCAGAATTAATTATGGAAAGAAGCGGCGTAGAGGACTTGCTCAACGCGATGAGCGCGAGGGAATCCCAGGCGAGCGAGGATCCCTCGGTAAAAGAGGCGGGTTCGGTGTCCAAGATCAGCGAATCCATCTTCTCTCAGCTCTTGCAAAGGCTCCTCGCCGGCAGGGGGGTCAAGCTCGGCGACGGGCCGGATGGGCGAGGCAGTCTGGAGATACTCTTCGAGAACAGCACCGACTCGGTGCTCCTGCTTTCCCAGGCCGGGGTCATCATCGAGACCAACCCGGCTTTCTGCCAGACTTACGGGTGGGCTCAGGTGGAGCTCGCCGGGATGAGCCTGCTCTCCCTGATGCCCGAGGCGTCCTGGCCCTCCTTCTCGGAGAGGCTCGTCGCGTTCGGCGACAGGGATCCCGACGCGCCCAACGAGCCGGCCGACGACTACCTCGATTTCCGGGCCAGGACGAAGGACGGCGCGCTGCTCTCCGCGGAGTGCATCCTCACGCCTATTTGGTCGGGAGGCGAGCGCAGGATCATCGCGGTCCTCCGTGAGGTCTCGGCGGACAGGGCCCTGCTCGACCAGCTCAAGGAGAGCAACTTCCACTACCTCGCCCTGTCCGAGACGATAACCGAGGCGATATTCCGCCTGGACGACGATTTCAACATCATTTTCGTCAACTCGGGAGTCAAGAACACCTTCGGCTTCGACCGGGAGGAAGTCGTACGGCGCAAATTCTCCGTGCTCTTTCCGCAGGAAGTATTCGAAAAGCACCAGGACGAATTCAGGAAATACTTCATCGTCGACGACCAGGATAGGCTCGCGCTCGGGCTGAAGCGGACGATCGAGATCCTCGGCGTCACCAAGAACCGCGGCGTGGCGCCCATGGAGATGTCCTTCGGGAATTCCCGCGATTTCTCGGGCCGCACCCTGACCTGCATCATCCGCGATATCAGCCAGCGCAAGACCATGGAGAGGCGGCTGCGCCATCTCGCCTTCCACGACAAGCTCACCGGGCTGGGCAACCGGGACCTGTTCAACGAGGACATGAAGGGCTTCCTCAAGGACACGACGCTGGGAGGGTCGAGGAAGGCCGCGCTCCTCTTCCTCGACCTCGACGGGTTCAAGCACGTAAACGACACCCTCGGCCACTCGGCCGGCGACGAGCTCCTGGTCGAAACCGCCCGGCGCATACGCGTATGCCTGCGCGAGGCGGACTCGGCCTATCGTTTCGGAGGGGACGAGTTCGTCGTGTTCCTGCGCGAGATAAGCGACGCGCAAAGCGCGGTCGCGGTCGCCGAGAGGATCCTGGGCGCGGTGCGGCTGCCCTACGAGGTGACGACCGACACGCATTCGAAGGCGAGGGTGGAGATAGGCGTCAGCATCGGCGTCGCCGTCATGCCGGAGCACGGGGCGGACGCCGAGGCGGCGACCAAGAGCGCGGATATCGCGATGTACTGCTCGAAGGAAGGCGGGAAGAACCGCATCACGATCTACGACGAATCGCTCAACACCAAGTCCAACGAGAGCTGGCGGGTCGAGCAGGACATCCGCTCCGCCCTGGTGAAGGGCGAATTCGAGCTCCATTACCAGCCGATCGTGGCCCCCATGGGCAAGCTCCTGGGCGTCGAGGCCCTGATCAGGTGGCACCGCGCCGGGGCGACCTTCATGTCCCCCGCCTCGTTCATCCCGATCGCCGAGGAGAACGGCATGATCATCCCCCTCGGGGCCTGGGTGTTCCGGCGCGCCTTCATCGACTTGCGCCGCCTCGAGCGCAGCGGGTTCGGCCGGATATACTTCAGCGTCAACGTATCGGGGAAGCAGTTCGAGCAGCCCGATTTCGTCCATACCCTCTGCGACGCCATCGACAAGGCGGGCGTGGACGCGTCGCGGCTCAACCTCGAGCTGACCGAGACCACCCTCATGAGGAACGCGGACGAGGCCGTCTCGAAGATACTGGAGATCAAGAAGCGCTACCCGGCGATCATGCTGTCGATAGACGACTTCGGGACGGGCTATTCCTCGCTCTCCTACCTCTCGCAGCTGCCGGTGGACGTGCTCAAGATCGACATTTCCTTCGTGCGCGCCCTCCACGACGAGCAGAACCGCAAGATAGTCAATTCCATCCTCTCGCTGGCGGACAGCCTGGGGATAAACGTGGTGGCCGAGGGGATCGAGACCCCTGCCCAGCGCTCCTACTTCAGCGAGCGCAACTGCTACGGGCTGCAGGGCCACCTATTCATGAAGGCGCAACCCATCGACGAGCTCGAGCGGCGATTCAGCGCGCTCAGGTCGGCCTCGCGGGAGGCCGCCTCGGCGGCGAGGGAGAGCGCCGCGGAACGAGAC
Organism: Spirochaetaceae bacterium; assembly: GCA_025355995.1. Classification (GTDB taxonomy): domain Bacteria; phylum Spirochaetota; class Spirochaetia; order Treponematales; family Rectinemataceae; genus UBA1306. The sequence continues at coordinate 18,961 of JANXYQ010000138.1, read as the reverse complement.
GAGAGCTCGGTACCCGATCCCGCTGAGGAATTGGGCTAGAAGCCCGAGACCCTGTTGCGGCCGCCGCGCTTGGAGCTGTAGAGGTACTTGTCGGCGCGGTCGATCAGGGTCTCGAGGTCGTCGTCCGCCTGGATGCTGGCCACCCCGATGCTGATGGTGATCCTCCACGACACTCCCTCGAAGACGCGCGATGCGACAGCCTCGCGGATACGGTTGGCGATGAACTGCGCGACCTCCGCCTCGGCCTGAACCACGAAGGCCAGGAACTCCTCCCCGCCGTAGCGCGCGACCGAGTCGCTGGTCCTGAGGCAGGATTGGATGGACTGGGCCACGGCCTTGAGCACCTCGTCGCCGACGGCGTGGGAAAGCTGGTCGTTGACTTTCTTGAAGTGGTCCACGTCTATCATGAATACGTGGAGCTGCTCCTGGTAGCGCCGCGCGCGGGAGAGCAGGATGCGGCCGGTCTCCTGGGCGAAGCGACGATTGTAGAGTCCGGTGAGGGTATCCCTGAACGAGAGGTCCCAGAGCTGCTTGTTCTCGCGCTCGAGGGAGCGCAGGCGCTCGCGGCCGGGCGCGACGAAAGTCCGCACCGTCCTCGCGACGGCGATCGAGGCGACCGCGGCGGAGGCCGGCACGAGGATTTGCTCGAGACGGAAGGAGCCCGGCGCCATGAGGGAGGAGAGGAAGACCGCGAGGCATAGGAGGCCGAGGCCCGAGAGGGCGAGAATCACGAATCGCCCCAACTTATCCCAGCTTATGGCGGCCGCCAATACCACGCCCGCCACAAAGACAGCAGGGCCGGCCCCCGCGAGTATGTCGGAGACCGAGGTCGCGGCCGACCACGAGAGTATCAGGGCGCTCCGCGCGTCGCCATAGGCCCAGGCGGCGAAGCGGGTGGGTTCCGGGCGGCGGGCGGCGATAAGGAATAGAATTCCCCAGGCGACCAAGGCGAGGGCCAAGGCGACGCGTAGGACGAGCAAGGCCAATCCGAGGCGCTCGGCGGGGGTCGAGGCCAGCGCGCGATACAAGAGCAGGAATCCCGCCAGGATCCTGCCGATAGAGGCGTATATTTTCAGCGAGGATTCTTCGTCCTCGAACGCCCGTTCCTTGCGCCTTCGCTGCTCGATCCGAATGCCCTTGCTCACTTCCAACCAGTATAAAAAAAGCCGCGCGTTTACGCTAGTACGAGGCGCCTCATTTACGACCGCATTCTCGGGCTCCTACTGAGGCTTCCTGTCCCTGAGGGGAAGGAGGCCGGCGAGGTCCCCGATGACGTTGACCAGCTCGCCGTTCGCGGGGAGCACGATCTTGGAATTGTTCTTGAGGGCCTCCTCGACCGTCTGAAGCCGCCGGAGCAGCTGGGCGTTGCCCACGAAATAACGGTCGGCGGCCTCGTTGACCAGCTGGATGGCCTGGGCCTCGCCCTCGGCCTTGAGTATCTCGGCCTGCCTGATCCCCTCCGCCTTCTTGATCTCGGCGCGCTTCTGGCCGTCGGCCATGGTCTCGGTCGCGGTCGCGAAGTCGATGGCCGCTATCTTCTCGTTCTCCGCCTTGACGACCTTGTTCATCGTCTCCTGGACGTCCTTGGGCGGGTCGATCTCCTTGAGCTCGGTGCGGACGACGGCTATTCCCCAGCTCTTGGTCTCCTTGAGCAGGGTGGTGAGGAGCTCGGAGTTGATCTTCGAGCGCTCGCTGTTGGCGCTCTTTAGGGTCATGGTCCCGATGATATTGCGCAGGGTCGTGCGCGCGAGGTTGACGATCTGCCACTGGTAGTTGTTGACGTTGTACTGCGAGGCTTTGACGCTCTCCTCGTCCGGAAGCACGCGGAAGTATACCTGGGCGTCGACGCGGGCGTTGAGGTTGTCGTTGGTGATGATCTCCTGCGGCTCCGCGTCCACCATCTGCTCCGTGGTGTTGATCTGGTACATCCGCGTGACGATCGGCAGGACCCAGTGGAAGCCCGGACCGGCGAAGCGGCGGTACTTGCCGAAGACCTCGACCAGGCCGCGGTGGGTCGGCCGGATGATGCGGACGCCGGCGAAGAAGAACACGAGGAAGATCGAGGAGAAGATGACGACGAGGCCGATCATGTGGGCTCCTTTATGAAGGCGATGGCTGCGTAACCTACGAAGGAATCGTCCTGCCGGACGTCGAGGCTCGTGGCGTACTCGATGAGACGGGTATCCGAGACGTCGCAGGAAAGGGCGAAGGCCAGGGCCGCGACCGCCGCGCCGGGAGAGCAGGCGGAGCGCTCCGCCTCGCCGAGGGCCAGGGCGGCCTTCCCGTCCAGGGCGAGCAGGGCGTCGATGAAGCGCCGATCGTTGGTCCCGCGCACCCAGGCCTCGGCGACGGCGCCCCTGCCCTTCGGCGCGAAGCCGTAGTTAGGGCCGTAGTGCGTGAGGTCCGTGGAGCCGAGACAGGCGATCTCGCGGCCGAGCGACGAGGCGGCGGCGAGGAGGGCTTGGCCCAGCTCGATGGAGGACTCGTCGTTGGGCGCCCTGAGCCACAGCACCCTAACGCCGGGTTGGAGTGCAGCGACGAGGGGGAGGAGGACCTCCACGGTGTTGTCGCCCTCGTCGTCGGAGCCCAGGCCCAGCGCGGGGCCGAGGCTCGAGTCGAGGGCGCTGCGGAGCTCGAGGTCGGCCTGGAGGGGACCGAGGGGCGTCTCGAAACTCGACTCGCGGGCGGCGAGCGGCCGCGCGCCGCGGGGCAGGTGACCGCCGAAGACGGCCAGGGTCGGGGGCTCGGAGGGACGTGAAGCGGCGGGCCGCGGTAGGGCGAGGCTGGAAACGGCCTTGGCGGCCAGGCTCCCCGAGAAGGTCCAGCCTGCGTGGGGAGCTACCGCCGCCACGGCGCTCCCGGCCAATGAAGGGTCGAGGTCGGCGGCCCAGGACGCGGCGAGGGCGCGAAGGCGCTCGGGGTCGTCGGGGTACCAGCCACGCGGAAGGTATCTGCGGCGAAGGGACATAGGCGCCTCCCGAATGCCGCCGCCGCGGCGATAGGCACTGCAGTGACGTGGCGAAGTCGCCGATAGTAGTATATTATCGCCGGGAGCCTATGAACAGAAAATTCGTCGTGAGCTTCGCCTCCGTCTGCATCGCGGCCGCGGTCCTCTCCGCCGCCTCCGTCGCCTACCGCGTCCTCGCCGGGGACGCAGCGGGGAGGAGGGCGGCGAGAGCCGACTTCGAGGGGCTGCGCTCGGTCCTCGCCTACGTGAAGACCCCCTCGGACCTGGCCGACGCGAGCCTCCGGGCCCGCCTCGCCTCCCGCTATGAGGCGAGCCCGAGCATCCTCCTAATAGACGTGTACGAGCGCGGCGCGGGGGACCGCTGGAGGATACCGGCCGACTCGCCCTATCTGCCGGCATCGAGGTCGGGAGGAAGCCTGCCCGCGCCCCTCTACCCCCCCGCCTCCACCATCCTCCTCTCGGCTCCGCTGAAGGGCGATAGCTCGGGAACCCTGGCTGTAGACGCGCTCTACGCCAGCCTGACCCAGGCCGCCGCCTTCGAAGCCTGCAGGGACGCGCTCATCGGCCTCGGAGCCTTCCTCGCCCTCGCGGCCCTGGTCCTCGCCTTCGTGTCCGGCACGGGCGATTCCGTCCGCGTCCAAACGGCCAGGCCTTCGGCGGGCAAGGCCGAGGCGATGTCGGCGAACGAGCTGGCCGCAGCGGCCGCCGAGTACCAATACGATACCCTCTCCCCCGAAGAGCCGCCCCGCGAGGAAGCCAGGCGAGGGCCCTCCCCCGCCGCCACCGGGATTTCGATAAAGGCCCGGCCCGAGCCGGCGGAAGAGGAATTCGATATCCCCATAATGATGGACGATAGCCGCGATATCCGGCCCGAGGCCATTCCCGATACAAGTCCCGAGGCCCGGCCAGAAACCCTCCTCGAGACCCAGCCCGAAGCCTGTCCCGAATCCGGCTTGCCCGAAGGTCTGTACTCTCCCGCCTCCGGCCTCGGCTGGGAATCATACATGAAGGAGAGGCTCGACGCCGAAATATCGCGCTCGGCCTCCTTCGAGCAGGACCTGAGCCTCCTGGTGCTGTCCTACGACGACCTGTCCGTCCACGACAGGCACTACGCGACGATCGGCAAGACGATCGAGGACTTCTTCAGCTTCCGCGATCTCGCCTTCGAGCGCGGGGGGGACGGCTTCGCGGTGATCCTGCCGAATATCGACACGAACCACGCCCTGCGGATGGCGGAGGAATTCTACAAGAAGCTCGTCTTCCTCGCGGACGGGGACTTCTCGGAGCTCGAGCTGCTGCCCCTTTTCATGGGCATTTCGTCGCGCTCGGGCAGGCTCATCGACGCGTCGCGCATCGTCGAGGAGGCCGCGGCCGCCCTCGACAAGGCGCGATACGAGAAGGACACGCGCATCGTCGCCTTCAGGCCCGATCCCGACAAGTACAGGCTCTTTCTGGCCTCCAAGGGAGCCTAGGGCGGGTCCTTAATCCGCCTCGCGGACGAACTCGAAGTCGTCCGCGTTGCCCCATACGCCCGAATCCCCGTCCATGGCGAGACCGATCTCGCAGGCTCCCCCGACCACCTCGATGCCCTTGATCTCGTAGAGCTTCCATTTTTGCCAACCGGTATTGACGATACGAGCCGACAGCTCGGGACCTCCGTAGTCCCTAGCATAGAGTCGGTAGTCCTTCTCGCCGCCCCCGCCCGCGGCCCACACCCTCAAGGAATAGCTGCCTTCCTTCAGGCCCGTGAGGCGGCGGCTCAGGATGAACTGGAAGGGCTTGTCGAGCCAATACTTGAAGGAATAGGCGCCGGAATGCGCGTTCCCCGGGTTCTTCTCGACGGGGGCGGCGGCCGTGACGCCGGGGCCGGAGAGGAGCCAGGAAGGATCCAGCTTCCCCGTTTCGAAGCTCGAGTCGGGTATGAGGTTGACGTCCGCGACGATCTGGACCTCGGCCTTTGCCTTGCCGGAGAAGCCCCAGACGCTGCCCTCGACCTCGATCATGCCCACCGTCTTGAGCGCGGCGGGGTCCGGCTTGTCCCAGGCCACTTGCACGGGGCGGTAGGAGTCGTCGGAGTAGGCGGCGAGGAGGGTGTCGGGGAGGGCGAGAACGCCGCCCGCGGGAATCTTCAATGTGGCGCCCTCGACGGACAGCACGGTTAGGTCGGGCATCTCGCCCTTGGCGGCTGCGAGCTTGAAGACCCTAAGCGAGGGAAGGGCCCTGCCCGCGAAATCGAAGAGGGCCTGATTCTCCCAGCTGTTCCCCTCGCCCGTCCTCCACCCGGCGCCCGCGACCGGTATCCAGTCAGGCTCCCAATAGAAGACGCCCAGGCCCTTGCTGGCCGGCGCGTCGGCCACGGCGGCGATGATGTCGCCTATCGCGCTCGCCTGCCCCTGCGGGGTGGCCTTGTAGCCGCCGAGCTTGTCGGCGCCCGGCCCGAAGGAGTTGGGGAAGCCGTCCGCGTCGTTCGGGGTCCAGGCATAGGCTATCTCCGCAGCTATCAGGCCCTTGCCGTACCTCGCGGCAAGATCCGCCATGTTGGCGGAGAGGTCTGCTATCTTGCCGTGCCAGTAGGGGTAGAAGGAGATGCCGATGACATCGAAATCGACGCCCGCCTTCACGACGGGGTCGAACACCTTGCGGAACTTCGCGTTGTCTCCGCCGCTCGAGACGTGGATCATCAGCTTGACGCGCGGGTCGTTGGAGCGGACGGCGCGGGAAGCCTCTTTTAGGAGGGCGATGAAGGAGTCCATGCCACCGACGGACTCGCCCGCGGAGGGCCAGAGCTTGCCGACCGGCCAGATGAAGCCGTTGTCGACCTCGTTGCCCAGCTGGACCATGTCGGGCATCGCGCCCGAGGCGCGCATGGCCTTGAGGGCGGCATCGGTATATTCGTAGAGAGCCTTCTTCAGGTCCTCGAGGCCGAGGCCGGCCCAGGCCTTGGGCGCGAATTGCTTGGAGGGATCGGCCCAGAAGTCGCAGTAATGAAAGTCGGCAAGAACCTTGAGCCCCAGTTTCTTCGCGCGCTTGGCGACCCGAATATAGGCGGCGAGGTCGTCGTTGCCGCCGCCGACGGGATCGCCGGCCTTCGAGAGGAGACGCCCGGCCTCGACGACGTCGGCCTCGTTCACGGGATCGTTCCAGACGCGAAGCCGTATCCAATTGACCCCGCCGGCCTTGAGGATGGCGAGGCAGTCTCCCTTCTTACCCTTCTCGTCCGAGAAGACCGCGCCCGAGCGCTCCAGCTGGTCGAGCATGGATACGTCGGCGCCCATGATGAAGCCCTTGGCCAGGCCCTGGACGGGACGGACGACGAGGCTCTGCGCGACCGAGCCCGGAGCAGAGGGCAAGGGCCGAAACCAGGACCACGGCAATTCGTTTCATCGGGAGCCTCCTGACTCCATCATTTCGAGGCCCTAATCCCGAGTTGTAAATAGGTAGGATATCCCGAACCGCGGCACGAGTTCGCGCAACGCGAGTGTGCTTCCATGGAAAAGAAAAGCGCCCGGCGAGGCCGGGCGCAGGCGGGACAAAAGTCCCTGGGCGAGCGGGAAGCGGGACGGCGCGCCTCGCCTATTTCTTGGGCGCCAGCTCGGCCAGGGACTTGAGCGCGCCTCTCAGGCTGTAGGACGAGACGGCGAAGACCAGGCTCTCGCCCGCCACGCGGCCGTAGAAGCGGTTTTCGCCCGCGGACGAGCCTATCTCCAGGACGGCGGACTTGCCCGTCCCCAGCTCGAGCGAAATGCGGGCGTCCACCTTCGCGAAGGCGTCGGCCGGCAGTGCGACGATGTAGTCCTCGCCCTGGAGGGCGACGATGGACCGCAGGAGGGAGGAGGCCGCCTCGGGGTCTATCTGAGCGGCGCCGGCCTTCCAACCGGAGCCGTCTCGTCGCAGCGAATAGTCGAGGGAGAGGGCCGGCTTGCCCTTGCCGTCGATCGACAGGGAGGCCTTGATCCCCAGGGACTGTACGTCGCTCTCCTTCAGGGAGCCGAGGATCCGAAGGTCGAGCCAGGTGTTGCGGCCGTAGCCGAGATAGGAGGCGAGCCCGGAATCGACGCTGTAGGAGAGATCGTTCCCTTCTCGCCTAAGGTAAAGCTCGGAACCGGTCGGGCCGTAGCCTCCAGCGTAGATGTCGGCGAGCACCTTGCCCGAGGCGTCCTTGAAGGTGGCCCGCTTGGCCTGGGCTTCGTCGAGCTGGAAGCCCGGCCAGGAGTCCTTGGAGCGCGCGACGACCCGCAGCCGGGAGATCGAGGCGAGCTGGTCGATGAAGGCGGCGACCCGCTGGGCCTGGACGGGCAGCCGCGCCGCGCCGTCCACGAGGGTCCAGGCGGAGCCGGATTTGGCCAGCTCGATCGCGGCGCCGCCCGTACCTTTCAAGGAGATGACTGCGACGTCGGCCGCCTTGCCGGCCAGGAGGCGGGCTGACTCCGAGCGGGCAGCCATTCGCTCCGGGGAGAAGAGGAGACCCGCCGCCCAAATCAGGAGGAGGGCGGCGAGGACGCTCGAAAGGACGATGACCTTCTTCTCGTAGCGCATCACTTGCCTCCTTGGGACGCGGCGTCCTTGGAGGACGCGGAGAGCTGGGCTTCGTCCTTGGCGAGGCGCCTCCGCCTCATGGACCTCGCGAGGCCGAAGGCGATCACGAGGAGGGGCACGAGCCCCAGGTTGACCGCATAGGCGAGGCTGATGAGGGCCGAGCGCGCGTCCGGATCCTCCACCTTCGCCAGGCGCGTGTCGCGGCTTCCCCGGGTCTTGATGGAGACGAGGTCGTCGCCGGAGGAGAGCCAATCGGCCGCGCCGGCTATGAAGGCCGCGTTGAAGCTCGAGCCCGTGATGGTCATGAGGTCGTTCGCGAAATCGGAGGAGCCGACGACGAGGATGCGCGAGGCGCGGGGAGCCGGCGGCAAGGCCGGCAGCGCGGCGGCACCGGAGCGAGCCGGCAGGGGCTTGCCGGCGTAGGCGGGGGGAAGGACTCCGGAGAGGGTGACCGCGAGGGCGTACTGCCCCGTCGTGGAGGCGGCCTGGGCGGCGTACTGGCCGGCCTCGTCCGGCGACACCGAGAAATGGTCCTTCTGCAGCCAAGCCTTGGGCGTCGTCCTGACGAGGGTCGAGGACTCGACGCCGGTCCTGGGGAGGAGCTCGAGCGGGCTCGGCCAGTAGAGGTCGAGGCCGGCGGAGCGCGCGGTAAGGGGACTCTTGGAGTCGCGGTTCTCGGGCCGGGTCATGACCCAGTGCGGGTAGCGCAGGTAGTTGATGGTCTGGCCGCCGAAGGGCGAGTTCATCTGGAAAGGGGCCGTGAGCGCGGACTGGTCGAGTACGAGGTCGCGGTCGACCTTGACGCCGTAGGACTCAAGAGCGCGCAGGAGGGCGTCGTCCTTCAGCGCGACCGCCGTGAGCCCCTGCTTGATCTGCACGTCGACGCCCTTCACGGCGAAGAGGGCCTTCCCCCCCGAGGCGAGGTAGGCGTCGATTCGATAGGCGTCGTAGTCGTCGAGGCTCGAGTTGCCGAGCACCAGCAGCACGGAGGTCTCGGGCGGGACCTCGTCTCCCGCGCGGATCTCTTTCGTCTCCCAGCCCGACTGCTTGAGGGCCTGGGAAAGCGTGTTGAAATCGTTCGCGAGGCTCTTGTCCGCGTCGCCGATCAGGAGGGAGGCGACGGGCTTCTTGTCCGCGATCGCGGCCTTGATGGCCTTGACGAGGTCGTACTCGAGTGTGTCGGTGGAGATCACGAAGGGCAGTACCTGGGTCCGGCCCAGGTACTGCACGGCGAGCCCGGAGTAGACGAGGGCCACGCGCTGCTCGTTCTTCTCGACCACCTGCATCCGCTGAGGCGCGATGCCGAGGGCCTCGACGGCGCTCTCCTTCTTGCCGGAGGCTGGGTCCGCGACGTCGACGGCGATCTTGCCGCGGGAGGCGGCGGCGAGGCTCCGCACGAGTCCCTCGACCGCCCGGGGCCCGGGATGGCGGTCCGCCAGGGTCGGGGATATGTAATACGTTATGCGAACCTGCTCCGGTATCTCCTTGTAGAGCTGGCGCGAGGCCTTGGAGAGGGTGTTGGCCCCGTCGGCGCTCAGGTCCAGCCTGAGCGAGAAGCGCTCCGCCACGAGCACGGCGGCGACTATCACGGCGAGGGACAGGAGGAGGACGACGAGGGAGCGGCGCTTTCGGACGTTCTGTTCCATGTCGGTCAACTCCACTTCCGGCGCGTCAGTCCCCATGCCGCTAGGTAGAGGAAGAGGACCGTGGCCGATACGTAATAGCATAGGTCTCGCGTGTCGATGACCCCGCGCGAGAAACTGTCGTAATGGAAGGCGAGGGACAGCCAGTTGAGGAAGGAGGCGACCAGACCGCCAGCGCCGAGGAAGCCCGAGACCCTGTCGACGAGGACGAGGGCGAGCAGGGCCAGCACGGAGCCGACGAAGGCGCTGATCTGGTTCTTGGCGAGGGAGGATATCCACTCGCCTATGGCGACGGCGGCCGCGGCCTCGAGGAGGACGCCGAGGTACTGCGTCGCGAGGATGCCCGCGTCGAAGGAGCCGAGGGCCGAGGCCGCGAGGGGGACGGGAATGGTGAGGGCGAGGGCGATGGCGGCCAGGGCGAAGGAGCTGAGGAACTTGCCGAGGACCAGCTGCCCCTCGGTGAAGGGGAGCGTGAGGAGGAGCTCGTAGGTCCCCAGCCTCCTCTCCTCTGCCCAGGAGCGCATCGTCAGCGCCGGCACCAGGAAGGCCAGGACCAGGGGCATGATCGTGAAGTACGAGCGGAGGTCGGCTTGGCCGACGGCGTAGAAGCCGCGGATGAAATAGAGGTAGACGCCCGTGAACAGCAGGTAACCCAGGATGACCGCGTAGGCTACGGGCGAGTTGAAGGCGCTCCTGATCTCGCGCTTGGCTATGGCTAGGACGTTCTTCATCGTCCCTCCCCCTCGGAGGTGAGCTTGACGAATATCTCCTCGAGCGAGAGGCGGCGCCTCTCGAGCTCGAGGACCTTGAGGCCCTGGGCCACCGCCCAGTCGAATATGACCTCGCCGGCCTCCGTCGACGCGCCGCGCGCGTCGACCGCGGAAGCCGCAGTAGCGCCTTCCGCGTCAGTATTTGAGGCTACGGGGGGCATCGTGATCTCGACGGAGAATACATTCGGCGACTCGGCCTGGAAGGAGGCGACGCTCCGGATGCCGGGAATGGAGCCGAGGCTCTTCCGGTCGACGGCGCCGCCCTGCGCGCCCGAGGCCGACTTGAGGCGCAGGCGTATCCTCTCTTCTCCCTTGAGGGCCTTGCCGATCTCGGCCGGGGCTCCCTGGGCGGCCACGACTCCCTCGTTTAGGATGATGACGTTGGAGCAGATGGCCTCGACCTCCTGGAGGATATGGGTCGAGAGTATGACCGTCTTGCTCTCGCCGAGGGACCGAATCAGCGCGCGTATCTCGATGATCTGGTTGGGGTCGAGCCCCGTGGTGGGCTCGTCGAGGATGAGGATGGGCGGGTCGTGGAGGATGGCCTGCGCCAGCCCCAGGCGCTGCCTGTAGCCCTTGGACAGGTCCTCGATCTTCTTGCGATATACCCCGGAGAGGCCGCAGGAATCGATCGCGCGCTCGATGGCCCGGGCGCGCGGCGCGCCTTCCAGGCCGCGCGCGTCGGCCGCGAAGTCGAGGTACTCGGCCACGGTGAGGTCCTGGTAGAGGGGCACCGATTCGGGGAGATAGCCGACCCGGGACTTGACCGCGAGGGGATCCTCGACGACGTCGATGCCGTCGACGAGGGCGGTTCCCGAGCTCGGGTAATGATAGCCAGTGAGCACTTTCATGATAGTCGTCTTGCCGGCGCCGTTGGGTCCGAGCAGGCCCAGGACCGAACCCGTCGCGGCGGCGAAGCTGACTCCGCGGACGGCCTCCACGCCGCCGTAGCTCTTGCGTAGTTCGCGCAGTTCTATCACGGACTACCCTCCTTTTCTTTGGCCAATTTCAATGTGGTTATCGTAAACCAGCCCAGTTCAATAATATCCGAACTTGCAAAATCGATTGTAAACAACCGCGGAGCGAAAAGATTACGCGAATAATCAGTCGATGTACTCGATGGGCAGGTTGAGCCGGTCCCGGGTGAGGATGGTATCGGGGAAGGTCGCTCGGGCCTCGTCGAGGAGTCGCTTCAGGTCGCGCTCAGCGTAGCGGGGACTATAGTGGATGAGGGCGAGCTTCCGCACACCGCCGGCGTCGCGGGCGATGCGGGCGGCCTGGGCGGCCGTCATGTGCTTCTTCTCGACCGCGCTCTGCTCGAGCGCGGACTCGAACATGCCCTCGCAGACCAGGAGGTCGGAATTCGCCACTTCCCTGGCGATCTCGGGGAAATAGAGCGAGTCGGTGACATAGCTGAACTTGCGCCCGGACCGGGCGGCGCCCATCACCTGGCCGCTCTCGACCATGGAGCCGTCCTCCGCCGCGACGGGCTCGCCCGCCTGGAGCCGCGACCAGAGAGGTCCCCGGGGCACTCCGAGCTCGGCCGCCTTCTCGGGATGGAAGGCGCCGGGCCGGGCTTCCTCCTCCATGGCGTAGCCGTAACAGGTCTTGGTGTGCCTCAGGGGAAAGGCCCGCACCGAGAAGCCCTCGCCCTTCCAGACGACCCCGGGCTCGGTGATCTCTTTGACGACGATCTCGTAGTTGATGTACATGTCGAGGGTGCGCCTGTTGGTCTCGATATAGTCGGCTATCCTGGGCGGCCCGATGATGTAGAGGGGCTCCGCCCTATCGACTTGGCTCGAGAGCATGAGTATGCCGGGCAGGCCCGTGACGTGGTCGGCGTGCATGTGCGAGACGAAGATCGCGGTGATCTTCTTCCAGCGGAGGTTGAGGCGGCGGATCGATACCTGCGTGCCCTCCCCGCCGTCGAAAAGGAAAAGCTCACCCTCGCGGCGCAGCAGGACGCTCGTGAGCGCACGGTGAGGCAGGGGCATCATGCCGCCCGAGCCGAGCACGAAAGCTTCTAAATTCATCGCGGGCGACTATATACGGAAAGGAGCCGCCTCTTCAATGACCGACGGCGCGGACGAAGGAGCGCAGGAAGAGGATCTCGGCGAGGGATACCGGCGCGGCCGCGGCGAGGAGGATGCGCCCGGCCAGCTTTGGCGCGTCGACGCCCGGGGCGGCGGAGCGGGAGACGAGGACCAGCGCGAGGGCGGTCGTCGCGCAGGCGGCTATCCTCACGAGCCAGATGAGGAATTCGCGGAAAAGGTACAATTCCCCCGCGCTCGGGGCGCGGGTCGTGCCAGGGGCGCTCGTCGCCGAGGACACGCCGCGGGAAAGGCGCTCGATGAGGGCGAACTGGACATTCTCGCCGAGGAGGGACTTAAGGGGCACGGCGAGGGCGTCCAGCAGCGATTTGACGGCTAGGCCCCCCGCGGTCGGCGCCAGGGCGTAGGCGGCGCGGGAGCCGAAGTCGGCGAGGGCGCCTACGAAGACCCCTCCGAGCCTCGCGCCCTTGCGGCCCGCGAGGACCCTGCCGAGGACGAAGAAGGAGGTTCCCGAGAGCAGGGCGATGCCCGCGTTGAGGGCGCCGATGCGGAATTCCGTCTTGAGGACGCCGAAGGTCTGGACGCCCGCCGCGACCGTCACGAGCGCGCCGGCGAAGGAGACTAAGGCGAGATAGACGCGCCAGGAGAGGGCGCCCTCGAGCCTGAAGATCCCGATCGAGGCCAGCAGCGAGACGGGACTACGCCCGATCGCGAAGCTCGGCGAACAGGCCAGGGCGGCGAGGGTGACGAGGCCCGATAGGAGGAAGACGGGCAGGTAGCCGGCGGGAAGGCCTCCCGCGACGGCCCCGCGCCCGAGAAGCGAGCCGAAATAGGTTATCGCGAAGCCCCCGGCGAGGGGGAGGACGACGGAGAGTGAGACCACGAGGGATTGGAGCTTTAGCGCGAAGCCGTCCCTCCCGGAGTCCCTGACGGACCAGAGGAAGGCGCGGTGGCGGGCCGACCAGTACAGGCCCTCCGCCAGGCCCCTAATCAAAAAATAACAGGCGAGGGCGGGAAGGCCCTTCATGAGCGGGAAGAGGAGGACGACGCCGAAGCACAGGAAGGACAGTAGGGAGAGGGCGAGCCTGTACACGCGGGAGGCGGCGCCGTCGCGAAGGAGGAGCATGCCGAGGAGGAAGCCGCAAAAGAGGGTCGTATAGAAGAAAGCGTAGACCAAGGCCACGAGGTCGATGCGGCCCGCGAGCCTGAAAGCCATCGGCATCTCGAAGGAGCCCGCGAGGCAAGCGAAGGCGGCCTGCGAGAGCGAGAAATAGGCCGCCCTGCGGGACGCCGGGCCGGCGAGGGTTTCCTTTACATCGATAAAGCGGCGCAGCGCGTTCATGATACTCCTTGTGAAGCAGGCCCCCCGCATGCGATCATGGTAGCATGGAATCCTTCTCCCTGCTCGGCCTCGCGGACCCCCTGGCGGCCGCCTTAGTCTCGTTCGGCTTCGAAACGCCGACACCGGTCCAGCTCGAGGCCGTACCCGCGATACTCTCGCGCCGCGACGCGATAATAGAGTCCGAGACGGGTACGGGCAAGACCTTCGCCTACCTCGCGCCCGCCTTCCAGCTGGTATCGGTCCTGGAGCGAAAGGGCGTCGGCGAGCCCGGCGTCATCATCGCCTCGCCGACCCAGGAGCTCGCCGTGCAGATCGGCCGCGAGTCGGAGCGGCTCGCCAAGGCTGCCGGCCTGAGCATCACCACGGTCGTCCTCCTAGGCGGCACTACCATCGATAGGCAGCTCGTCAAGCTCAAGTCCAAGCCCGAAATAGTCGTGGGCACGCTGGGACGGCTCGCCGACCTCGTGTCCCTCGGCAAGCTCCGCACCTCGGCCCTCAAGGTACTGGTCCTGGACGAGGCCGACCGGCTCTTCGCCAATGAGACCGAGGACCTCGCGATGGCCCTGCTCAAGAGCGCGCCCGCCTCGGCTACGCGGGTCCTCGTCTCCGCCACGATACCGGAGCGGATCCGCAAGGACATGCGCCCCCTGCTCCGCGATCCCGTCGAGATCTGCCCCGAGGGAGAGACGGTGCTGTCCGGGAATATCGAGCATTGGTGCTTCTACTGCGACGGCCGCAAGCGCCTGGACTTCGCTCGGCGCTTCGAGGCGGCGGTCCATCCCGAGCGCTGCCTCCTCTTCCTCTCGATGGCCACCCGCGTGGAGAAGGCCGCCCTCGCCCTCGCCGCCCTCGGCCTACCGGTCGGGGCGATACATTCGGGCATGGACAAGGAGACCCGCCGGGTCGCCCTCGAGCGCTTCTCGAACGGCGAGCTGCGCTACCTCCTCACGAGCGACCTCGGCGCGCGAGGCCTCGACATACAGGGCATCACGCACGTCCTGAGCCTCGACCTCCCCGACGAGCCCACCGTCTACACGCACCGCGCCGGCAGGACGGGCAGGGCCGGCGCGACCGGGGTGAGCATCGTGCTCGCCGACGGCGTCGAGATCGCGCGCGCCTCGAAGATAGCGACCAAGGGCGGCTCCGTCTTCCGCTGCAAGGTCCTCGAGGCGGGAGAGATACTCGAGCCCACGAGCGAGGAGTTCTTCGCCAGGGTAGCCAACGCCGAGCAGCTGCGCATGAAGGCCAAAGCCGCCAATGTCCTGGATAGGGACGAGCGCCGCGGCCTCGGCCTCAGGCGCCGGGACGAGGGCGGCTACGACCGCGGCGTTCCCGCGCCCCAGAGCGACACCAACGAGCTCCGGAAATACGGGCGGGGCACGGGAGAGCAGGGCGGAGGGGGCAAGCCTCGAAGGGAAGAGGGCGACGAGGGTCCCAGGACCGCCCGCCGGCCGGCGACCGCGCCTTGGCGCACCAACGCGGACGTCAATGCGGCCGCCCCGCATTCCCTCCTGCACAAGAAATCCGACCTTCCGGCTCGCCCCTCCCGCGAGCCGCCCCGGCGCGATCCGCGCGACGCGACGCGCGGCGACAGGCCGCAGGGCGATCGCCAATATAACGACAAGCCCAGGAGCGATCGTCCTCGCGGCGACAGGCCCTTCGCGGACAGGCCGCGCTCGGAGGCGCCGAGAGGCGAGCGGCCGCAGGGCGATCGTTCGCGCGGTAACGCGCCGCGCACGAGAGCCCCACAAAGCGAAAGGCCCTCCCGCGAAGGCTCCCGCGGCGACAGACCTCACAGCGACAGACCTCACAGCGACAGACCCCGAAGCGATACGCCAGCGGCTAAACGACCTCCGCGAAGCTAGGCATCAGCATGCCTATAATGATCAATGACGAACTCCGCCTCCGCCTCTCGGCGACGGAGGCATATATACCCGCGATCGCGCAGGACATGGGCAACCCGTCCTGGGATGCCGCGAAGGCAAGGGTGCTCATCCTCCGGCTCTCGCCTTTTCGCGACATCGAGGGCTCGACCTCGCATCTCGTGCTCTTCTCGGAATGCAGGAAGGCCCTGCCTGAGGCTTATCTCGACTTCGGCTTCTTTCCCGACAAGAGGGACAAGGCCCTGCTCGGCTCGCGCGGCCTGCCCTACTTCTACGGTATAGAGTCGGGCAGGGAGAGCGCGGACTTCGACCTCATACTGGTCTCGAACGCCTTCGCCCTCGAACTCGTCAATCTCGCCTATCTATTCTCGACCTCGGGCCTCGGGCGCAGGGCCTCCGAGCGCGCGAGGGCGGGCGGGCCGATAGTGATCCTGGGCGGCTCCAACGCGGCCTCCGCGGGCGCCCTACTCTTCCCGGAGGCGCGGGGCGAGGAGGCGAGCGATTGCCTGGTCGACGGCATCTTCTTCGGGGAAGGGGAGAGCTCCATCGGCGAGATCGCGGCAGCGTTGACCGGCGTCGGCGATGGCGCATCGAGGGCCGAACGGCTCGAGCGCGCCTCCGGCATCGAGGGCCTCTGGCTCGCCCTTTCGGGCAGGCCGGCGGCGAGGAAGATCCTGCGGCCCTATCCGCCCCAGCTCCTCGGCTATCCCGTCCTCAACTCGGAAGGCGCCTCGACGGCGCGCATCCAGATAAGCGCGGGCTGCCCGGGTTTCTGCTCCTTCTGCCTCGAGGGTTGGGAATCCAGGCCCTACCGCGAGCTTCCCGTGCAGGAAATAGCGAGGGCGGCGCGCGAGCTGAAGGCCAGGACGGGGGCGAGCGTCCTCGAGATATACAGCTATAACTTCAACACGCACTCCGCCGTATTCGAGCTCATCTTCGAGCTGGGCAGGATATTCCGCCGGGTGAATTTCATGAGCCAGAGGCTGGACATCCTCGCCGAGTCCCCTCACCTCGCGGGGGCCGAGATCGCCTCCGACAAGCGCTCATTCACCCTCGGCATCGAGGGGATCTCGGACCGGATGCGCCGCTATTACCGGAAGGGAATCGACGAGCGCCAGGTGGACGCGGCGATCGGCCGCCTCGCCATCCCGGCGGTCCGCGAGATCAAGCTCTTCTACATCGTCTCCGGCATGGAGGACGAGAGGGACGTCGCCGAATTCGCCGAATTCGCGCATCGGACCGCGGAGACCAGGCGCAGGTCCTCCCCCGGCCAGAGGATAATCGTCTCGGCGGGCTACCTCGCCCGCCTGCCCTTCACGCCCCTGCAGTACGCTCCCTTGAGCCTCGACCGCGACAAGCTCGAGGCCATCGCGGGCAGGATCGAGGCCGCCTGCTCGGCGGCGGGCATCGAATTCCGCCTCGCGACGGACTTCGAGGAATACTACGTCGACCAGCTGCTCGCGTTGGGCGGCCGAACCCTCGCGCCTTGGCTCGAGAGGACGCCGGAGGCGGGCATCGCCTACGACGGGAGCCTCTCGCGGGGCTCGGCCTCCGCCCTCGAAGGCTTCGCCGATTCCGCGGGCCTCCTCGACGCGGCCTTCCTCGGGGAGAAGCCAGCGGATTGGCTGCCGCCCCTCTCCTTCATCGACGAAAACGGCGAAGCCCTCCGCAAGAACTACCTCCTCGCCGCGGGCGCTTCGCCCAAGCAGCAGGGCCTCATGGAAACCCCGAAGTACCCCGGCGCCGAATGGGGCGGCAGGCTCGAGCGCCTCATGGCCGCCAAGAGGGGCTTCGCCTCGACCCTCGTGCGCGCGTCGCTCCCACGGACGCTCGCGGGAGCGACGGAGGAGTACCGCTCGGCCTGGATCATGCGGGCCCTCGCCTCCGCCTCGAGCGAGGGGAGCGCGTCCGTATTCGACGCGGAGGAGGCTCTCTTCGCCAAGGGCGGGCCTCTCGAGGGAATGGCCGAGCGATTCTGGGGCCTCGCGTACTACAGATTGCGAGGGCCGGACCCAGCCAAGATGGCGAAGGCGGCCGTCGCCGCAGGCTTCGAGCCGACCGAGGCCCTCCCCTCCTGCGTCCGGATCCGCGCCGAGCTCGAAGCCCCCGCGGCCTTCGGGCGCGAGGCCGAGGCCGCGCTCCGCTCGTACCTAGCCGAGGAGAGGGTCGATTTCGTAGAGACCCGATCCAAGGGGAAGGACGGCGCGGCCTCCCGCAGCCTCGCTCCCGCCGCGCGCGGCGCGAAGAAGAGGATCCTGCTCGAGGCCGAGATCGCGGTGGACGCAGAGACCTTCTCGGCTAGGCTCGTCCTCGGGCAGAAGGCCAAGCTCAGGGAGGCCCTGTCTCGGATGGACTACGCCGCCCGGAGGTCTACCTCGCTCCGCATCCTGGACTACGGGGACTAGGCCCTCGAGCCGCGCTCCGCCGAGGCCAGCCCGGCCTCGAGCTCGGCGACTCGGGCGAGGTTGCGCTCACCTATCAACGAAGCCTTCTCTATGGCCTTGTCCATGACGGCGAAGGCCTCGAGCATCCTGGAGAGCTCGGCGGAGAGTCTAGAGGCGAAGTCCTTGGCGGATTCCGCGCTCGCAGCCCCCGAGCGCAGGCCCTCGACCACGCCGCCCACCGAGGATTTCGTCTCCCCCGCCAGCCTGAGCATGGACATCGTCGACTCGCCGAGGTCGCCGGTCGCCGTCTCCATGCCCACGAGCTCGTCCACCATCGCCCCGAGGGCCTCGAAGGTGGACCGCACGTCGGCGGTCATCTTGTCCATGCCCTGGGTGAAGCGCCCTATGGCCGCAGCCTGGTCCCGGACGGTAGCCTCGTTCGCCTTTATCGCCTCGCCGATGCGCGTGGTGCTCTCCTGCGTCTCCTGGGAAAGCTTGCGGATTTCCGCGGCGATGACCGCGAAGCCCTTGCCCGAGGCGCCGGCGTGGGCGGCCTCGATGGATGCGTTCATCGCGAGCAGCTGGGTCTTCTCGGAGACGTCGATGATGCCGCCCGTCGCGGCCATAACCGCCTCGCTGGACGCTATGATGCGGTCGATGCCTTGGAGGAGCCCCCTCATCTCGCCGCCCTGCCTCTCCGCGAGGGTCGCGACCTCGGATATCGAGGCCCGCCTCGACCCCGCCATGGCGGACAGGTCCTGGATCGCGTGGCTGATCCTCTCGACCGCGGCGCCGGAGTCTACGATCATCGCGTTCTGGTTCTCGACCGCGGCCTTCGCCTCGGCCACGCGCTCGAGAGCGGCGGAGCTCTTCGCGTCCACGGCAGCCGACTCTCCCTCGAGGGTGAGGGCCTCCCGGCGCAGGGCCGAGAGTCGCTCGTGGATCTCGCTCGATCGGGAGCGCCCCTCCCCCGCCGCCGCCACGAGCTCGCGTCCCGTATCGAGGGCGCCGGAAACCGAGCCGATGAGGGAGCGCAGCGACTCGGCCCTCTCGCGGTTGGCCGAGCCCTCGGCCTCGGCGAGGCGGATCAGCTTCGCGTTGAGATCGTTCATCAGCAGGACGATGCCGTTGATGGTAGCGAAGAGGACGAGGAAGAGGAGGGTCGTGGATAGCCCGTCGCCCTTCGGCGGCCCGAGCTTCGGCGCCGCGACGAGGAGGATTATGGCCGCGTAGACCGCCAGGCTCGCGCCCAGGTAGACCAGGACCTGCCGCCTCTCCAGCGACACCAGCGCGTTGGCGACCACGGCGCTGAGGAGGTAGACGCCGATCCTGTATATGTCGAGCCATCCCGTAAAGGGCGTCAGGAAGGCCATCAGCACGACGT
>JANXYQ010000113.1 GCA_025355995.1 Spirochaetaceae bacterium | reverse complement strand
CGATAGGCTCCATCTACGCCCTCATGGCGGTCGGGTACTCGCTCGTGTACTCGATCATGAACTTCTCGAACTTCGCTCACGGCAGCGTCATCATGCTCGGCGCCTACTTCGGCTTCTTCGGGCTCACCCTCCTCGGCCTGCCCTTCTTCATCGCCTTCTTCATCGCGGCCTGCGGCACGGCCCTCGTCGCCATCGTCCTGGAGCGCCTGGCCTACAAGCCCCTGCGCGACCGCAACGCGCCCTTCCTCTACTTCATCATCACCGCGATGGGCGCCTCGATCTTCATCGACAACGGCGTCATCGCCACGATCGGCCCGACCCCCAAGACTTTCCCCCCGGAGCTGCTGCCCAGCTACCTTCAGGGCGGCCCGATACAGCTCGGCGCGCTCAACGTGGGGCGCATCGACATCGCGATGTTCGTAGTCGCGGCCGTCTGCCTCCTCGTCCTAATCCTCTTCATCGATTTCACGAAGATGGGAAAGGCGATCCAGGCGACGGCCTACAACATGAAAGCAAGCGCCCTCATGGGCATCAACCCTAGTTTCGTGGTCATCCTCGTCTTCGGCATCGGCGGCGCCCTCGCCGGCGTGGCGGGTGTCCTCTACGGCATGAAATACCAGGTCTACCCGCAGATGAGCTCGATCACGCTGAAATCCTTCATCGCCGCCGTGTTCGGGGGCCTGGGCAGCCTGCCCGGAGCCCTCCTCGGCTCGGTGCTCCTGGCCCTCATCGAGACCTTCGTCTCCGGCTATCTCTCGACCCAGTACCGGGACCTCTTCGCCTTCCTCATCCTCATCCTGATGCTCGTCATCAGGCCGACGGGGATCATGGGCAAGTCGGCCGAGGACAAGGCTTAAGGCATGGACTACATCCAGGGAATCGCCATCCTCATCGGCATCAATCTCATCGCCGTCCTCGGCCTCTCCGTGCTCACGGGCTTCACGGGGCTCTTCTCCTTCGGCCACGGCGGCTTCATGGCCATCGGCGCCTACATCTCGGCCATCTTCACGGCGAGGCTCCACCTGCCCTTCGCCCTCGCGATCGTCGCGGGAGCCGCGGCGGCCGCCGGGATCTCGGTCCTCATCGGGAAGCTCACCCTCAAGCTCAAGGGCGACTATTTCTGCATCGCGACGATGGGCTTCGGCGAGGCGGTGCGGGTCATCCTCAACAACATCCCCTACGTCGGCGGGGCCCGCGGCTGGGAGAGCCTCCCCAAGCTCACCAACATCTGGCTGGTCTTCGCCCTCGACATCGTGTTCGTTGTCATCACGTGGAACCTGATCAACTCCCGTCAGGGCCGCAACATGGTCGCGGTGCGCGAGGAGGAGCTGGCGGCCCAGATGGCGGGGGTCGACGTGTACAGGCACAAGATGATCGCCCTCGTCGTGAGCGCCGCCTTCGCCGGGGTCGCGGGCGCCCTCATGGCCCAGTACATACAGTTCATCAGGCCAACCATGTTCAACATGGCCAAGTCCACCGACCTGACGATCATGGTCATCTTCGGCGGTCTCGGCTCCATCTCCGGGTCGGTGCTCGGCACCATCCTCCTGGTCGCGCTTCCGGAGCTGTTCCGAAGCTTCGCCCAGTGGCGCCTGGTCTTCTACGGCCTCGCTGTCATCCTCATCATGGTGGGGAGGCCGCAGGGCCTCATCGGCGGCCTGGAGCTGACGCCCTCGGGCATCCGCAAGACGATCGCCGCGCGCAGGGCGAGGATAGCCTTCGCCGCGGCCTCGAAGGCCGCCGAGCGGGAGGGGATCGAATGAGCGACGTCCCGGTACTCGAGCTCAAGGGCCTGACCAAGCGCTTCGGCGGCCTCACCGCGGTCAACGACGTCTCATTCAAGGTCGCCGAGGGAGGGATCTCCGGGCTCATCGGGCCCAACGGCGCTGGAAAGACGACGATCTTCAATCTCATCACGGGCGTGTACAAGGTGAGCGAGGGCAGCGTCCTCTTCCGGGGCTCGCCCATCACCGACCTCGAGCCCTACAAGATCGCCGACGGCGGCGTCACCCGCACCTTCCAGAACATCAGGCTCTTCAAGAACCTGTCGACGAGGGACAACGTGCTGACCGCCTGCCACCTCAGCGCCCATTACAACCTGGCCGAGTCCCTCCTCCGCCTCCCCCGCTTCCGCAGGGAGGAGAAGGCCCTCGCGGAGAAGGCCGAGGGCTTGCTCCAGATAATGGGACTGACCGACCGGGCCGACGTGGTCGCGAACAACCTGCCCTACGGCCTCCAGCGCCGCCTCGAGATCACGAGGGCGCTTGCCCTGGACCCGAAGCTCCTCCTCCTCGACGAACCGGCGGCGGGCATGAACCCCGACGAGACCGAGCAGCTCATGCGCCTCATCGGGGAGATCCGGAACCGATTCGAGCTCTCGGTCCTCGTGATCGAGCACCATATGGACTTGATAATGGGCGTCTGCGAGCACATCCACGTGCTCAATTTCGGCTGTACCCTCGCCGACGGCAGCCCGGAGTCGGTCGCCAACGATCCCAAGGTCGTCGAGGCCTACCTCGGCGCGGAGGACGAGAGATGAGCCTCCTGGCCGTGCGCGATCTCCACGTATCCTATGGCGGCATCCGCGCCCTCAAGGGCGTCTCGCTCGACGTCGAGCCCGGCGAGATAGTCACAATCATCGGCGCGAACGGCGCCGGCAAGTCCACCCTGCTCAATGCCGTCTCCGGCTTCCTGAAGCCCAGCGGCGGCTACGCGGAGTTCAAGGGACAGCGGATAGGCCGGGTTCCCTCCAAGGTCGTCAAGGCGGGGGTCTGCCACGTCCCCGAGGGCCGGCTGGTCTTCTCAAACCTCACCGTGCAGGACAACCTGGCCCTCGGCGCCTACCTCCGCCGAGACCGAAAGAAGATCTCGGCCGACTACGAGCGCGTGTACGCGCTCTTCCCGAGGCTCAAGGAGCGGATGCGCCAGCAGGCGGGGACCCTCTCGGGCGGCGAGCAGCAGATGCTGGCCATGGGCAGGGCCCTGATGACGGACGGCGAGCTCATCCTCATGGACGAGCCCTCGCTCGGCCTCGCCCCCCTGCTCGTCAAGACGGTCTTCGACATCATCGGGGAGTTCAGGGGACTCGGGAAGACCATACTCCTGGTCGAGCAGAACGCCTTCAAGGCGCTCGCGATAGCGGATCGGGCCTACGTGCTCGAGCAGGGGAAGGTCGTGCGCGAGGGAAAGGCGTCGGAAGTCGCCCAGGACCCCGCCATCCGCGCCGCCTACCTCGGCTCCAAGTCGACCGTGGCCGGCTAGCCTAGCTCGTCACGGCTCCCTCCGAGGCGTCGGAGCAGAGCCGCGCGAACTTGGCGATGGCTCCGCGCGCGTAGCCCGTATCCCTCGCCTTCCAGCCCGACAGCCGCTCGCGGATCTCCGCCTCGCCCAGGCCGACCGAGAGCTCCTTGCGCGAGAGCGAGATCGAGACGAAGTCGCCGTCGCGCAGGGTGGCTATGGGGCCGCCCTCCTGCGCCTCCGGGCAGACGTGGCCGACTATCATGCCGTGGCTGCCTCCCGAGAAGCGCCCGTCGGTGACGAGGGCCACCTTGCCGGCCAGCCCGGCGCCCGCGATGGCCGCCGTGGGCGCGAGCATCTCGCGCATGCCGGGGCCGCCCTTCGGCCCCTCGTAGCGGATCACGACGACGTCGCCCTCGACTATGGCACCTGCGAGGATGGCGTCGAGGGCGGCCTTCTCGCTCTCGAAGACGCGCGCGGGCCCGGAGTGCTCGACGAGGTCGAGGCCGCAGGTCTTGAGCACGGCGCCTCGCGGGGCGAGGTTGCCGTACAGGACGCAGAAGGGGCCGGTGGCCTTCTTGGGCGAGTCGAAGGGCAGGACCACGTCCTGGCCCGCCAGAGCGGTCGAGACGCCCTCGAGGTTCTCGGCCACCGTCTTCCCGGTGCAGGTGACGCAGTCCCCGTGCAGCAGGCCCCGGTCGAGGAGCATGCGCATCACCAGGGGCACGCCGCCGACCCGATGCAGGTCCTCCATCACGTAGCGCCCGGCCGGCTTCATGTCGGTGAGTGTCGGTGTCGTGTCGTGGAAGTAGTTGAACTCGGCCGCCTCGAGCCGAACTTCCGCCTCTCGGGCGAGGGCGAGGAGGTGGAGGACGGCATTGGTCGAGCCGCCCAGGGCCATCACCGTGCGGATCGCGTTCTCGAAGGCCTTGCGGGTCATGATGTCGCGGGGCCTCAGGTTACGTTCCAGCATCGCGAGGAGGGCGTGGGCCGAGGCGCGCAGGTGCCCGGCCTTCGCTTCGTCCACGGCGGGGATGGAGGCCGAGCCGGGCAGGCTCATGCCGAGGGCTTCCGCCGCCGCGGCCATCGTGTTGGCGGTATACATCCCGCCGCAGGCTCCGGCGCCCGGGCAAGCCTTGCGCTCGATGCAGTGCAGGTCGTCGTCGCCTATCGCCCCCGCGGCGCGGGCGCCCACGGCCTCGAAGACGCTGACTATGTCGAGGGCCCGTCCCTCGTGGGAGCCGGCGCGGATCGTCCCGCCATAGCAGAATATCGAGGGGATGTTCAGGCGGGCCATCGGCATTATGGAGCCGGGGACCGTCTTGTCGCAGCCGCCTATGGCCAGCAACGCGTCCATGCTGTGGCCGCGGACGACGAGCTCGATCGCGTCGGCTATCGCCTCCCTGCTCGGGAGCGAGGCCTTCATGCCCTCGGTGCCCATTGCCTCCCCGTCGGTCACGATGAAGGTGTTGAACTTCATGGGCTTGGCGCCGGAGGAGGCGAGCTCGGCCTTGGCGTGGGCGGCGAGCTCGTCGTGGTGGATGTTGCAGGGCGAGACCTCCGCGCCGGCGCTCGCGACCCCGACGATCGGCAGGTCGAAGTCGCCGTCGCCGAAGCCGATCGCACGGAGCATCGCGCGGTTGGGGGAGCGCTCCAGCCCGGCGGTCATCTCGCCGGAAGCGCGATTGAGGCCGCGGGGCTTCACGAACCGGCCCTCGCCCAGCCGAGATAGGGCAGCCGCGCGCTCCTCCCCCGCTCGCCCGCGAGGGCGCGGACGGCGGCGGCGCCGGGGAGGAGCTCCGCGGTGGAGTCCCAAAGCCCCGTGACGAGGGCCTTGCGATGGCTCTCCGGCATCGAGAGCGCGAAGCGCCTGACGCCCGCCCTCACCTCCCGCGCCTCGAGGTCGACCTCTACGGCGAGCGAGGGATCGGAGCCGACGAGGTCCTGGATCTCCCTTGCGGCCTCGTGGCCGACGCTCGCCGCCGGGATGCCGAGCGAGACGCAGTTGCCCGCGAAGATCTCGGCGAAGGACTCGCCGACCAGGGCCGCGATCCCGGCGCGCGAGAGAGCCTGAGGCGCGTGCTCGCGCGAGGAGCCGCAGCCGAAGTTGCGGTTCACGACGAGTATCGAGGCGCCCGCGAAGCGCGGATCGTTGAAGGGGTGGCCCGTCGGCTTGCCCGACTCGTCGAAGCGGGCGTCGCGGAAGGCGAAATCGCCCAGGCCCTCGAAGCTGACGCCTTTCATATACCTGGCCGGGATGATCCTGTCGGTATCCACGTCGTCCTCGCGCAGGGGCAGGGCCCTGCCCGAGACGATCGTTCGCGCGGAAGCGTTATGCGCCATCAGAAACTCCTCGAGTCGACGACCTCGCCGCTCAGCGCGGCGGCGGCCGCCATGGCCGGGCTCATGAGGAGGGTGCGGCCCAGGCTCGACCCCTGCCTCCCGATGAAGTTGCGGTTGGAGCTCGAGGCGCAGAGCTGGCTGCCCACGAGCTTGTCGGGGTTCATCGCGAGGCACATCGAGCAGCCCGCCCCCCGCCACTCGAAGCCCGCCTCCTTGAACACGAGGTCGAGGCCCTCCAGCCTCGCCTGGGCGGCGACCGCCTGCGAGCCGGGCACCACCAGGGCGCGAACTCCCTTCGCGACCTTCCTGCCCTTGGCGATGGCGGCCGCCTCCCGCAGGTCGCTGATCCTGCCGTTGGTACAGCTGCCGATGAAGGCGACGTCTATCCTCTTGCCGGCGATGCGGTCGCCCTCCGCGAAGCCCATGTGCGCGTAGGCCAGCCGGGCCCCGTCGCGGCGCTCAGGCTCCAGCTCGGCCAGCCTCGGCATCCGCTCGGAGACGCCTATCCCCTGGCCCGGGTTGACGCCCCAGGTCACCATCGGCTCGATGGCCGAGGCGTCGATGGATACCTCGTCGTCGAAGGACGCGTCCGGGCCGCTCGCCACCGAGCGCCAGTAGGCCAGCGCGGCTTCCCAGTCGCGCTCGGCGGGAGCGTAGGGCCTGCCGCGGACGTAGGCGAAGGTAGCTTCGTCGGGGCTAACGTAGCCCGCCCTGGCGCCTCCCTCTATGCTCATGTTGCACAGCGTCATGCGCGCCTCCATCCCGAGCGCGCGCACCGCGGGGCCGGAGTACTCGTAGGCGTAGCCGAGGCCGCCCTCCACCCCCAGGCGCGAGAGGATGAAGAGTATGAGGTCCTTGGCGCCGACGCCCAGCCCGAGGGAGCCGCTCGCCTCGATGCGGCGGACCTTGGGCCTGTCCATCGCCAGGGTCTGGGTGGCGAGGACGTCGCGCACCTGGCTAGTGCCGATGCCGAAGGCTATGGCCCCGAAGGCCCCGTGGGTCGAGGTGTGCGAGTCGCCGCAGGCTATGGTCATCCCGGGCTGGGTGAGGCCGAGCTCGGGGCCGATTACGTGCACGATGCCCTGCCTGCCCGAGTCGAGGCCGAAGAACGTGATTCCGGCAGCCGCAGCGTTGGCCTCGAGGGCGGCCATCATCACCTCGGCCTGGGGATCGCCGAAGGGCCTGGACTGATCGGCGGTAGGCACGATGTGGTCGCAGGTGGCGAAGCTCCTCTCGGGGTAGGCGACCTTCAGGCCCCTCTCGGCGAGCATCGCGAAGGCCTGGGGCGAGGTCACCTCATGGACGAGGTGGAGGCCGATGAAGAGCTGGTCCCTGCCAGAGGGCAGCGATCCCACCTTGTGCGCTTCCCAAACCTTATCGAACAAGTTAGCCGACATCGTTTCTCCTTTAAGTGGTTTCGTTTCCGCGCGCCATGAGGAGCTTGCCCGAGCGCACCATCTCCCGTATGCCGAAGGGTCTCAGCAGGGACTCGAAGGCATCGAGCTTCTCCGAGCTGCCCGTCACCTCGGCGGCGAGCGTCCCCTCGGCGAGGTCTATCGTCTTGGCCTTGAAGGCCTCCATCACCTGGAAGGCCTCGTGCCGCCTCTCGGGCAGGCAGTCGATCTTGATGAGCGCCAGCTCCTTCTGGATGACGTCCTCGTAGGAGTAGTCGCGGGCGTG
This sequence comes from Spirochaetaceae bacterium, assembly GCA_025355995.1. Classification (GTDB taxonomy): domain Bacteria; phylum Spirochaetota; class Spirochaetia; order Treponematales; family Rectinemataceae; genus UBA1306. Next base: position 14,347 of record JANXYQ010000113.1, on the reverse strand, counting down.
GATCACGTCGACGAGCTTGTTCAGCTGCTTGAGTATCTGCTCGAGGGTCTCCCGGCCGCCGCGGGCGACGATGTTCATCCTCGAAAAGCGCGGATCCTGGGTCTCCGAGACCACGAGGCTGTCGATGTTGAAGCCGCGGCGCGAGAACACGAGGGCCACCCTGATGAGTACTCCCGGCTTGTTGGCCACGTAGAGGCTGATAGAATGCCGCGCGATCGCGTTGGTGTCGCCGTCCATGTCAGGTGCCTCCCGTGGGCTTCTCGAGCTTGCGCTTGGGCGGCTCGAGGAGCATGTCCTTCAGCGACGCCCCAGCGGGGATCATCGGGAAGACGTTGTCGTGCTTCTCGACCTCGGCGTCGACCAGCACCGGGCCGTCGTGCTCGAGGGCCGCCTTGAGCACCCGCCTCACGTCGGCGGGACGCGTTATGCGATAGCCCTTTACGCCGTAGGCCTCGGCGAGCCGCGCGAAGTCGGGGTTGCCTTCGAGGTCCACCCCGGAATAGCGCTCGTCGTAGAACATGCTCTGCCATTGCCGGACCATGCCGAGGTAGTGGTTGTTGATCACGACGATCTTGACGGGCAGCTTGAGGTTGCGCATGGTGGCGAGCTCGGAGAGGGTCATCTGGAAGCCCCCGTCGCCTACGATCGCCACTACCCTGGCCCCGGGCCTGCCCAGCTGGGCGCCGATGGCGGCAGGCAGGCCGAAGCCCATCGTGCCGGCGCCGCCTGAGCTGATCCAGTTGCGGGACTCCTCCGAGCCCACGAACTGCGCGGCCCACATCTGGTGCTGGCCGACGTCGGTCGTGAAGACCGCCTCGCCCCCCGCGAGGGCCCGGAGCTCCTCGATCACGTGCTGGGCGCGCACCTTGCCCTCCTTGCGGTATGACAGGGGGTAATCACGGCGCCAGCGCGCGACCTGCTTGACCCAGTCCTCGGTGTCGCCGGGCTCCAGCAGGGGCAGGAGCTGAGCGAGGACGGCCTTGGCGTCCCCCACGATGCCGACGTCGACCTTGACGACCTTGTCTATCTCGGCGGGGTCGATGTCTATGTGGATCTTGACGGCGCCCTTGCAGAAGTCCGAGTAGCTGCCGACGATGCGGTCGTCCCACCTCGACCCGACGCTCATGACGAGGTCGCAGGCGACCATCGCCTTGTTGGCGTAGGCCGTGCCGTGCATGCCCAGCATGCCCAGGGACAGCTCATGGCTCTCGGGCAGGAGGCCCTTCCCGAGGAGGGTGCTCACCGCGGGCATGCGCATCCGCTCGACGAGCTCGCGCACTTCAATGGACGCACCCGCGATGGCGGCACCGTGGCCGACGAGGAGGACGGGCCTGCGGGCCGCCTTGATGAGGCGGGCGGCCTCGGCTATCGAGGAGGAGTCGCCCTCGAGGGGCACGGAATAGCCGGGAAGGTGGAAATCCACTTTCCCCATGTCGCTGAGGCGGGCTCCGGAAATATCCTTGGGCATGTCTATGAGGACCGGGCCGGGCCTGCCCGAGCGAGCCAGGTAGAAGGCCTCCCTCATGACGCGCGGGATGTCCTCGACGTCCTTCACTAGGTAGGAATGCTTGACGCAGGGATAGGTGATGCCCGAGACGTCGGCTTCCTGGAAGGCGTCGAGCCCCAGGGTCCAGCTCGGCATCTGCCCGCAGACCACGACGAGGGGCACGGAGTCCATCAGGGCGGTAAAAAGCCCCGTCACGGTGTTCGTGGCTCCGGGCCCGGAGGTGACCAGGGCGACGCCCACTCGGCCGGTGGCCCTCGCGTAGCCGTCCGCCATGTGGACGGCTCCCTGCTCGTGCCGAGTCAGTACGAGCTTAACGTTCCTGCCCACGAGGGCATCGTAGATCGGGATGGCCGAGCCTCCGGGTAGTCCGAAGACGTACTCGACCCCCTCTTCGATCATTATCTCGACGAGGGCCTCTGCCCCGTTCAACCGCGTATCGCCCATAGCTGCTCCGAACGAGCGAGAGATTGACGCTTCGAGGCGTCATTCTCTGAGTTTGCAGCTAGGATAAACAGGATGTCAAGGCTTCGACCAAGTATATCTTATTTATTCTATGTTTTACCGCGTATTTTATTAACTATAACGCCATATTGTTTCTATTTATAGTTATTTTACTAAAAGGGCGTATGAGATTGGTCAATTTGACAAGCGATAGGATTGGTCGAGAAGGACAAAGCTTCCGCGAGCGTCCTTGGAGAGGTAATAGCGATTTCCCGGACCGAGGAGAACGGCCGCGAGCCCCAGCCGATCGGCGAGGGCGATTCCCTCCTCGGGGCCGAGCACGAGGAGGGCGAGAGGCGGTCCATCCGCGTTCTGACCGCGGGGCAGGGCCACGGAGGCGGAGACGAGTCCCCCCGTCAGCGGCCTCCCCGTCCTCGTGTCCATGATATGGGCATAACGCCGCCCTCCGCTCTCGAAAAAGCGCTCGTAGACGCCGGAGGTGTCCACCGTCGAGTCGCGAAGGGAAAAATAGCCTAGAGGCTCGCCGCGCGCGGAGGCGGGGTTCTGCACGCCGATGCGCCAGCTCCCTCCCCTCGAATCCCCTCCGATGACGAGGACGCAGCCGCCGACGTCGAGGAGGCCCGACCTCACTCCCCGCGACGCCAGGAGCCGGCCGCCCTCCTCGGCGCCGTAGCCCTTGGCGAGGGCGCCGAAGTCCAGGCCCATCCCCGCCTCGAGCTCGATCGTGCGGGCAGCCTCGTCCGCCTTGACGCGGCGCCAACCTACGAGAGCCCGCGCCGACCCGACCTCGGAGTCCGCGGGCAGGCGGGGATGGGGGCCGCCGATTCCCCATAGCTTCACGAGCGGGGCGACGGTAGGATCGAAGATGCCCCCGCTTTGCCCGGCCAGATCGATCCCTCGAAGGGCGGTCTTCATCAGGTCGGACGAGACGGCGACCGGTCCCTGCCCCGCGCCGGCGTTCAGGCGGGAGAGCTCCGAGGCCGGGTCCCACATGTTCATCTCGGCGTCTATCTCGCGCAGGCGCGCGAAGCAGGCCTCGAAGCTCGCGTCCGAGGCGTGGTCGTTCAGGGTGAGGACGACGGCCGAGGAGAAGATCGTCGCCCTGCGCGTGACGGAGCGGGAGCATGAGGGGCATATGATTGCCAGGCCGAGGCAGAGGGCTAGGGCGGCGATCGCATAGGCTCCAGGGCGGCGCATCGGGCTTCAGTATATATCGACTAGGCCATCTTTAGGGGCACCCAATACTCGCACCAATAGTCCGGCGAGTCGAGGGGACCCGCGACCGCCGGATAGAACTCGATCTCGGCGCTGCCCGAGTGCTCCCATTCCGAGGCCGGCAGCCACTCGGAATAGATGCGCTTGATCGTGTCCTGGAAATTGGGCCGCAGGGGGCCTCGGCTCGTGAACTTGCCCCAGGTCGAGGCGGGCACCGAGAAGCGCTCCGAGCCCTCGGGAAGGCCGGACAGGCTCCCCGGATCGTCGATCGATATGCTGTAGGTGAAGGTCCCGCCCTGCATGTCGAAGTCGCGGCAGACCGCGCAGACGCCGAGGCCCTTCGGGTTCGCCTTCGCGGCCAGGGCCTTGAATCGGCCGTCGGCCATGATCGCGTCCCAGAATGCGGGAACGTCGCGGAAATTGCTCCCGTCCTTGCTGGTCGCGCGGAGGTTGATGCCCGCCAGGGCGAGGAGGGGACCCTTCTCGATTCGATACTCCATTGCCTTGTCTCCTTTGAGGACGACCGAGAACGACAGGGGCGGATAGCTGTGCAGCCTCGTCCCGTCCTTGCGCGCGTCGCTCGGCAGGAAGCCGAACTCGCGGCGGAAGGCCCTGGAGAAGGCGTCAGGCGAGTCGTAGCCGAAGCGCAGGGCGAGGTCGATGACCCTGTCCCCGCTCCCTCCGGAGAGGGCGAGGGCGGCTTCGGAGAGCCTGCGCCTGCGCAGGTACTCGGCCACCCCGATGCCGGCGACCATCTCGAACATCCTGTAGAAGTGGAAGGCCGAGCAGTTGGCCTCGCGCGCGGCCCGCTCAAGGTCCGCCTTCCCGTACAGGTTGCGCTCCAGGTAATCGACCGCCCTCGTCATCCGCGACTGCCAGTCCATGAAACCGCTTCCTCCCTCGTCTCGTCGTCCTTGGCCCGAGGATAGCCGAGGCGAGCCCGCCCCGTCCCGCCTTTTCCTGCCCGCCCGAGTCGGGCCCGGGCTAGTTGGCGCCGACCCGGATGCCGTCCACCGTAACTTTCAGTCCGCTCGCGGATACCATCGAGAGCTTGCCTCGAATCTGCTTGGACAGGGCCCTGACCAGTTGGAGACCGAGGCTGCCGGAATCGGCATCGTCCTGCGCGTAGCCGCTCGGGACGCCTCCCGCCGCAGGCTCGGGAATTCCTATACCGTCGTCCCAGACCGTCAGGCGCAAGGCCCCGTCCTCCGTCCTGCGAAGCCCGATCCCGATAAAACCGGACGAGCGGCCCTTGAAGGCGTATTTCAGGCTATTGATCACCAGCTCGCAGATGATGAGGCCGATCGGCATCGCGTAATCGAGCGAAAGGGAGATGCCCTCGACGTCGACCTCATAGTTCAGGGTTACCGCCTCGCTCTCGAAGGAATCGAGGTAGCCCACGACCAGGGACTTTATGTACTCGCCCATGTCGATGAGGGATAGGGTGGGGCTGTCGTAGAGGCGCTCGTGCACGAGGGCCATGGTGTTGACCCGATGCTTGATGCCGTGGAGCATGTCGCTCGCCTTGCCCGGCTCCGCGTTATGGAGCTGCAGGTTTATCAGGCTTATGATTATCTGAAGGTTGTTCTTGACGCGATGATGGATTTCCTTGAGGAGGATCTCCTTCTCGCGCAGGGATTCCCCGGCCACCATCTCCTTGCGCGTCCTTTCGACGACCTCGCGGTTGAGGCTGTCGATGGTCGCGTTGATGCTCCCCTCCGCGCTCCGGACGATCGCTGCCGGATAGCGGAAGAGAGCCAGGCTCACGAGGGCCGCGAGGGCGGAAAAGCCCAGGAACAGGAGAGCCGTGGTGCTCAGGGTCGAGTCCGCCGACTTGTCCAGCTCGACCCGGCCGAAGCGGATGTTGTTGTATAGTATGTCCGAGCTTCCCGTCCTGACCAATCGGGCGCGCGTCGGGAAGGCGGTGTCGGCGAGAAGGGCTCCCTCGGCGTCCAGGATCCGAATCTCGGCGATCTCCTTGGTCTCCACCTCGTCGAAGACCTTGGTGAATTTCACCACGCTGAATTTCCAGAGTCCCGGGTTCGCTTTCACTGTCTCCCTGAGCTTTTGGGATACTTCCCTGCTCATGTAGTCGGCGGAGACCTTCTGCTCGGCCCAGCCGATGGTGAAATAGGTGGCGGGCGGGATCACCGCGATGATGACTCCGGTCATGGCGGCGAGCAGCTTCATGCGAGCTGCGAAGCGCTTGAAAAGAGCTATGCCTTCGCCCATCCCGCCCTAGTTTCTCGCGACGGGGAGCGCGCCGAGGCCCGAAACGATCGCCCTGCCCTCCGCGGAGAAAGTGAAGTCCACGAAGGCCCGGGCCTCGTCGGAGAGGGGCTCCCTGTAGGCGAAAAAGAGATCCTTTCGCAGGGGATAGGTGCCGTCGGAGAGGGTCTTGGCCGAGGGTTCCACGCCATCGAAGCGCAGCGCCTTGATCGATTTCCCAAAAAGGACAATCGCGACGGTGTCGGTCAAGCCTAGCGCATCGCTCGTCGTCGCGATGGCGTCGTTCTCCTCGCCGTCGGTATAATAGACCTCCCAGCGTTTTTTCGCGAAGGAATCGGCGTACGCCTGCGAGAAGCCCGGTATGGATTTCTCCAATACCGCGTTCGAGCTGTCGCCCGCCTCGCGGGCGAGGACGATGATCATCGACCCGTTCTGCCAGGCGTTCTTGGCGCCCGTGTAGATGCTCACGAGCTCGCCGGAGCTTATCGAGGAGTCGGGTACCGAGGGATTGACCCCCAGCACTATTCCGATCCGCGCATATGCTCGCTGCCTGATGCCTGATGCCAGCTCGGCATCCTTCAGGGGCCGGGAGATGAGCCCGAGGTCCAGCTGCCCCGCCTGGAGGGCCGTGATCGCGCCTGCGGTGCCGATGCTCGGCGGGATACGGGGAGTCTGGCCCTTCTTGAGGCCGTAGGCGTCGAGGAGCCTCTGGGTGAGAGGAATATTGCTGCCCGAGCCGGCGATGGACAGGGGGCGCGCCGGGCCGGGCGCCGCGCCCTGCGCGCCCGACGCGGATATGGCCGCGATGATGAATACCGCTACGGCGAGCGGTCGGGCGCTCTTTGGCAGCTCCATGCGTTGACCTCTCCTTGACGTTCCGCTATTCGTGAAGGCTAGCCCTGCCGCGGCCTTCCGTCAAGCGCGAACGCCGTCGCGCAAAAAAACGGAGCGCCCCTTCCGGGGCGCTCCGTCCTGCGCGGTCCGCTTTGCGGGCTTATTTCACGCGCTCGGCGAAGGTACCGTCGCGGGTGTCGAGCTTGATCCTGGTGCCGATCTCGCAGAACAGGGGCACGGCGACCTCGATGCCTGTGTCGAGCGTGGCGGGCTTGAAGGTCTTGCCGCTGGTGTCGCCCTTGACCCCGGGCTCGCAGTAGGTGATCGTGCGCTCGACGAGGATCGGCGGCGTCACGCCGACGGGCTTGCCGTCGTAGAAGGTGATCTCGATGGGGTAGTCGTCGTCGGCGCTGATATAGCCGGCGTTGTCGCCCAGGTCGTCCTTGGTGAGCTCGTACTGCTCGAAGGTCTCCTGCTCCATGAAGACATAGGTCTCGCCGTCGATGTAGGAGAGCTTCATCTGGAAGATGTCGAGGTCCACCGACTCGAACTTCTCGCCCGAGTCGCAGGCGACGTCGGAGGTCTGCCCCGTGACGATGTTCTTGACCCTGAAGCGGGTGACGGTGCCCGCGCGGCCGGTCTTCTGGCCCAGGATCTTCTGGACGACGAGCGCGTCGTTACCGACCTTGAAAACGGAGCCAGTGCGGAGCTGTGAAGTGACTACCATATAACCCTCGCTATGAATGTGACGCTAATATCCCCGATGGAGCGCCGTGGGTAAGGCGCTGAAGGCCGTCCCGGATGGCCATTCTACCAGATTTCGCGCAAGAAGGTCACGAGGTCGGCGCCGAGGTCGCGAGCTCCCCCCAGCGAGGCCGAAAACTCCCCAAAGCCCGATAGGAGCTCGGGATAGAGCCCGAGGACGGGCAGGAGGCTCTCCCCTCCCCGCGTGTCCGCCCCGTCGCGATCGCGGTCGTTGAAGGCGAGGTACAGGTCACGGAGGGCCGCGAAGGCCGCTCCCGAGGCGGAGCCCTCGGACCCGAAATGGGGACGCAATCGGTCCAGGAAGGCCCGGACCTTGACCAGCTGGTGCTTCCCCTCCTGGGGGTATGCCTGCCAGAGGAAGGGCCGGCCCGCGAGCGCCGCCCTCGACCAGGAATCCTCTCCCCGTACTATGGAGAAATCGCAGGCCGCCAGGACCTCGTCCCAGGCTTCCTGGGGCAGGAAGGGCAGGTCGACGAGAGGAAAGGGTTCGCCGGCCTCCGACCAGGCCCGCCGGAAGCAGCCGGCGCTCCTCCCCGCGGCGGCGAGGGCGAGGGTGCCCCGGCTTCTCGCGAAGGCCGCCAGGTCGGCCACGACCCGGGTGTAGTCGCGCTCGTAACTGAATACCGGGACCCAGAACGCGGTCTCGAGATCGATGGCCTCGGCCCCGGCGGTCCCGCCAATGGCGGGGCCGAGGCGCGCGAGCGCCCTTCGCCTCAGCGCCAGGCGGCCAGCCTCGCTCGAGGAGAGCTCGCGAGCGCGCTCGAAGCTCCCGTCCAGGATGAGGCCGCCGGTCCCGGCCGAGAAGCCGGGCAGGAACATGGCCTTACGCACGAGGCTCGAGCGCGTGAGCGAGGGCATGCGGTGCAGTTCCACGGAGTAAGGCTCGGCGGTCAGGTGCTCGAGGTCGACGATGAGGGAGGGTTCCTCGACCAGGGGGTCGAAGAGTATATCCTCCAGCCAGTCGGGGCGTCCGCAGGCGAAGCACTCGATCACGATCCGCGGCCGCTTGGCGAGGAAGGCTTCCTTGGCGCGGGCGGCGCCGGCTCCGCCCCAGCGGTAGAGCTCCCAGCCGTGCAGGGTCTGGCTGGGCGCCGAGGCGTCGACCTCGGGATCGAGGGCCGCGAAGGAGGCGAAGTCGTCCACGACGAGGCGGAGGCGAGGAGGATTGCCGAGCTCGGAGAGGGAGCGCGCGAGCCTATAGGCGACCCCGATGTCGCCGAAGTTGTCGACGACCTTGCACAGGATATCTATGTCCATGGATGAATATACCCTACAATCGAGTATATTCGCTTCCGGAGGCACCGTGACACCCACCGCCATACTGCTCTGTTACGTCGCCCTTGCCCTCGTAGACCTCGGCTGGGGGCTCTTCCTCTCGGTCCTCAACTACCGCAACGTGGCGAGGCGCGGAGGCGCGGTTCCCGAGGCGCTCCGCGGCAGCGTGGGCGCCGAGGATGCCGCCAAGGCGGCAGCGTACTCGAAGGCCAGGATGCGCCTCCACCTCGTAGAAAGCCCAGCCCTGACGGCCCTGGTAGTGGCCGCCGCCGCCTTCGGCCTCTTCGGGCTCCTCGACGGCCTCGTGGCCAGCCTCGTGGCCCGCGAGGGTTCCGCGGGCGCCTTTTGGCGAGGCGCCGCCTTCCTCGGCGCCCTCATGCTCGCCCAGTGGCTGCTCAGCCTGCCATTCTCGCTGTACTCGACCTTCTCGCTCGAGAAGCGCTACGGCTTCAACACGACCAAAGCCGGCACCTGGCTCCTCGACCTGCTGAAAGGCCTCCTCCTGTCGGCCGCCCTCGGCCTGCCCCTGCTTTACCTGCTCTACGCTTTCATCGACCGCGCGGGCTCCCTATGGTGGCTCGAGGCCGCCGCGATCTTCGCCCTCATCCAGCTGCTCCTGTCGCTGATCTATCCCCTCGTCATAGCGCCCCTCTTCAACAAATTCTCGCCCCTGCCGGAGGGGAGCCTGTCGGCGCGCATCGCCGAGCTCGCGACTCGCCTCGAGTTCCGGGTGAGCGGGGTATTCGTAATGGACTCCTCCAAGCGCACGAGGCACTCCAACGCCTATTTCACGGGCTTGGGCCGGGCGAAGCGCATCGTGCTCTTCGATACCCTCGTCTCGCGGATGAGCGAGGAGGAGGTGCTGGCCGTGCTCGCCCACGAGATCGGCCACGAGAAGAAGCGCCACGTGCGGAAGATGACTGCCGTATCGATAGCCTTCAGCTTCCTGGGATTCTGGATACTCGACCTGATGATGGGCTGGAAGGAGCTCTACGCGGCCTTCAGCTTCGCCGAGCCGTCCAAGCATGCCCTGCTGTTGATCCTTTCGCTGCTTTCGGGCCCGGCGACCTTCTTCCTGACGCCGGCCTTCTCGGCCTGGTCGCGCAGGCACGAGCACCAAGCCGACGCCTACGCCGCGCGCGCGGCTGGAGCCGGCGCGCTTTCGTCGGCGCTGATCGGCTTGAACCGCGAGAACGCGTCCAACCTCTGGCCTCATCCCCTGTATTCATTCTGGTACTACTCGCACCCCACCCTGAGCGAGAGGCTCGAGGCGATCGGGAAGGCCGGAAGCCTATAGGCTCCCCGTGGTATAGCGCTCCAGCTGACCGATCTCCGAAGCCTGTCGGCTTATCAAGAGCTCCTGCTGCCGCAGGAGGGCCTTGACCACGTCACCGATGGAGACGAGGCCGACGGGCTTGTCGCCCTGGAGCACGGGAAGGTGGCGGACCCGCTTATCGGTCATCAGGTTCATGCAATCGGTGGTGGTGGTTTCAAGGCCCACGTAGAGGACGCGGCTCGTCATGATCTCGCGAACTTTGGTCGCCTCGATGGTGCGTCCCCGGATTATGATCTTGCGCGTGAAATCGCGCTCCGAGAAGATGCCCTGGAGGGCGCCTTGGGCGTCGACCACGAGCACCGCGCCCACGTTCTTCTCGGCCATCATCTCGAGGGCCTCGAGCAGTGTCGCGTCCGGACCCAAGCTTATTACCTCGTGACCCTTCGCCGCCAGGATGTCCTTCACGGTTTCCATCGTCGCCTCCATCAAGAGCTTATGATAAATACTACTTTACTTTCCGTCGGCGCGCACCATCGGATCGCCGTATATCGAAATGAATATTTAGCTATCGATAAGCTCGGCGCCTTTGCCCTTGTCTTCCTGCGGCGAAATACTGATATTCGGATCATACGCGCATAACGCGCGGATCGAAAGGAGCAATCGCATGATGAAACGAAGGCTCGGCACGAGCCAGATCGAGATAACGCCCATCGGGCTCGGCACCTGGCAGTTCTCCCAGGGAAAGGGGCTCGCGGGATCGTTCTGGAAGAGCCTCGACCAGGACGCCACGCACGCGGTGGTCAAGGCCGCGCTCGCCGGCGGCATAGACTGGTTCGACACTGCGGAGTTCTACGGCCGGGGCAATTCCGAGCGCAGCCTCTCGGCCGCCCTCGCGTCGCTGCGCGTCGCACCCGGCTCCGTCGGGATAGCCACCAAGTGGTGGCCGCTGATGCGCACGTCGAGGAGCATCCCCGCCACGATAGGCGAGCGCCTGGCCTGCCTCTCCCCCTACCCCATCGACCTCTTCCAGGTGCACCAACCCTACGGCCTCTCGTCGGTCGCGAAGGAGATGAACGCGATGGCCGACCTCGTCGACGCCGGCAAGGTCCGCGCGGTGGGAGTCAGCAACTTCAGCGCGTCCGCGATGGAGGAGGCGCACGCCGTCCTCGCGAGGCGGGGGATCCCCCTCGCCTCCAACCAGGTGCGGATTAGCCTCCTCGACAGGTCCGTCGAACGCAACGGCCTGCTCGGGGCGGCGAGGCGCCTGGGGGTAACCCTCATCGCCTACTCTCCCCTCGCCCAGGGCATACTCACCGGCCGCTTCCACGAGGATCCCGGCGCGGTCGCGACGGTCTCGAGAGTTCGCCGCCTTTCGGGCTCGATCCGGCCGCGGACGATAGAGAGGACCGCCCCCCTCGTGGCCGAGCTCAAGAAGGCGGGGGCCGCCCACGGCGCCACGGCGAGCCAGGCCGCCCTCAATTGGCTGATCAGCCGCTGGGGCGACGCCGTGGTCGCCATCCCGGGAGCCTCCAAGCCCTCGCAGGCGGCCGAGGCGGCCGGCGCGATGGGTTTCGAGCTCACCCCCGCGGAGCTCGACTCGATAGACGCGCTCTCGCGCTCGATAGGCTAGAGGCTGAACCCGCGGTATCGCATATACAGGAAGAGCGCGGCGGTCATCAGGGCGTGGCCGTAGTCCTCGGCGCCGACCAGGTCGATCGCCTCGCGCTCGGGCACGAGGCTGACCTCGATCTCCTCGTGCTCGTCGAGCGCCTGGTCGCCCGCGAAGGCACAGCCCTCCGCCACGAAGGCGTGGAAGGTGTTGGTCATGAAGGCCGGATTGGGGGAGAGCAGCCCGAGGGGGACTATCATCTGGGCCTTATAGCCCGTCTCCTCGGTCAGCTCCCGGCCGACGGCCAGGGCGGGCTCCTCTCCGGCCTCCACGGCGCCGCCCGGGAATTCCAGGCAGAGCCTCCCCGTACCGTGGCGGAATTGCCGGATCATCACGATCATCCGCCCCGCGGCCGTGTCGACTACCGGTATCACGCCCGCCCAGTCGAGGGAGTTTACCAGGTAGAAGGTCCCCCTCCTGCCGTCCTCGGACTCGCGATCGCTCGAGGAGACGTCGAAGATCCTGTAGTCCGCCAGGTTCCGCGCGGCGGTCTCCCTCCATGATCCGGCCTTGCCCATGCGGTAAGCCTAGCGCATCCCGCCTCTCGCGTACATAATGCATCCATGAGCGAAGCGACGAAACTGGACGCCCTGGCCGCCCTCCTGGCGCAGGCCCCCGACGAGGTCTTCATACAGCCGCACAACGTGCCGGATCCGGACGCGATCGCCGCGTGCGCCGGCATGCAGCACCTCCTCGGCCTCAAGGGCGTCAAGACCGTCATCGTCTACGACCGCGAGATGGAGAAGGCGGATTCCCTCAGGATGCTCGCCCTCTTCGGCATCGAGATGATCCCGGCCAAGGCCGCGGCGACCCTCGGCGAGGAGGACTGGGCCCTCCTCGTCGACGGCCAGAAAGGCGGCGGCAATCTCACGGACCTGCCCACGGACGAGGTGGCCTGCATCGACCACCACGAGTACCGGGGCAATCAGGGCTACCGCTTCGAGGACATCCGGCCCTCGGTCGGGGCCTGCTCGAGCATCGTCGCGCAGTACTTCTTCGAGAACGGGGCGGAGCCGCCGCGCAAGCTCGCGACGGCCCTGGTCTTCGGCATCATGAAGGACACGGAGTCCCTGACCCGCGGCCTCTCGGACCTCGACGTCGAGATGTTCTACCGCCTCTACCGCTACGCCGACCCGTCCCTGATCAAGGCCCTCAACGGCGCCCAGCTGACCAAGGCGGACCTCGATCGCTACGCCGAGGCCTTCCGCAGCGTCGAGGTCTACGGCGGGATAGGCTTCATGCGGCTGGACGCGCCGGACGACTCCCTGCTCGGCGCCGCGAGCGACATCGTCCTCTCGCTGGACACGGTGGACGTCGTCCTCGCCTACTCGGTGAGGACGGGCGGAGTGAAGCTCTCGGCCCGTAGCGAGGACACGGCCGTGAAGGCCAACGCCCTGGTCCGCTCCGTGGTGGAAGGCATGGGCTTCGGCGGCGGCCACGACCACATGGCGGGCGGCTTCATCCCCGCGGACAGGATCCCCGCGGAGAGGGGCGTGGACACCCTCCTGCGCCATCGCGCGATCGCCTACGTCGAAGGGGCGCGGGGCGCATAAGCTAGCCCTTTATCGGCCTTTCTTGGTAGGCTCGTGCCCATGGAAAGCCCGCGCAAGGATCCGCGTTCCTTCGAGTTGGCCCTGGTGCTGGTCGCCAATATCGTCGGCGGCTCCTCGGCGATCATGATCAAGGCCTCGACCATCCATCCCGTCCTCCAGGCCTCCTATAGGCTCCTCTGCGCGGGCATCATCCTCCTGCCCCTCTTCATCCGGGAGCTTCGCCGATCGGGGAAGCGCTTTTCGCCCCGCCTCGTCGCGCCATCCCTGCTTCCGGGCATCGCCCTGGGCCTCCATTTCATCACCTGGATAGCGGGCGCGCGGATGACCCTCGCGGGAAACGCGACCGTCATCGTCACCATGGTGCCCGTCGCCATGCCCTTCCTGGTCTTCCTGATGACGCGAGAGCTGCCCAGGAAGGCCGAGGTCGTCGGCACCCTCGTCGCCCTCGCGGGCATAGGATTCCTGGCTTCCTTCGATTTCCGCCTGGATCCGGGCCACTTCGGAGGCGATATCGTCTGCTTCGTGTCGATGCTATTCTACGCGCTCTACCTCGCCCTCGCCCGCCGCTTCGCGCCCGAGGAGGGGCTCTGGCTCTATCTCGTCCCGCTCTACCTGATGGGCGGACTCTTCTGCCTTCTCTGCGGCCTGCCCTTCGCGGACCCGATCCGGGGGATAACGGGGATGGATGCGCTGATGACGCTGGGACTCGCCCTGGGTCCCACGATAATCGGCCATTCGCTTATGAACCGGGCCATGACGAAGCTGCCATCCCAGACGGTCTCGCTCTTCAACCTCACCCAGTTCATCGTCGCGGGCCTGCTCGCCTATTTCCTGTACAGGGAGATCCCCCGACCCGAATTCGCGGTCGCGAGCGCCCTCATAGTGGCCGGAGTCGCGATACCGGTCCTGCCGCGGAGGCCTCGCTCAAGCGGGAAAGCGGACGGTCCAGCTCGTCCCTGAGCCGGCGTCAAGGCTTATGTTCCCGCGCAATTGATCGGCGAGGGCCTGCACCAGGCTGAGGCCCAGCGTCTTCGTCTCCTCGATCCGGAAGCCCTCCACGATGCCGATCCCGTCGTCCGCGACCCTGAGCAGGATGCCGTCGCCGGACTCGATCCGGATATCCACCCTGCCCTTCGAGCCCTCGGGAAAAGCGTGCCTCTCAGCGTTTGAGACGAGCTCGTTGAGCAGGATGCCGAAGGGGACCGCGAAGTCGAGGCCGACGTAGATCGAGCCCTCGGCGTCCAGCGAGAACTCGATCGAGGAGATGTCCCTGACGGCGTCGAGCAGCTTCCCGACGTAGTTCACGAGGTCGATGTCGTCGAGCCTCTCGGTGTTGTAGATGGTCTCGTAGACGAGGGCCATCGCGTGGATGCGCTGGACGCTGGTATCGACGGAGGCCTTCGAGGCGGAGGCGCCCTGCTTGTTCGCCTCGAGCTGCAGCATGCTCTCGATCAGCTGGAGGTTGTTCTTGATCCTGTGGTGAAGCTCCCGCAGCATGACGGAGCGAGAATGCCCGGAACTCCGTTGAAAGTAGCGGCCCCCGCGTAACCCACTCTACGACG
>JANXYQ010000106.1 GCA_025355995.1 Spirochaetaceae bacterium | reverse complement strand
GCCTCGCCCGCGGCCTCGCCGAAGAGCCGTTTGAAGGCCGCGTTCGCGCTCTCCACCCGCCCCTCGGCGTCGATGACGGCCAGCCCCTCGCGTATGGACTCGATTATGCCGTCCGCCCGCTCCTTGAGGCCCACGATCTCCGAGATGTAGTCCTCGAGCTCGAGCTTGTCCGCCGCGAGCTTCTTCGCCATGCCGTTGAAGCCCTCGAGGAGCTCGCCTATCTCCCCCGTGTAAGGGCCCGATACCGGGCTTCGGACCTCCGTGCGGTAGTCGCCCTCCGCGATGCGGCGCGTCGCCCGCGACAGGAGCCTGATCGGGGAGGCGATGCTGCTCGAGAGCACGAGGGCGACGACGATCGTGATCGCGACGACTATGATCGAGACGGCGATGACGGATCGCTGGAGCCTCGCGGCCCTCTCCCCGTAATCGGCGAGCGACAGGACGGCCGCGAGCAGAACGGGGCTCTCCCCATCCTTCGAGGCGACGGAGCCCGAGCGCTGGACGACGGCCGAATAGGAGCCGCCCTTCCAGTCCCTCCGGGGATATGCGACATAGGCTTGGCCGTCGTAGGCGGCCCTGCCCGTCCCGAGGAGCTCGAGCGCGTAGTCCTGCGCCAGCTTCCCCGCCCTCGCGGCGCCCGCGGCCCCCGCGGTCCCGGTATAGCGGCCGGCCGCGCCGGGCCCGGCCCCGGGCACCACGATGGCGACCGCGACCATCGGGTCGTAGGACAGGTGGCTGAGAAGGTCGGCGTCGATCCTCTTGAGGAGGAATAGGTCGAGGGCGCGCCGGGGAGCCCCGCGTGGCGCGATCCTCACGGCGCCGACGAGCCACAGGCCGCCGCGGATCGAGACGATCTCCACGTAGGGATGCTCCTTCTTGATGGAGAACGAGACCGGGTCGGGGAGGCCGATAGCCGAGGGCTCGTAGTCGACGTAGCGCGAGAGGCCCAGGGAATCGTCGCGAATCACGGTCGCGGCCGCGACGGAGGACGGCAGCCTAAGCGAGAGCTCTCTCGCGACCGCGCCGTCCCAGGAGGGCGAGCCGCTCGCCCCGGCTACCGCGTTGGCCAGCCGTGCGTCCTCGGCGAGCTCGTTGATGTCCTTCCAGAAGGCGAGCTTCCACGCGTTGAAGGACTCGAAGGCGTTCGCCGCCTCGGTCGACATCTCCCGCGCGGCGTCCTCGGCCTGCATCGCGCCGAATATCGTCGCGAGGGCCGCTCCCGCGAGGCCCGCCTGGAGGGAGATGACGCCCACGAAGGACCAGAGCGTGCGCTGGAAGAGCTTCATACGTATTCGTCCGAGTATACCGCATCGCCCTAGGCGGCGGCAAAGGTATTTAGCGTTCCTTTCCCACGGTCTCGGAGCCCACGATGAGGCCTACGACCTCGTCGGGATTCGTCTCCTTCACGATCCTCTCGCCGACGAGGACGCCGCGGCGCATGACGGCCAGCCTGTCCGCAACCTCGAAGACGTCGTACATCTGGTGGCTGATGATGATGATGCCGATGCCCTGGTCCTTGAGGGTCCGCACGAGGTTGAGGACCTTCTTCTGCTCCGCCACGCCGAGGGCCGCGGTGGGCTCGTCCATGATGAGGACCTTCGCATCCCAGTAGATCGAGCGCGAGATCGCGACCGCCTGGCGCTGGCCGCCCGAGAGGGTGCGGATGGTTTTCTTGAGCGAGGGGATGTGGATGTCGAGCCGGTCGAGGACCTTCTGGGCCTCCTCCCTCATGGCCTGGTCGTCGAGGACCTTGAGGATCCCGAGGCTGCGCTTCATCCTCTCTCGCCCGAGGAAAATGTTGGCCCCTACGTCGAGGTTCTCGGCCAGGGCCAGGTCCTGGTAGATCGTCTCGATCCCGGCCGCCAGGGCGTCCATGGGGGAGTCGATCCTGGCCGGCTTCCCGCCGATGAATATCTCGCCCTCGTCGGGCTTGTGCACGCCGGAGATGATCTTGATGAGGGTCGACTTGCCTGCGCCGTTGTCGCCGAGGACGGCGAGGGCCTCGCCGGCCCGGAGGCCGATGCTCACCCTGTCCACGGCCGTGAGGCCGCCGAAGCGCTTCGTAATGTTCCTGGTCTCTAGTAGGTAGTCCATCACGCTCTCTCCTGCATATAGCGCTCCATGATGACGGCGAGGATCAGGATCACGCCGACGAGTATGTACTTGTCGAAGGTCGGGGTCCCCGACATGCGCAGGCCGAGGTCGAGGACGGCGATTATCAGCGCTCCCACCATCGTCCTGCCCACCGTGCCCGAGCCGCCGAACAGCGACGCGCCGCCGATCACCACGGCGGCTATCGAATCGAGGAGGAGGCTCGCCCCCGCGTCCGCCTTGCCCGACACGTACATGAAGGCGTACACGACGCCCGCGAGGGAGGCGAGGAAGGAGGAGGTGGCGTAGACTCCGAGTATCCGCCGCTTCACGGGGATGCCGGCGCGCTCGGCGGCGTCCATGTTGCCCCCGATGGCGTAGACGTGGCGGCCGAACTTGGTGCGCGAGAGGAGGAAGGCGAAGATCGCGACGACGACGGCGGTCACGACGACGATGTTAGGAACGATCTCGAGCACGCTCACGCCCCTCTCGACCACGGGCTTCTGAAAGAGCGAGAGCGCGCCGCCGGGCGCGATATAGAGCATGTGGCCGGAGCCGATGTCCGATGCCAGCTTCGGGAGTCCCATCGCGTAGACGCCGTTGATGATGAGCTCGGAGATGCCGTGGCAGACCCCCACCATCGCGAAGGTCGCGATGAAGGGCGGCACCTTCAGGTAGGCGACCAGCCAGCCGTTGATGAGCCCCGGGATCAGGCCGACGACGAGGGTTGCGGCGACGCCGAGGAGAAGGGCGAGGCCGGGGTCGAGTCCCATCCCGGTGAGCTTCTCGATGACCTTGATCGAGATGATCGACGCGAAGCCTAGGACGTAGCCCACCGAGAGGTCGATGCCCCCGGTGACGATGACGAAGAGCTCGGCGGTCGCCAGGAGGAAGACCAGGACGCCGTAGAAGAGCATGATCTGCAGGGAGTTGGGGTTGGCGAAGCCCTCGGAGCGGAAGCAGAAGTACACCGTCTCCAGCAAGAGGAAGATCAGGACCCAGCTTTTCCCCAGGGTGGAGGCGAGGCTCTTGCCGCGCTGGCCGGCGGCGGGGACCGATGCTGTCTTGTCGCTCATTGGGTTCCTCACCTCATGTCCGGGAAGAGCTTGTCGATGACTACCGCCACCACGAGTAGGACGCCGACGGCGATGTATCGGTAGAAGGGCTTCACTCCCGATATGGCGAGCCCGTTCTCCAGGAAGGCGAGGACGAGGACGCCCACTACCGAGCTCCAGATCCGCCCCTTGCCTCCCGCGAGGCTGGCGCCTCCCACGACGACGGCGGCGACCGCGAAGAACTCGTACTGGGCGTTGAAGGTCGTGTAGTTGCCGATGCCCGTCTGGAAGATGTTGAAGAGCCCGGCGAGGCCGGCGAGCGCCGAGGACAGGACGTAGACCTTCACGAGATGCGCGTCCACGGCTATCCCGGAGCGTATCGAGGCGTCCATGCTTCCGCCCAGGGCGTAGGTATGCCTTCCGAAGCGCCCGCGGCGCAACGTGAAGGCGAGGGCGGCTATCACGATCAGGATGAAGGGCAGGGAGAGGGGAATCAGCCTGAGGAGCTCGCGGACTCGGTTGTCCGGGAAGTTCTCCGGCTTGGCGAAGAAGGACACGAAATCGCCGGGGCGCACGTAGAGCAGGTAGCTGTTGCCGATCTTGGGCAGGACGTCGGGGAGGCCGATCATCGGATAGCCCTGGCTGATCCTTAGGGCGAGGCCGTTCGCAATCCCGAACATCCCCATCGTGGCTATGAAGGGCGGGACCTTGAACTTGGTGATGACGATGCCGTTCACGAGGCCGGGAACCAGCGATCCCGCCAGCACGATCAGCATCGAGAGCGCGATCGAAAGGCCGGGAGTCAGGCCGGACGCGAGGAACAGCTGCATGAGCTTGGCCGCGCCGACCGAGGCGAGGCCCATGACGAAGCCCACCGACAGGTCGATGCCCCCCGTGATGATGACGAAGGTCTCGGCGATGGCCAGGAGGAGGGGCACCGTCTGCAGGTGTACGACGTTCTGGAAATTTACTATCGATAGGAAATTCCGGCCCGTGAGGCTGAACGTTATCAGCATCAGGACCAGGAAGAACGCCGCCCAGTTCGTCGCGAGGGCCTGTCCCGCGCGCGTCCCCAGGAAGCCCTTACCGTCCCTCGCGGCGCTTTCGCCGTTCATGGTGTGCTCCCGTCGTGAGGATTAGCCGCCCCGGCGATCTCGCGATCGTTCGCGATCTCGCGATCGTTCGCGATCTCTCGATCGCCGGGGCGGCGCTCTATCCGCGATTCTCTACTGGTAGATGTACTGCTGCATGTTCGCGTCGTTCACGTTCTGCGCCGTGAAGAACATGAAGCCGGGGATGACCTTCTTCGGGACCTTGACGTTCTTCTTGTCCTTGAGGAACTTGACGCCCCACTCGACGCCCAGCGTGCCCATCTCGCCCGGCTTCTGCGCGAGGACGAGGTCGGCGTTGCCCTTCTTGAGGTTGGCGATGTTGTCGAGGGTCGCGTCCCAGAGGCACATCTTGACGGCGCCGCCGAGCCCGGCGTTGATGACGGCCTGGGTCGCGCCCTGGGCCGAGAACACGTTGAGGCCGAAGATGCCGACGATGTCCTTGTTGATCTGGAGGGCGGTGAGGACCTGCTCCTGCGCCTTCTGCTGGATGTCCTGGCACCACTCGACGCCGGCTAGCATCATGTTCGGGAACTCGGTCACGCCGGCGGTGAAGCCCTTGACGCGGCCCTGAACGGAGGAGGCGTCGGGGTTCGTGGCTTCGATGAAGACCTTACCCTTCTCGCCGACCATCTTCGCGAGCTGCTCGGCCATCTGCTTGCCGCCGAGGACGTTGTCGGAGCCGATGTAGGAGAGGGGGAAGGAGTAGTCGCTGGCCTTGGAGTAGTCGCCGTCGCCGATGAAGGTGTCGACCGTGATGATCTCGGTGCCCTTGTCGTAGATGGCCTTGAGGGGCGCCTTGAGGGCGTCGGTCGAAGTCGGGGCGATCAGGAGGAGGTCGAACTTCCCGCGGGCGTAGGTCGCCTGGAGGATGGGGATCTGGTTCTCCGGGCCCCAAGCCTTGGGATACTCGGCCACTACCAGCTCGGCGCCTGCCTTGTCGGCCGCGGCCTTCACGCCTTTTTCCATCGTGAAGTAGAAGGGATCGGCGACTCCGGGCATGAAGAGAATGCGAAGCTTCGCCTGCGAGAAACCGGGGACGGCCACAAGGGCGATCATGAGCGTGGCGAGTAGGGCGACGACCATCTTTTTCATGTGCATGCTCCCTCGAAGTAGAGAATGTCCGGTTCTATGACCGGTTGCTTCTCCATAGCTAGTATCGTGCCACGCATAGAGCCCGCATTCAAGAAACCATCGAAGGCCGATATTCCCCGCGTTGGGCGACGGAGCAGGGTTGGCTTCGCGCGCGCTGACAAAAACTCCATTCCTCAGCCCTGGGCCCTGAGTAGGCTGTCCCGCTAAAAGCCGAGGGCGTGCATACCCGGCTATCCAGGTAAGTGGATACTTCGGTAAACGAACTATACTCCGAGCGCCTCGGCGAGGGCGGTGAGGCCGCGGCCGATCTCCTCCTCCGATAGGTTGCCGTAGCCCAGGAGGAGGATGCGCTCGACCCCGGGCAGGGGGGCGAAGGCGAAGCG
The DNA here is from genome assembly GCA_025355995.1 of Spirochaetaceae bacterium. Lineage (GTDB taxonomy): Bacteria > Spirochaetota > Spirochaetia > Treponematales > Rectinemataceae > UBA1306. The sequence continues at coordinate 24,691 of JANXYQ010000106.1, read as the reverse complement.
CGAGGCCGGATAGACGAGGGCGCCGGCCGCGGCGATCCGGGCGACCATCGCCTCGTCGAAACGCAGGCCCCCGAAGCGCGGCGGGACGAAGCGGAGGGCCACGTGGAGTCCGGCCGCCTCGCCCATGACCTCGACGCCGGCGCCGAAGGCGGCCGCAGCTCCCTCCAGCAGGGCCGCGCGCCTCGACGCGTACAGCTTCCTCATGCGCCTAACGTGCCGCTCGAAGGCCCCGGAGGCCAGCATGGTCGCCATCGCCTCTTGCGTGAAGGCGCAGCTGTGGATGTCCATGAGCTCGCGGTACGAGCGCCAGGCCTCCTGGATCCCGGGGGGCACTATCGCGTATCCGAGGCGCAGGCCAGGGCTGAAGGGCTTGCTGAAGGACCCGGCGTAGACGACGCGGGAGGGGTCGGACTCGCGCAGCGGCAGCAGGGGCGCGCCGCCGTACCGGTACTCGCCGTCGAAGTCGTCCTCGAGGATGATCGAGTCCGAGGCTCGGGCCCATTCGACGAGGGCGGCCCTCCTCGGCGCGCTCAAGACCGAGCCCAGGGGGTACTGGTGCGAGGGCGTGACGAAGGCCACAGCGCTGCGGTCGCGCGGCAGGTCCCGCGCGTCGAGTCCCTCGGCGTCCACCCGGCCGGCGATCACCTCGACGCCCTCCCGCAGGAGGAGGCCGCTCAATGCCGGCTGGCAGGGGTTCTCGAGCACCGCTATCCCGCGCCGCCCCCTGCCCCCCGCGCGCGAGGCGGAGCCCCGCAGGAGGGCTCGGGATATGAGGCCGAGGGCCTGCGAGCAGCCCGAGGTGATGAACACGTCCGAGGGGAGGGCGCGGAGGCCGCGGGAGCGGTAGAGGTACGCGGCGACTTCCTCGCGCAGGCGGGGCAACCCCGCCCCGTCGCCGTAGCCCAGGCTCTCCCGGGGCAGGCTCCGGGCCGCGTCCGCGAGGGAGCGCGCCCAGAGCTCGCGCGGGAAGAGGTCGAGGGCGGGCACCCCGGGCCGGAAATCCACGCCGGGTACCCTCGCCTCCACCGCGGGCTCGGCGCGCGGCATCGGGGCGGCGTAGAGCAGGGCGAGGGTCCCGCGCGAGCCCCGCGTCCCGAGCGCGGCGCCAGGCCGGACGAAGCTGCCCGAGCCCGTGATCCCCTCGATGTAGCCCTCGGCCTCCAGCTGCTCGAAAGCCTCGAGGACGAGGGTCCGCGATATGCCGAGATTCACGGCGAGTTCCCGGGTCGAGGGAAGGCGCGAACCTCCGGATAACTCGCCGGAGGAGATTCGAGAGCGCAAATGATCGCAGAGCTGGCTGCCAAGGCTTCGCGAGAGAGCGCGATCGAGGAGGATTCCCAACATGTCGCCCCCAAAGTGGATCAGTAATTATTATCACAATTGGCTCTTTTTATATACCACTTTGATTGCTAAAGTGGACCTCAAGAAAGATAGGAGCGAAAATGGATGCGCGGATCGGCGCCTACGCGGCGCTCTCGGGAGGCTTCATACTCGCGGGCTCCTCGGTGATTTCGGGCAAGCTGCTCGCGCTCTTGCCGGTCTTTTTCGCATCGGCAGGGGGGGCCGCCATTGCCCTCATCGCCCTGATTCCGCTGTCTTTGCGCGAGGCGAAGAGCGAGCCGGGGGCGCTTCGCCGTGCCCTCCCCCTACTGGCCGCCCAGGCTTTCTTCGGAGTTGCCCTATTCCGCGTCTTGATGCTAGCCGCGCTGAGCAGGACCAGCGCGGCGGAAGCCGGCGTAGCGACGAGCGCGACGCCGGCGATCACCGCCCTTCTCTCCGCAGTCTTCCTAAAAGAGAGGATCGGTTCGAGGAAGGCGGCGGGCATCGCCCTCGCCGCGCTCGGGATCGCCCTCCTCGAATCGGCCGGGATCGCGGGCTCACTCTCGCGGGCATCTACCCACGGACCCAGGCTAGTCGGCTGTCTCCTAGCCTTGGGCGCCGCCGCCTCGGAGTCGGTCTTCAGCGTCCTATCCAAGAAGATGGGAACCTCGATCGGCCCCATGCGGGCGAGCGCCATTGTGATGGGTTTCGCGGCGATCCTGCTCGCCGCCCTCTCGCTGATATCGGGCGAGAAGGTCGAATGGGGCGGCATCGGCCTTGGGCGAGGCCTCGCCTTCGCCTACCAGGGCCTCTTCGCATCGGCCTTAGCCTATATCCTGTTCTTCGCCGGCATCGCCAAGGTCCCGGCCTCGACGGCGGGAGCCTTCTCCGGACTCATACCCCTCTCGTCCTTCGCCCTGGCGGCGCTGCTGCTCGGGGAGCGACCGAAGGGCGCGGCCCTCGTCGGCTGCGTGCTGGCGATAGGCGGCATGATCCTCTGCGCGGTCCCGCGCAAGGGAATCGGGCTCGGGGCCGGAATGGAGGGCGCGATATGATCGGCGTAGAAATTTCGACGGGGGCTAGGGAAGCTTATGCGGGATGGATGATAGGGCTCCTCGAGATCGAGGGTCTTATCCCCAGGGCCGAAAGGATATAGCCTCGAAGGGCAGGCCTATAGCCATGGCCGATCCCCTGGTACGCGCCATGTTCGCCGCCGAGCTCGAGGGCCTGCCATTAGCGGCCGGTCACGACTCGCTCGTCCTGCGGCCGCCTCTTCTCCTCGACCTCGCATCGGGAAAGGAGGCCATGTCGACGCTCGGCGGAGTGGAGAAGTCCCCGCCCAGCTGAACCGCCTCCGGGCCATAGTCTCCATCGCCTGTCCCGGGGCCCGGCCCGGCGAAGACAGGCTAATGCCGTTTGGCGATCCCGGGCTCCCTTGACCACGAATCCATTCCCCGGCATGGTAGAGCCATGCCTAGCGCTCCGAAGGCGGGGACCGGCGCGAGCTCCTTGAGCTCGCGCCAGCTTTCCCGCGCCATGAATTATTCGATAGTCGCGGGAGGCTCCGGCGCCTTCTTCCTGACGGTCTGCAACAATCAGCCCATCTTCAACGTCTACATGCTCAATCACCTGGGGGTCGCGCCCGAGCTCCTGGGAACTCTCCTCGGCCTCATGCAGCTATCCGGGGTCCTCCAGCTCCTGTCCATCGTCGCCTATTCGCTGCTGCCCAGGCGAAAGCGATTCTGGATGGCGGGCCACCTCATCCATCGCTGCGCGGGCCTCGCGGTCGCCGCCTCCGCGGCCCTCTTCGCGACGGGAGCCGGCAGGGCCCCAGCCGCCCTCCTCGTCTCGGCCGCGATGATCGCGTCCTGGGCTGCCATGAACCTGACATCCTCGGGCTGGATGTCCTGGATGGCCGACCTCATCCCCGAGGAGTCCAGGGGAAGCTTCTTCCTCCGGCGCTCGGCGGTATTCCAGGGAGTGACGGTGGCCTGGTTCTTCCTCGCGTCGGTCCTCCTCGACCTCTTCTCGGACGAGTCGAGGTCCTGGGCCTACGTGCTCATCTTCGGAGTGGGAGCGGCGGGAGGGGTGCTCGACATTCTCCTGCACTCCGCCATCCCAGAGCCGCCCCGAGCGGCGCGTCCCCGCTTCACCGCCTCAGATTTCGCCGCGCCACTGCGCGACCGCAACTTCCTCCGCTTCTCCGTCTCGATAGGCCTCGCCGTGCTCGCCTTCAATCTCGCCGGCCCCTTCCAGGCGCCCTATGTGACCTCCCGCGAGGCGATCGGCGCCCCCAACGTTTGGCTCGGGATCATGACGGTCATCTCGGTGCTCACCTGGGTCGCGATCGCGCCGCTCTGGGGCTTCGTGATGGACCGCTACGGCCGCAAGCCGGCGGTCTTCATGGGCTTCCTCGTCGGCCTCACCACCCTCGGCTACGTCTTCCTGACGCCGGGGGACTACGCCTACGTCCTTCCCCTCCTCTCCCTCGCGGGCGGCTTCTTCGGGCCGGCCTTCTGGGAGGGCTCCAACCAGCTCATGCTCACCCTCGCCCCGCCCGAGCGGAGGGTCGTATACATAAGCTGGTACAACACCATCCTCGGCACCGTCTCGGCCCTCGGCCCCCTGGCCGGGGGCTACCTGAGCGCCGCGCTCTCGGGCTTCAGCCTGCGCGTCGGGCCGATGGGGTTCCGCGGCTTCCACGTCGGGCAGCTGCTGAGCCTGGTCCTCCTCGGCATCGCGGCCCTCGCCCTGCGCAGGGTGAAGGAAGGCAGCGAGCGGCCGGTCGCCAACCTCGTCTCGCAGTTCGCCTCGGCGGGGGTCTTCAGGAGCTTCGCCTCCTTCGGCGCCCTCTCGCGCGACTCGAGCGATCCCCGCGTAGCCCGCGCCCTGCGGCGCATCGACCGGGAGGACGGCGGCCTCGTGCTCCGCGAGGTCATCGCCCGCCTCGACGACCCCTCGGCGGAGGTGCGAGGGGAGGCCGCGCGCGCCCTCGGCAGGATCGGATCGAAGGAGGCCACCGAGGCGCTCTGCGCCCGGCTCTCGGATCCCTCGAGCCCCATCAGGATCGAGGCCGCGAGGGCCCTCGGGGGCATCGGCGACGAGCGCGCGGTGCCGGCCCTCGTGCGCTGCCTGGCCGTGGGCTCCCCGGAGCTCAGGGCCGCCTGCGCGGAGGCGCTCGGGAGCATCGGGGGCGAGGCGGCGCGGGCCGCCCTGGCCTCGTCCCTGAGCGGGGAGGAGGAGCACTCGGTCGTCGCAATGCTCGCCGAGGCCATGACGAAAGCCGCAGGGGCCGAGGAGGGCGACGCCCCGATGGAAGTCCTCGAGGCCGTCCAGGAGCTCTTCCCCCGCCTGGCGGAATCGCGCAACGCGGCGCTGAAACGGCAGTACGCCATCGCCATCGGCAACATCCTCGGGCACCCGGGCGAATTCTACCGCTTCATCACAGGCGAGGCGTCTTCGCGGCAGGCCCGCTGCCGCAACCTCTGCGCGTCCTTCAGGCTCCACCTCCAGCCCCTGCTGGGGGAAGCCGAGGCGAAGGAGGCCTTCGCAGAGCTCGGCCGCGCGATAGAGCTCGAGCGGGGCCGCGAGGCCCTCGGCGCCTGCCTGCGCCTCCACGCCCTGGCCATGAGGCGGCTCTTCGGCTTCCTGGCGGGGGAGGAAGACTTCCACGAGTCCGCCGGCCGGGCGGACATGCGACTGGGAGCCTGGTGCTGGGTGGCCGGGGAAGCCGGGCATCGGATGGGCGCGGGGGCGGAGGACGAGGACGGGGCCCTCGACGACGCCTCGTGCATGATCGTCGCCCTGCTGGGACTCTATTATTTAGGTTCCGGAATCTAGCGGACCTGGGCCGAGTCGCTCTCCAGGAGCTCGATCACAACCTTGAGGTCGGAGCTCGCGTCCAGGTAGGCGTAGCGCCCGCCCTCGAACTCGCCCTTCTGGACCAGGGGCATGCCCGCCAGATCCGCGATCTCGATATGGTCCTTCATGCCCTCTATGGCGAAGGCGATGTGGTGCACGCCCTCGCCATGCTCGTCGAGGAATTCCCTCCAGGTGCTCGGGCCCTCGTCGGGCTCGATCAACTCTATGTCGAGGGCGCCGAAGCGCATGAAGGCGAGCTTGGACCTCGCGGTCGAGGGCTCGCCCCGGAACTCCGTCCGCGCCTTGTCGTAGCCCTCCGTCCAGGACCACTTCGGCTTCTCGATGCCGAAGGCCCTCGCGTAGGCCTCCGAGGTCTTCTCGATGTCCCTGACGACGATGCCTACCTGGGTGATCGCAGTGCTGCCGTAGATCTTTCCGCTCATGCCGTGCCTCCGCGCGAGGGGATACTCAAGTCTTTCCGATATACGGGCATCGTGGATACGTCCTCGAAGCCGAAGTCGCGATAAATCCTGAAGGCCTCGCTGGGATTCTCGGCGTCGACGTTGAGGCGGACCTCGGAGACGCCGAGGCCCGGCGCCTGCCCCGCCGCCAGCGCCAGGAGGGCGGAGCCGAGTCCGCGGCGGCGCCAGGCCCGGCGGACCGACAGCGAGTCGACGAAGAGCTTGTCCGCGATCACGTGGCACCAGGCGGAGCCGGCTACCTCGCCGGAGGCCTCGTCCCAGGCCACCTTCCAGAGCTCGGGCCTGAAGGCCTTCTCGTCCGCGAGCCAGAGCCGGTACTCGTCCTCGCTCGGCGCCTCGTGCCCCCAGTGGTCGCGGAAGGCCTCCTCGTCGGCGTCCCAGATCGCGCGGTAGTGGCAGGCCTCCGCGCGCCTGATCGAGACGCCCTCCGGCAGCGGCGGAGCCTCGATCGAGGAGACCCGAGCCGCGGGGAGGCGCATCGTCGCGAAAACCCTGACGAGGCGATAGCCCCTATCCTCCAGGAGCTCTATCTTCGACGGGTCGCTCGAATGGGCGGGCGCGACGCAAGGAGCCGGCGCGCCGGATCCCAGGACCCCGCTCGCCCGATCGGCCTCGGCCATCCGCGCGACGGCGGCCTCGGCCCAGCCGAGGAGGGCGGCGTCCGCCCCGCCGCGGCGCCAAGCCGGCAAGACGTTGAGCGCTATCAGGTAGACGAGTCCGTTGTCGCTCTCGACCCGTCGATGAAAGCGGACATAGGCGGCCAGGCTCGAGTCCGCCACGGCGAGGGCGAGGCACTCGCGGATGGCGAACCCCGCGCTGTCGGCGAGATCGCGGGCGACGCTCTCGGGAGTCGAATCATCGTCCCTGCAGTCCGCGAGGGCCTTGGCCCTCAACAGGTCGGCGATGAGGCGATAATCCTCGGGACCGCGAAAGCCGCGAAAGAGGAGGCCGGGCACGGGTGGAATCGGCGGGTCGAGATCGACGGACGAATCGATATCTTCCATAAGTTATCGTTGCATGAAGCGCCCGCAGAAAATAGAGAAATTTCATTTGACATTATTATTCTAACGTTATAATAATACGATACAAGGATATTATGGACAGAAAACTGACCAATGCCGAACTGGCCGTGCTCAGCCTCATCGTCGAGAGGGACATGCACGGCTACGAACTTGAGGCGGTGATCCAGGAGCGGGGCATGCGCAACTGGACGGAGATCGGGTTCAGCTCCATCTATCACATACTCGGCCTGCTCGAACGCGAAGGCCTCATCCTCTCGCGGGCCGAGAGGGCCCCGGGGAAAGGGCCCGCGAGGAAGGTCTACGAAGCGGGGGAGGCGGGCAGGGCGCGCTACGCGAGCGAGGCCCTCGGCGCCCTCTCCTCCTCGGTCCGCCCCTTCCCGGTATTCATCCAAGGGCTCGCCGCCCTGCCCGCCCTCGATCCGGCAAGGGCGGCGGAGGCGGTGGGCGCGTACCGGCGAGGCCTGGCGGAGCGGCTGGCCGAGATCGAGGCGAAGAGCCTGTCGGATCTCCCCTTCCACGTCGCCGCGATGTTCTCGTACTCGGAAACGATGATCAGGGCGGAGTCGGACTGGGTCGCCGCCCTCGAGGGGCGGCTGCGCGAGCTGGCCGCCCGAGGAGAGGAAGGATGAGCATGACGGTGGTCGAGGGTTTCAGGCATTTCGAGACTCTGCATTGCGTCACGGGCTCGATGCGCCACGTGTACGCCTGGGCGGGCCGGGACAGCTCCGAGGAACTCCTCCTGGGCCTCGGCGAGGGAGTCGGCTTCGCCTACTTCAGGTTCAAGGGCCAGGCGCCCTTCCTGGGCGGCAGGGCCCAGCCCAAGCCCGGCATGGAGGCCCTGGCCGGTGAGAGGACGGGCGTGCGCATCGAGCGCGCCTCCTCCTCCAGCGACGCGGCGGCCGAGCGCTCCCTCCGCGGGGAGCTCGATTCGGGCCGGCCCGTCATGCTCCAGGTCGACATGGGCTACCTGCCCTACTTCGACTTCGGCGGGCAGGAGTACCACTTCGGCGGGCACGTCGTGGTCGCCTGCGGCTACGACGGCGAGAGCGGCGAGTATCAGGTCGCCGACCGCGAGGAGACGATGCATCGCGTTCCGGCGTCGGCCCTGGCCGCTGCCCGCGCCTCCCGGCATCGGCCCTTCCCGCCCGGCCGCGCCTGGTGGCGCTTCGATTTCGAGGGCGCGCGGCGACCGCGGCCGGAGGAACTCCTCCTCGCGATCCGCAATCAGTGCGCGCTCATGCTCGAGCCGCCCATTGCCAACATAGGCGCCTCGGGCATAGCGAAAGCCTCGAGGGAATGCCTGCGCTGGCCCGACCTGCTCGAGGCCAGGCTGCTCTCCGAGACCCTCTTTAACCTCTACATATTCGTGAGCGCGAAGGGCGGCTCGGGCGGCGGCCTATTCCGCTTCATGTTCGGCCGCTTCCTGGCCGAGGCGGCGGCCATCGGCGCCCCTCCCGCGGTGGGCTCTCTCGCCGCCTCGTTCAAGTCCATCGGCGAGGCCTGGGAGGAGGAGGCGGAACTCTGCCGCGCAGCCTCGGAGGGATCGGGCATGGAGGAGGGCGCGGCCGAGGCTGTCCTGCCCGAGCTGTCGCGGCGCCTCGAGAGCCTCGCGAGCCAGGAGCGGGAAGCCTGGTCCGCGCTGGCTTTGCTCACTCGATGATTTCGGCTACGGACTCGAATTCGCCCTTCCATACGACGAGCACGGCGTCCATCCCCGGGCCTATCGCGCCCCTGCGGCCGTCGAGGCCGAGGGCCTGCGCCGGCGTGAGGCTGAGCATGCGCACTGCGTTGGGCACGGCGGAGCCCGTGACCCTGAGCCAGTTCCGGAGCAGGTCGGGGGCGAGCAGGCGGCCCCCCATGAGGATTCCCGTCATCGCGTAGCGCACGCCGTCGGCGCCGGAGACGAGGGCCGATTCCCCCTCGCCGTAGATCCCGCTTTCCAGTCCGGCGGGGGCGGCGGCGTCCGAGATCAGCATGAGCCGCTCCGGGTCCAGGCCCGAGGCGCAGAGTCTCAGGCAGGCCTCGTTCACGTGGGCGCCGTCGGGGTTGAGCTCCACGAAGGCCCTGCGGTCGAGGAAGGGCAGCATGGCCAGGCCCGGGCTCTTGTGCGAGATCGGCGACATCCCGTTGAAGAGGTGGGTGATGGAGAATTTCCCGGAAGGGAGCGTTATGCGATCGATATCGCAATCGGAATGGCCCAGGCAGGGAAGGACGCCCACTGCCTCGAGCCTCGCGAGGGTCTCCCGGTAGCCGGAGAGCTCGGGGGCGAGCGTCATGAGCGCCATGCGGCCCCGCGCAAGGTTGATCATCCTGCCCAAGAGCCGCGTGTCGGGCTCGCTGAGGGCGTCCAGGGGGATGCCGCCTCGCCTCGCCGGGTTCACGAAGGGACCCTCGACGTAGATGCCGGGGACCTCCTCGTGAGGGGGGGCGAGCTCGCCCAGGGAGGCCGCGAGGCTCGAGATGGAGAGCTCGCGGGAGATGACCGTGGGGACGAAGGTGGTCACTCCGCGGGCGCGGAGGAAGGCGGCTGCCCGGCCGATGGCGGCCGCTCCCGCGGCGGGATCGCCCTCGAGCGAGCCGAAGGCCACGCCGCCGCAGCCGTGGATGTGCAGCTCGACGAGGCCCGGCGTGACCCAGGCGCGGCCGAGGTCGCGCCGCGGCACGCTCGCGGGGAGGCTATCCCCCGGCTCGAGCACCGAGTCGATCTTTCCCCTCTTCACGAGTATCGCCCCGCCCTCGAGGACGGAGCGGGGGAGCACTATGCGTCCACCCGTGTAGAGGCAGTCAGGCGCGCTCACGGCGCTAGCCCCGCTTCAGGACCGCCGCGAAATCCTCGAGGCGCTTTCGCCTGAGCGAATCGCCCTCTTTTTGCGGGATGGCCTCGCAGGCCGCGAGGGAGCCGATCTCGGAGCGGAACTCGGACTCGAATTTGGCGCGGATGACGCTCGAGGGCGCGCCGAAATCCGAGGCCAGGACGGCGACCCGCTTGCCCGCGAGCTCCTTCGCATGGGCGCGAATCCAGCTCCTGACGGGAGGGCATACCGCTGAAGCCCACACCGGCTGCACCAGCACGAGAGTCCTCGCCGCCTTCAGGTCCGCTCCCGGGTCGCGAATCGGAGTCGCTCGCCTCATCGCGGCCTGCCTGCCCGACTTGATCCAGCCGAAGAGGCCCCTTCGGTTGACGAGGTCGCCGATCTCCCTGACTTCGGCGCCGAGAAGCAGGCCGAGGTCCAGGGCCAGCGCGCGCGAGTGGCCGTCTCGGGTGACGTACAGGACTAGTGCATCGGACATTGAAACCTCCAAGCTGATACGGGCGAAGGATACACTTTCCGGATAGAATAGCACAACATGAGCCCCTCGCTCGCGGACGCGCACATCCACCTGGCCGACCTTCTCGACCGAGACCCGGGCTTCCCGGAGCGGCTCTCGGGCACCGGCTGGATATGCTGCGCCTCTAGCCACGACGAGCCGGAATGGGAGCGCGTCGAAGCCCTTCGATCGAGGCTACCCCCCTTCGTCTCCAGCTTCGGGATACACCCTCAGTGGCCCGTGTGGAAGAACGCGGATTTCCTTGCCCGCCTGGCGGGGGAGGGGCGGCTCGCGGCGATTGGCGAGGCCGGCTTCGATTTCTTCGCGGACAGGCCCGAGCGGGTCAGGGACGAGGCCAACGAGAGGACGCAGCGCGAAGTCTTCGAATTCCAGCTCGAGCTCGCCCTCTCCAGGGGGCTCCCCCTCCTCCTCCACCTGCGCAAGGCGATGGACCTGGCCTTCGCCTACGCCCCGCGGCTGCGCAGGCTTCCGTCGGCGATTTTCCACTCCTTCCCGGGCAGCGCGCGCGACGCCGAAACCCTAGTCGCCAAGGGCATTAACGCCTTCTTCTCTTTCGGCGCGCCGCTGCTCAACGGCAACAAGCGCGCGGCGGCGGCCTGCGCGGCAGTACCCTCTGACCGTCTCCTCGCGGAAACGGACGCTCCATGGCAGCCCCCTCGGCGCTCCACCCACGTCGCGGCGGATTACTGCCGCGCCGAGGATCTTCGGCCGATAGTCGAGGGCATCGCAGCGTTGCGCGGCATAGACCTGGATGAGGCGGGAAATACTGTCAGGAGAAACTTCATTCGTGCCTTTAGTGCCTCAGAGTAATATTTACGAGGTAACTAATACTAATTATTTGCAAATTACAAAAAGCTCCATAAACTAATATTTGATATCAGTCTATGGAGGTCTCATATGAAGAAGTACATCTGGTTGGCGCTCCTTGCCATCCTCGCGACTGGAACCCTGTCGGCCCAGACCACCGCCCTCACCGCGGAGCAGAAGACCAAGGTAGAGGCCGCGCTCGCCCAATTCAAGGTCCTCGGTACTGACCCCGTCGTCGTCAAGGCCGTCAAGGATTTCAACGCTGCGCCGCCCCCCGAGGCTACCGGCATGACCCAGGCGAAATGGGACGGCCTGAGCGTGCTGTCGCCGGAGGTCAGGGCCTTCGCCAAGAACGCCCTCGCCGAGTACCTGAAGACGAAGCGTACGGACCAGATCGCCGAGCTCTTCGTGTCCGGCGCCAACGGGACCAAGGCCGCCTTCTTCGCCAAGACCACGAGCTGGAACCACACTGGCAAGCCCAAGCACGACCTGCCAATGTCCGGCAAGACCTGGATAGACGCGCCGGCCCTCGACCAATCCTCGGGCAAGGTGACGGTCCAGATTTCCTTCCCCGTGCTCGACGGAAGCAAGCCCATCGGCTCGATCGTCGTAGGACTCGAAGTCTCGAAGCTTTAGGAGACTCGCGATGAAAAGCCTCAGCATCTCGGGCCGGCTCATTTTGCTCATCGCGGCCTGCGGCCTCATCATGGCCGGCACGGCCGCGGTGACGCTGAGCGCCCTCGGCAGCTCGAACGCCACGTCATCGCGCCTCCTCTCCGAGCTGGGCGCGAGCGACGAGACGGCCTTCAAGGTCATCACCTCGGTCGAGGGGCTGCAGTCTCTGCTTCAGACGCTGATAAGGGAAAAGGACATCGACGTCCTCGAGAAGCTCGTCGCGGATTACGACAAGCTCGTCGCGGATGTCAAGGCGGGCGGGATGACCCTGTCGGCCTACGACAAGGACTTCTCGCCCGCCATCGCCGAGCTCGTCGAGGCCGACGCCGCGGTCGAGGACCTGGTCCTCAAGGCCGATAGCATGAACGCGCTCCAGGCCTACATCGACAGGTCCTCGCCGGCCTCCAAGAAGATACTCGACAGCATCGGCGCGATCCACGTGAAGATGGCGGCCGCGGTGGGCCAGGACAGGGCCAAGGCGGAGTCCGCCTCGCGAGCGCTGGTGACCGTCGTGCTGGTCGTCGTCGCCGCCCTGTTGGCCCTCGTCGTGGCCCTCGGGCTGATCCTGGCCCGCTCGATTTCCAAGCCGATATCGAGGTCGGTGGTCCTCGCGCGGTCCATCGCGTCGGGAGACCTGTCCGCGGACGTCGCGGAGGTCGACCTCCGTCGGGGCGACGAGGCGGGAGAGCTGGCGAAGGCCCTCAAGGACATGCGCGACAAGCTCTACGGCGTCGTCGCGAAGGTGCAGTCCTCGGTCACATCGGTCACGACGGGGTCCTCGCAGGTCAGGGAGACGGCAGAAGCCCTCGCCCAGGGCACCAGCGAGCAGGCGGCCGCGGCCGAGCAGGTCTCCTCCTCCGTGGAGGAGATGGCCTCGGCGATCAAGCAGAATTCGGAGAACTCGATCGCGACGGAGTCTCTGGCCCAGCGCAGCGCCAAGGGCGCGGAAGAAGGCGGGGCGGCGACGACGCAGACCCTGGCCGCGATGAAGGATATCGCCGGCAGGATCGGGATCATCGAGGAGATCGCCCGGCAGACCAACCTCCTGGCCCTCAACGCGGCCATAGAGGCGGCGCGCGCGGGCGAGGCGGGCAAGGGCTTCGCCGTCGTCGCGAGCGAGGTTCGCAAGCTAGCGGAGCGCAGCCAGATAGCCGCCAAGGAGATTTCGGAGCTTTCGGCCCGGTCCCTCGACGTGGCGGCCAGGGGCGGGAAGGTCCTCGCCGACGTCGTGCCGGACATCAAGCGGACGGCGGACCTCGTACGCGAGATTTCCGCGTCGAGCAGGGAGCAGAGCGCCGGCGTCGACCAGATCGGCCAGGCTATGAACCAGCTCGACCAGGTCATCCAGCAGCACGCAGCGGCGGGCGAGGAACTGGCGTCGATGGCGAGGTCCATGGCCGAGGAGGCGGAGGATCTCAACGGGGCCATAGCCTTCTTCACGACCGATTCGACGGCGGACTCGGCGAGGCCAGGTACGCGGGCGATCGCCCTCGCCGAGGGGAGCGAGGAGGACTAGCGCGCGACCGAGCTTGCTCGGTCGCGCATGGCCGCGCAAGCTCTGTCGCGATCGACCGAGCTTGCGCGGCCGTGCGGGGCCATGCGATCATCCTACACCATGGCATTCTTCCGCCCCTTCGCCCTCGAGCGCTATTTCGCGGAATTCGAATTCAGCGCGCGCTACCTCCTCTCCAGCTCGGACTGCGAGACCGTCTCGACGCGCGAGCTCCTCGCCCTCGAGCCCGGCGCCGAGGAGGGCTACCTGAGCCTGCGCCTCGGCTACACGGAGACCCGGGGCGATCCCCGCCTCCGCGCCGACCTCGCGCGGCTCTACTCTAGGATCGACCCCGATTCCATCCTCGTCCACGCCGGGGCGGAGGAGGCTATCTTCGATTTCTGCCTCGCCTTCCTCTCGCCCGGCGACCACGTCATAGTCAACTTCCCCTGCTACCAGTCCCTGTCGGAGATACCCCGAGCCCTCGGCTGCGCGGTGGATCCCTGGCCCCTCGTCGAGACCCCGGGCCCGGGCGGCGGGGGCCGCTGGGCCTTCGACGTCGACGCCCTCGCGCGGCTCCTCGGCCCCAAGACCAAGGCCGTATTCATGAACGCCCCGCACAATCCCACCGGCGCCCTGCCGACCCGGGAGGAATTCGACGCGATAGTCGCGCTCTGCAGGACGGCCGGCGCCGTCCTATTCTCCGACGAGGTGTACCGCTACCTCGAGCGCGACCCCGGGCGGCGCCTTCCCGCCGCCTGCGATGCCTACGAGGACGGGGTCTCGCTCAACGTCCTGTCCAAGAGCGCGGGCCTCGCGGGCCTCAGGATGGGCTGGCTCGCGACCGGGCGCGCCGACATCCTCGATGCGGTCGTCTCGGTGAAGGACTACGTCACGATCTGCTCCTCCGGCCCCTCGGAGTACCTGGCGGGCGTGGCCGCGCGGCGCCTCGAGGAGCTCGTCGGCCGGAGCCGGGCGATCATCGACGCGAACCTCGGCCTCGTCGAGGGCTTCTTCGCCAGGAGGCCGGATTTCGCCTCCTGGACAGTTCCCGAGGGCGGCTCAATCGGCTACCCCCTCCTCGCGGGCGGCGCCGACGCCGAGGCCCTGTCGCGTCGCCTCGTCGCGGAGGCCGGCGTCCTGTTGGTGCCCGGCTCCTGCTACTCGCACGATCGCTCGCGCTTCCGCCTCGGCTTCGGCCGCAAGAACCTGGGCGAGGGCCTCGCGGCCCTGGAAACCTGGCTCGAAAAGGACTCGCGATGAGCGACACAGGAACTCAGGCGCGCCCCGTCCGAGGCGCGCGGGACTTCGAAGCCTTCTTCCGCCTCCCCTGGAAGATCTACCGGGACGACCCGCTCTGGGTTCCTCCGATAAAATCGAGCGCGAGGAAGGAGCTCCGGCCCGAGACCAATCCCTTCCTCCTCCACTGCGATTTCGAGCTCTTCGTGCTCGAGCGCGGAGGCGAGACCGTAGGGCGGATCGCCGCCATGGTCGACAAGCTCGCGGTCGAGTCCTGGGGCGAGAGCGTGGGCATGTTCGCCTACTTCGAGGTCGAGCAGGGCGATCGGAATCGCGCCGCCGACGACGCCGCCCTGCTCCTCGGCGCAGCGCGCGACTGGCTGCGCGGCAAGGGCATGAAGACGATGCGCGGGCCCTGGTCCTTCCTGTCGCAGGAGTGGGGCCTCGTCGTGGAGGGCTTCTCCCCCTCCCCCGTGATAATGGCGCCCTACAATCCGCCGGGATACGCCTCCCTCCTCGAGGGCTTCGGCCTGCGCAAGGCCAAGGATCTCCTCTGCTGGGAGATCTCGGTGCCCGAGGGCTACAGGATACCCGACCGCATCCTCGCGCTCACCGACGCCGTCGCCGAGCGCTACAAGCTGACCATGAGGACCATCGACTTCTCGAGGTACGACGAGGAGGTCGAGTTCTTCGCGAGGCTCTCCCTCGAGACGCTCAAGGGCAATTGGGGCATCTCGCCGATAACCGACGAGGAGATCTCCGCGCTGGCCCGCGACCTCCGCCCGGTCCTGCGCGAGGAATGCGTCCTCTTCGCCACCAACGAGAGCGGCGAGGACGTGGGCTTCGCCCTCTCGATCCCGGACGTCAACGTCATACTCAAGAAGACCCGCGGGCGCATGCTGCCCTTCGGCTGGGCGAGGCTCCTCCTGGGGATACCTCGGCTGCGGCGGTACCGCATGTTCGGGCTCGGCGTCGCCGCGGAGTACCAGGGCAAGGGCGTCGACGCCCTCCTCTACCGCGAGATGTGGAGGCGCATGGCCGGCCCGCAGGTGACGATGGAAGTCAATTACGTGCTCGAGGACAACGCGGCGATGGTCAACGCGATAACGAAGCTGGGCGCCAGGCCCTCGCGCCGCTACAGAGTCTTCGATTTGCCCATTTGAGTTTTGACAGGCGTAAATCAGGCTTTTATAATTACGCTCATCTCCCCTTAACTCAGGAGGCATGAGCATGCGCAAGGAAACGCGTCTCGTCGTCGCGGGCCTCGTCCTGGCCTTCGTCGGCGGCCTGGCGGCCTGGATCGTCCAGACCGGCGGCGGCTCGATCGCTATTCGCGATCTTCGCTTCAACGGCCCGGGGGGCAGCGTGATGAGCGCACTGCTCTACGTGCCCAAGACCGCCACGTCCAAGACTCCCGCGCCCGCGATCCTAGCAGTCCACGGCTACATCAACTCGCGCGAGACCCAGGACGGCTTCGCCATCGAATACGCGAGGCGAGGCTACGTCGTCCTCGCCCTGGACCAGACGGGCCACGGCTACTCGGATCCGCCCGCCTTCGCCAACGGCTTCGGAGGCCCCGCCGGGCTGGCCTACCTGCGCGGCCTCGACATCGTAGACAAGGCCAACATCGGCCTAGAGGGCCACTCCATGGGAGGCTGGACCGTCCTGGCCGCGGCCATCACGATGCAGGACGCCTACAAGTCCGTGGTCCTGGAGGGTTCCTCGACCGGCGCGCCCTACGCCGCCGAAGGCAGCCCGACCTGGCCGCGCAACCTCGCGGTCGTATATAGCACCATGGACGAATTCTCCGTCCTCATGTGGGCTATCCCCAAGGCGGCCGACGCGCCCAAGAGCGCCAAACTGCAGAAGGTCTTCGGGACGACCGACCCGATAGTCCCGGGCAAGGTCTACGGTTCGATAGCGGACGGCAGCGCCCGCGTCCTGTACCAGCCCAAGACCACCCATCCAGGCGACCACATCTCGAACGCCGCCATCGGCTACTCGATCGATTGGTTCGGCCAGACCCTGAAGGGCGCGAAGCCCCTCGCGGCCGCGAACCAAGTCTGGATCTGGAAGGAATGCGGAACCTTCGTCGCCTTCGTAGGCTTCGTCTTCTTCATCCTCGGGCTGGGAGGGCTCCTCCTCGGGACCACGACCTTCGCGCCCCTCGCCCGCGCCCTGCCCGTGACCAAGGGCATCAAGGGCGGCGGCTGGTGGATCGGCGCCGTCATCTCGATGGCCGTCCCCGTCCTCACTTTCTTCGCGTTCTTCAAGGTCGGGGCACTGGTCAAGGCGTCCTGGCTCTTCCCGCAGACCATCACGAGCCAGATCATGGTGTGGGCCCTGCTCAACGGCCTCATCAGCCTCGTCCTCTTCCTGTTCTGGCACTTCGTCCTCAACAAGAAGGCCTCGGCCTCGGCCTTCAATTATGGGCTCAGGGAGCCGAACAAGCTCTACCTCGGCCTGGTCGGGAGAGACCTCCTCCTCGCGGCGGCCGTCACCGGAGGCGGCTGCCTCCTCCTCCTCGCGGCCGACTTCTTCTTCAAGATCGACTTCCGGTTCTGGATCCTGGCGCTCAAGCCCCTCTCCGCCCTGCAGTTCGGGGTTTTCCTGCGCTACGTCATCCCCTTCACGGCCTTCTTCCTCATGTCGGGTGTGATCCTGAACGGCCAGATGCGCCTCGGCGAGGCCAAGCCCGCCACGCGCTACTGGGCGAACGTCATGCTCCTGGCGGGCGGCTTCCTCGTGTTCCTCGCGGCCGAGTACGTCCCGCTCTTCATGGGCGGCACTCTCCTCACCGCGGCGGAACCGCTTAACACGATAGTCGCCATCCAGTTCCTGCCCCTCATGGTCGTGGCCGCGCTGATCTCGACCTTCTTCTTCGAGAGGACGGGACGGGTCTGGGCCGGGGCCTTCGTGAACGGCTTCTTCGTCACGTGGTACATCGTCGCGGGACAGGCGATACAGTTCCCGATTTAGGAATGCAAGAATGGGCCGAGGAGTTGCGCGCGCGAGCTCCTCGGTCCCGGAAGCCCCGTCAGGCCCCGAACAGGAAATTCTCGGGGTTGTCGTGGGCGAAGCGGCGCTTGAGCTCGAAGGAGAGCGGCGCCTCGGCGTAGAGCCTGTAGTAATCGGAATAGGACCTCACCTTGGTCAGGTTGACGAGGAAGTCCGAGCCGAAGATCAGCCTCTCCTCGATCAGGCTCGCGAGGGCGGGGCTGCGCGCGCCGAGATAGGCGACGAGCCACCGATAATATCCCGCCTCCGCGCCGTCGAAGGAAAAATCCGCGTAGACCCTCGGGAAATCCACCATGAGCCTGACGATGCGATCCGTCCACTCGGTATAGATGGGACGGCCGATGGGATGCGAGTACTGGGCCCCGAAGTGGGCGAAGTCGAGGCGAAGGCCGGGGTGGGAGCGGAGCGCGGCCTCCCAGCGGACTGGGGAGCTGAAGCGCCAAGCCTCCTCGAGGCTGGCGACGCGGAAGCCCTGGTCGTCGCAGTGGGTGACCACGGGGATATCGAGGCGCTCGCAGAAGGACCAGAGCAGCTCGACCTTCTCGCGCTCGCTACCGCCGTCGGGCCAGGGATCGAAGCCGAGGGGCGGGTACACCTTGATCCCGGCGAAGAGCCCTCGGGCCGGCCTCGCGGAATTGTAATCGCCCATCGCGCCGAAGGCCGCCCTCGACGCGGCCTCTCCCCTCTCGTAGCCGCCGAAGCAAGCCTCGAGGAAGGCCGCGAGCGAGTCGGCGGAATAGTGCCGCGTATCGACGCCGATGAAGGGCCGTATCTCGAGGAAGCCGTCGGGGCGGGCGCGCCGGTAATCGCGTATCCCCTCCAGCAGGTCCCGGACCTGGATGGCCACGGGCTTGGCCCTGGGCCGGCCGTAATACGTACCCTCGGCGGGCATGTAGGTGGCGCCCTGGAAGTCCATGACTAGCGGGCAGAGCACGAGGCGATCGAAGCGCATTCCCCCCAGGTGGAGCTCGCCGTCCTGGAGAAGGGGCTCCTCGTCGCCCGGCTTCGCGTAGGCGCCCGCGAGATCGTCCTCCATGAGCTCGAAGATCGAACCGACGTCGCGCTCCATCACCGATATCATGTTGCGCATGCGCTCGCCCGTCTTGAAGAACAGGGCCGTGATCAGGTAATTGGGCGCCGTGACCTGGGCGTAGACTTCCTCGAGCCCCCTGCGCCTCAAAGTCTGGGTGAAGGCGAGGAAGCTCGGGTGAGACAGGGACAGCGCGTGGCAGTGCGCGTCGTAAAAAACCGAACCGCCCATGCCCGCGACGCTCACGGGGCGGCTATCGCCAGGCGGCTCGATCCCCCGAGCCGTCGCGACACCGCGGGATCGCCGAGGCAGCGCAGGTCGCTCGAACCGCTCAGGCCGGCCTCGAGGCTCCTGCGCACCGCTATCTCCGTCCTGCTCGAGCCGCTCGCGACGATACGCGCGTCCTCGGCCTCGAAGCCGCGAGCCTCGATGCGGGCGGAGCCGGAAATCGCGGCGTCGGCTCGCGCCGCCGAGCCCCGGAGCGCGGAGGCGCTGGAGCCGGAACAGCGGAGGGCCAGCTTCCCGGCGACGAGGCCCAGGTTGAGGCTGGAGGAACCCGAGGCCTTGAGGGCCACGGTCCCGTACTCGAGGACCGCCGTCAATCCGCTGGAGCCCGAGAGGACGGCGCGGAAGGAATCGCCGGAGAAGGAGTCCAGGACCGCCTCGCTCGAGCCCGAAAGCCTGAGGCCCGAGAGTTCGGGTACCGAAACCTCGAATACGAGCTCGGTCGACCTCAGTATCCAGGTTAGCGGCTCGAGCTCGATCCGCAGCTCGCCGCCGACCACGGCGGTCGTGACGAAGGGCAGGATATTGGAATCCGAGGATACGCTGAGGCGCCGAGGGCCCCTATGGACCATGACCGAGGCGAATCCTTTTACGCTGATGGAGCTGAAATCCCCGACGGTCCGTTCCTCGGCCTCGACCCTACCGTTCCCGAGCAATATTCTCATATTCTGATCCTCCGAAACGAGCGCCGCCGCCGCCGGAGAACCGGCATATCGCCGCGTTCCTCAGGTCGGTGAATAGCGCCGCCCTTTCGGGAGTAAGGATACCGCCGCGCGGACTACGAGGCAAGCGAGGCCGGAAATGAAAATAGGCCCGCTTTCCGCAAGGGAGGACTATCAGGGCTCCAGAGGCTGGTATCCGATCTCAAGCATGAAGGTGCCCAGTTACGCCGCCCGCGTCGCCTCGGGCGCGGCGACGGACCAAGCGTAGTACACCACGAGCCTCTCGGCTCCCGGCGAGTACGTGATCGAGTTTCGGAACCTGTCGGCAGGCATCGCGGTCGGCGATGGCTTGCCAGGTCCGGATCGTCCTTCTCTCGGCCTCGGGCTTCTATATCCCGAGCGAGGTATCGATCGCCTCGCCTATCGCGCTTACGCTTGGGACCGCGCACTCGGGCAAGGTACGTTATGATCACGACCAATGGCGGCGCCGGCAGCGGCAGGCCCACGTACAAGCTGACGGTATCGACGCCCTAGTTTCCGGCTCCGCTACCCTACTTGTACCTGCCGCCCTCGCGGGCGGCGGCCGCGGCGTAGAGCAGCTTGAGCTCGTCCGCCCTGCCCTTCGGGCAGACCAGCGTCGCGTCGGGGGTATGGACTATCACGAGGTCCTCGCAGCCGAGGCAGGCGACGAGGTGGCCCGCTTCCGTCGACACGGCCACCAGCCCCGAGCTCTCGACCAGGGCCGTCTCGCCGAGGGTCGCGTTTCCCGACGCGTCGAGCTCGAGCAGCTCGCCGTAGGCAGGCCACGAGCCTATGTCCTTCCACTCGAGGGCCAGCGGGAAGGCCGCGATGGTCACGTCCGGATCCTTCGAGGCCTTCTCCATGACGCCGAAGTCTACGCTGATTCTCTTGAGCTTGGGATAGGCGGAGGCGAGGGCCGCGGGATAGCCCTTCCCGCCGCTCTCGGCGGCGATGCCCGCCACGGCAGCGTACAGCTCGGCCTCGTAGCGCTCCACCAGCTCCAGAAAACGCGTTGCGCGCCATAGGAACATGCCCGAATTCCACAGGTACCTGTCCGGCCCGGCGGCTACGAAGGCGGCGGCGCTGGCCGCGTCGGGCTTCTCCCGGAAGCGCATGACGCGGCGCGCCCCTCCCGGGGCCTTCCTCGGCTGCGGCCGAGGCCCCGGCTGCGGCCGGGGACCCAACGGCAGCTCCGGCCCCAGCTCGAGGTAGCCGAAACCGGTGGAGGGCCTGTCGGGCGCGACGCCGAAGGTGACGAGGGCCCCGGGCTCCGCCTCGACGAAGGCGTAGGCGCGATCCACGAGGGCTCGGAACTCGGCTTCGGGACGGATAATATGGTCGGAAGTGAATATGGCCAGGATAGCCTCGGGATCCTCCCGCGCGACGAGGGCGGAGGAGAGGGTCAAGGCGGCCAGGGTGTCCCTGCCCTCGGGCTCCCCTATATAGCGCGCCGAGGGAAGGCGGGCCAGGGAGGCGGCTCGATGCCGCTCGGCGCCGCAGACGATTCGTCGCTCCGCCGGAACGAGGCCCTCGAGCCGGCCGTAGGCCTCCTCGAGCAGGCTGCGCCCCGCCCCGGAGGTCCCCCCGCCGAGGCCCCCGAGGGGGACGAGCTGCTTGGGCAGAGCCTCGCGCGAGAGGGGCCAGAGCCTCGTCCCCGAGCCTCCCGCCAATATCAGGGCATGACGCATTTCGTCTCCTCAATATCCCCGGAGGTCGGTGCTGCTCCTGCGCGGCAGCCCTTCCTTGGGAGTACGCTTCAGGACGATATACTCGATGCCGTTCCGCTCGCAATAGTTCCGCTTCTCGTCCTTGTCCCCGTCCTCGTTGACGACGTAGCGATCGATCCCGAGCGCCTTGATCTCGGGCTCGGCGTCGAGCCATCCGGTGCCGGAGGAGACGAGGCACCTGCCGACGCTGCGGAAGGAACCTGCCACGTAGCGGCGCTCCGCTTCGGAGAAGAGTGGGTGCCCCTCCCCCTTCAGCAGGCGCACGTTGGCGTCGGAGCCGATGACCACGTTGAGCTCCCCGTAGGCCGAGGCCTCCTCGAAGAATCGGAGGTGCCCGGTGTGCAGCCAGTCGTAGCAGCCCGTGACTATGACCCGCTTGAGTCCCTGCGGGCGCGGCGAATCGACCGGAGGCGGGAGGTAGGGAAAGCCGGCCAGGGCCTGCGGGGGGATGGAGCGCAGCTCCACCCCGCGCGAGCCGCACCAGGCGAGCTTGGAGGCGTTCGGCGATTCCTCCGCGCGGCCGATGGCGGGCGAGAGCGCCCAGACGGCCGGGTCCCCGCCCAACTCGGTCTCGAGGCGGTCGGGATCCAAGCCCACGGGCGCCGTATCGCTTCGCGGAGCTCCGGTATCGACCCTGTCCACATAGGACAGGGCCTCGAAATAGTAGGTCCGCTCGGCTAGCCCCATCTTGGGAGGCGCGCCTCGGATCGCCTCGATCGCCGAGTCGGGCCACAGGACGAGCGTCACTGGACCGAGCCTGGCCGCCTCCTGGAGGAAGCGGAGCTGGGTCGATCCCGCCTCGTCGAAGGCGCCCTGGACGAAGACCCGCCTCATGCCGCCTTCCCGCCGGCGCCGGAGCGCCGCACGCGGAAGCCGAAGGCCCCGGGCACCGCCCTATCGGTAGCGATATATAGATAACCTCCGCCGCAGCCCGAGTACATCGCGCCGCCGTACTCCCCCCGGTAGTGCTCGAGGAGGCCGAGGAGGTCCACCTGGATGAGGCGGTGAGCGAGGGTGGCGGGGAGCAGGGCCTCCCAGGCGCCCATACACTCGCCCATCGAGGCCTGGAGCCCCGCGAGGTCCCTGGCGACGATCGAGTCGAAGCAGTCGCGCCCCGACTCGCCCAGGCGCCGTATCCAGCCGGGATCGAGATTCTTCACGACGAGGGGATTGTAGCCCGCGGGCCGCTGCGAGACCGGGAGGATCTTTATGTTGCGCTCGAGCCAGGCAATCACGCCGGGATCCTCGCAGCTCTCGATCCTCGCCGGGAAGAGCCCGCCCTCGCTCGCGGCGTCGAAATCCATCCGGACTATCCCCGGGTATACGAGTCCCACCATGTCCTGGGAGCCCGAGGGCTCGGCCTTGCCCCCGTTCTCCTCGGCGTAGAGCTCTCGGACCAGCTCCTCCGGAGGCCGCGCGGGAAGCCGCGGCCCCCAGAGCCTCGCCGCCACCTTGCGGGTGCTGGTCGCCATCCCCGCGTAGTCCATGAAGCGGAAATCCGGCTCGACGGCCACCACCGTCATGGAGCCGGGCGGCGAGGGATTGCGCTCCGACACGAAGGGCTGGTCGATCCAACCCCCGCAGAGCGCGAGCCTGTACGGTATCCCGCCTATGACGTCGGCGATGTCGTTCGACATCTCAGTCGACGACGCGCTTGCCGGCCGCGCGGGCCGCTCGCTGCGTCTCGATCCAGCGGTAGGTCTTCTCGAGGCCGACCTTGAAGGTGGTCGAGGGCTCCCACTTGAGGACCTGCTTGATGAAGGCGTTGTCCGAGTTGCGGCCGGCCACGCCCTTGGGCGCGTCGAGCTTGTAGGTCCGCTTCAGCTTCACGCCGCCGATCTCCTCGGCCAGGCTGACGAGGTGGTTGATCTCGATGAGCTCGGAGGAGCCGAGGTTGAGGGGCGTAGCGACGAGCTCGTCGCAGTGGGTGATCATGTCGATGCCCTTCACGCAGTCGTCGATGTACATGAAGCTGCGGGTCTGGGTGCCGTCGCCCCAGACGTCGATCGCCCCGCTCTTTGACTCGATCGCCTCCAGGACCTTTCGCGCGATGGCGGCCGGCGCCTTCTCGCGGCCACCCATCCAGGTGCCGAAGGGGCCGTAGACGTTGTGGAAGCGGGCGATGAAGGTAGCCATCCCGCGCTCGGCCCAGTACTCCTGGCAGAACATCTCGGAGACGAGCTTCTCCCAGCCGTAGCCGCGCTCGGCCATCGCGGGGTAGGCGTCGCTCTCCTTGAGGGCGCGCACGTGCGGGTCCTTCTGGAGGTCGGTGTTGTAGGCGCAGGCCGAGGACGAGTAGAAGTAGCGCTTGCAGCCGGCGCGCCAGGCTTGCTCGACCATGTGGGTGTTGATCAGGATCGAGCGCAGGCAATCCACCCGGTGCGTCTCGATGAAGCCCATGCCGCCCATGTCGGCGGCGAGGTTGTACACCTCGACGGCGCCCTCGACGGCGCGGCGGCAATTCTCCTCGATGGAAAGGTCGAGGCTGAGGTTCTCGACGCCGCTCACGGTCTGATACCACTCGGAGACGGGCTTCTTGTCGATCGCCCTGATCCTGTTGAAGCCCTTCTTCTTGAAGTAGGCGGCCAGGTTGCCGGCGATGAAGCCGCCAGCGCCCGCGATGACTATGAGCTCGTCCTTCCCCGCGGAAGGTATCGGTTCCTTGGCCTTGGGAAACTCGTATTCCATGTGATCCTCCTGAGCCTCGACATTCTATCGATCTGATAGTACGTCCCCGGGCCCTGGCTTGCCATACTCAATCTGCGTATACTTACTCTCGTAATGCGCAAGATCGCCCTCTGCATGGAACTCTCCGACTATTACGAGCATGGGATCGCCCGCGGCCTCGTGCGCTACGCCAAGACCAAGCCCGAGTGGCGGATCTACGGCTACGGGTGGATGTTCCGCTCCCTCACCGACCTCGAGAGCTGGGAGGGAGACGGCATCATCGCCCGGGTGGAGGACGCGGAAACGGCCGACAGGCTCGCCGCCCTCGGCCTGCCCGTCGTCGACGTGGCCGGCGCCTACGCCCGGCCCAATTTCCGCTGCGTCTCCAACGACGATTTCCTTACCGGCTACAAGGCGGGCCTCCATCTCCTCGGCTGCGGCTTCACGCGCTTTTCCTTCCTGGGCGTCTCGGGGACCCTCTGGTCCGATCAGCGGAAGAAGGGCTTCGAGAAGTGCCTCGAGCGGCGCCCCGAGCGGCCTCCCCTGCCCTCCTTCGAGCGCTCCCTCTCCTGGTGGGAGGTCGGCTTCGGCGACTCGGAGAGCCTATCGGCCTTCCTTTCGGGGCTGGAAACGCCGGCCGCCCTCTTCGCCTGCAACGACACGACGGGCCTGCGCGCCGCCGAGCTCGCGGGGAAGCTCGGCCTGGCGGTCCCCGATTCCCTGGCGATACTCGGCGTGGACAACGAGGACATCCTCTGCGAGCTGGCCTCGCCGAGCCTCTCGAGCATCATGCTCGACTGCGAGGGCATCGGCTTCCGAGCCGCTGCGGCCCTCGACGCGATTTTGGAAGGCGGCGGCCCGCCGGGGGGTTCTCGCATCGCGGTGCCGCCCAAGGACGTGGCTGAGCGCGAATCGACGCGGATCTTCGCCTGCGAGGACGAGCTCGTCGCGCGGGCGGTCAGCTTCATACGCGCCCATGCCTTCGAGGGCATCGATGTCTCCGACGTCCTCGCCGTGGTCTCCGCGTCGAGGCGCTCGCTCGAGATCCGTTTC